>JAFGNW010000168.1 GCA_016926795.1 Candidatus Zixiibacteriota bacterium
CGCACGGCATAACCCAGATCACCGCCGGTTCCGCCGTAAGCGCGGGTCCAGAGGGTGTCGCCCGAAGCATTGGTTTTAATCAGATAAACGTCGGCATACCCCGCCCCGAAAGAATTGGTGGTGCCGCAAATAATATAGCCGCTGTCGGCAGTCTGGCGGACCGAAATGCCGTCGTCATTTTGCGTCCCGCCGAAAGTTTTGGTCCATTGCGCCAGGCCGAGCGAGTTGGTCTTGATAAGGTAAACGTCCATCATCCCGGCTCCGTAAGAGCGGGTTTTACCGACGATAACAAAGCCGCCGTCGACCGTACTTTGAATATCATAGCCGTAATCCGTGCCGGAGCCGCCGAAAGTTCGGGTCCAGAGGGTATCGCCGAGGGAATCAAGTTTCAACAGGTAGATATCATGGTCACCGGTGCCGTAGGAATAAGTCGAGCCGAGCGCGACATAACCGCCGTCGGCAGTCTGCAGGCAGGAATTGCCCCCCTCGTTATAAGAGCCGCCGTAATTTTTAGACCAGAGCAAATCCTGGGCGTAATTGTCAAGGGGAATATAAAGCAGAAACGCTATCGAGATCAGTATATAACAGTTTTTTACGCGCATTATTCTATCCTATAGACCGCACGTTAAAATTTTTTCCAACTGTTTAATTTTTGAACAGCTGTTTGTTAATTTCATCGGCTTTTTCTCAAAACAGTTTAGCTCGCTTCGATATTTTTTTCGATTAATTGATAAAAATATCGGGGGAGATAAACGGTTCTGGTTTTGGCTGCGTAAGCTGCTGATAAATATAGGCTTAACCTTTACTTTATGGTCTTTTCCCCATATTGAAAACCAATCCGGCCTTTTCTGACAGGTTCAATCTACCCTTAACTTCTTAAATAACAATAACATAGAAGCATTGAAAAGGGGCGGCATCGGCCTTGCTCTATAGATGTTTCAGCAACTTTTGATTTCCTAACTTATACGGGAGGTTTCGATGAAAAAGAAACTTTTGGTACTCCCGGTTTTAATTCTGGCGCTGGTTTTATTCGGTTCACCGGGCGTTTGGGCGCAAGAGAGCGGGATAATCCAAGCCACGGCGACGGTGCTGTCCTCGCTGACAATCATCGGCAACCATGACCTTCAGTTTGGAACGGTCACGCCGGGGATTAACAAGGCGGTGGATAAAAGCTCGGTGGGTTTCGCCGGGGAATGGCTGATTAACGGCGTCGCGGGAGCGGAGATATCGCTCGATTTTACCCTGCCGGATTCGCTGATTCTGGTGGATTCGACGGTGGGGATGAGAGTCAATTTTTCCAGTACCGACGCCTCGTACAGCGACGGCACCGGGAACCAGGCAACGCCGACCGGGGTAATCAATCCCAACGGCCCGTCGGCTCACGACCTCGGTCCGGCCGGGGATATGACCGTCTGGATCGGGGGGACGGTGTACCCGTCGATTTCCCAGACCGGCGGTGATTATACCGCCGATGTTATCCTGACGGTGGCCTATACGGGCAGTTAGCCGGGGGATTCGGTCGCCTGATTGAAACGGGCGGCAGCGCTAAACATAGTACTTCTTGACAATTTTCAATTTTACGGTATTTTGATGTTGTACCGGTCTTTTTACATCGAATACCGTCATGTCGCTTTATGTTCGTTTAAAAATTGTCGTTTTGTCTTTTACGTTTTTGCTGATAGGGATAACCGCGTCCCGAGGCGAGGCTTTTTTGTGTAAAAACAAGGCGGCTATCCGGGCCACGGCCTCGGTTGAAGCCCCGGTGGGACTTTTACTTGCCGAGGAGCTGCGGCAGGCTGCGGGGTTTGACAGTGATTTTAAAGCTGACCGCGGCGCTTTTTTGCTGTATCCTGGTCGGAGGGGGATACAATTGGAAATCAAAATCGATGGCGTCCGGATGGATTTAATCGACCCCGATAAAGAGCCGAATAACTCGCTAATTACCGACCTTGAAGATAATTCAAAAATAAAACTTATCGACCCTGCCCGCTTGTTGAAAAAAACCGCCGGGGCGAAGACCGTTACGGTCTCGCTTATCTATTCCGAAAACTGATAATTCTCCCCGCAACTTAATCTTGACTTGAATAAAGACATTTCATAGGATTCAATTAAATTAGCGGGGAATATTTTATGCGCGCCGGTTTGTATATCGTTTTTGTATTTTTGATTATTATCTCTGGACACGCCATGTCCCGGGCGCAGAGCATCACCATCAACAACGATCTTACTTTCGGAGATATGTTTCCGGGCGTGCCCAAGGAGGTTCCCAAGTACACGGCCGGTTCAGCGGCGGAGTTTCATGTATCCGGGACGGCCGGCTCGGAACTGTCGATCGAATTCACTTTACCGACCTATATGCATATGAACGGTTTCAATATGCAGCTGGTATTTCCGGAGGATGCCTGCGCTATGGATTCCAGCGCCACCCCGGACCAGTCCAGCCCCGGCTATGACGATATCGACCCCTGGCACCCGATTACCTACCGGCTGGGGTTCAACGGCCTGACAATCTGGCTGGGGGGGATGGTCATCCCTAAAATAGTCCAGATACCGGGGGATTACACAGCCACTATTGTCCTGACCGTTACCTACACCGGCAACTGAAAGCCCGTCTTTTTTCGTCAATGTTCATTCTTCAATCAACCTTTTGAAAACCGCCCTTTTTTTTGGTCAAAATTGGCAAATTCCCCTCAAATATGGCGATTAATTAAGTTAAGAACGAGAGTGATAAGGCTTCTTTTTTCTTGGAAAAAAACGATAAACAATACAATTTCTGGAGACAGGGATGGTGAGAGAAAGAAAAAAAAGGAGGTATGTTAAAAGCGTATCGGGCGCGATAGTCCTGCTTTTAATAGTATTTTTAAGCGCCGGTTACAGTCAGGATGTCGCCACCGGGCAGGCTACCGGCAACGTTCTGACCGGCCTTCAGGTGATAGCTACCCAGGACCTGCAGTTCGGCGACCTGCTGCAGGGCGTGGCCAAGTCGGTTGGCCGGGATGACGATGCCAACTCGGGCATATTTACCATCATCGGTAACCGCGGCTCGGGCATATCGGCGTATCTGACGCTGCCCAATTACCTGGCGTTGCCCGACGGTTCCGATCGGATGCCGATTTCGTTCGGGGTCGCCGACTGCGCCATCGATACCGCCGGCGCCACGCCTTCGACAATTTTACTGGCGGATGGTTTTATTGACGAAGACCCGCATAATCTTCCAGCCGGAATTCAGGTCGGTTCCGGAGGGGTCGGCAACAACGAAACCCGGATTTACCTGGGTGGCCGGGTCACCCCGGCAGTGGACCAGACCGCCGGCAGTTATGCCGGGGATATCATCTGCGAGGTGGCCTATAACGGCACATAGTACAGGATAATAATAACCTGTTTTTAAAGGAGCCGACCGGCTCCTTTTTTTTATGCCCCGGATATTTGATGGTTCCCTTAATATTTTGAATATCAGTAGCTTACATGCGACAAAAAATGTCATATAAGCAGCTCGACGACCTCTTTTCCGGTTCCAATTGAAACGAAATTATAGAATGCGGTCAATAGCAAAATGCGAAACCGATAACCTTATATTGCATTTTGCGGAAAATTTTAAAAAAAGGCTGTTAAGATTTTGAACTGGCTGACGATTATACAGACATACAATATGGTAAACAAAAGAGTTAGGAAATTTGTGCATAAAAAGGAGAGGAAAATGAATTTCAATTCACGGATGAAATTGATTTCCGGACTATTGCTGATTCTGGCAATAGCGCTTATCATTGGCAGCCCGGCTCGGGTTGCCGCTCAGGATGTCGCTGTGGGTGAAGCCACGGCCACCATTCTGACCGCTTTGACGGTCACCGCCGACAGCGCGATTCGCTTCGGTGACGTTCTTCAGGGAGTTCCGGTTTCGGTCTCGAACGCTTCGAACGACAGTTCCGGCGTTTTCCGTATTGTCGGCGCTCCCGGTCGCGAAGTTTCCATCTATATGGCCCTGCCGGAATATCTGTCTCATACCACCGGCGGTCAAGACCGTATGGTCATATCTTTCGCCTCGACCGATGGCGCCTGGGACGATTCTCAGGGTCCGCTGCCGCAGCCGGAAGACGGAACCTCGACCACCATTAACCCCTACCAGTCGCAAACTCTGACGCTGGATGCGGTGGGCGGTAACATGGCCATCTTCCTGGGTGGTACGGTACATCCCTCGGTGGACCAGACAGCCGGTTCCTATAGCGGCGACATCGTAATGACGGTAGCCTATAACGGCAGCTAGTCGCCAAACAAGGAAATATAGGATATCCTGTTTTTAGGAGATTAAAATGTTACAAATAAAATTAAAAGTTTCATCCGGGCTCTTAATTATTCTGGTTGTCGCTCTGTTAATGGGAGGAGCATCGACAGCCGGTGCCCAGGATGTTGCTAACGGCTCCGCCACAGCGACTATTTTGACCGCCCTGACGGTGACGGCCGACAGCGCCATTCGATTCGGCGATGTTTTACAGGGGGTGCCGGTCAGCGTTTCCAATGCCTCCAACGACAGTTCCGGTGTTTTCCGTATTGTGGGCGCGCCCGGACGGGAAGTGTCGATATATCTGGCTTTACCGGAATATCTGGCCCATACCACCGGCGGCCAGGACCGTATGGTCATCGCGTTTAACGATACCGACGGCGCCTGGGATGATTCGCAGGGCCCGCTGCCCCAGCCGGAAGACGGAACCTCGACCACTATCAACCCCCACCAGTCGCAGACTCTGACACTGGACGCGGTGGGCGGCAATATGGCCATCTTCCTCGGCGGCACGGTGAGACCCTCCCCGGACCAGACAGCCGGCTCTTACAGCGGTGATATTGTCATGACAGTCGCTTATAACGGCAATTAAAAGAGGCAGTATAAAAAATTGACCTGAGCATAAAAAAGACTTATTAATTTTCCATAGAGTTCGATTAGGACTATTGACTCGAGGAAAATAAAAAACGTTAG
>JAFGNW010000169.1 GCA_016926795.1 Candidatus Zixiibacteriota bacterium
TTGAACCGATTCATCGGTGATTACTCTCCCGCCGGGGTCCCGGCGGTAAAAGGTCGCCGCGGTTCGCAAAAGGAACCGTTGCAGATTAATTTCACAGCCGGTTTCTTCGCGCATCTCCCGGCAGACGCCCTCGAGGAAGTCCTCGTTTTTATGGACCCCGCCCGAGGGCGCCCGGAACAGGCCGGGCGGGTAGAAGTGCTTGGCGTTGACGACTATTTTGTCAGCCTTCATTATATATACCGTGACGTCGTGATTACGGCCGTCTTTCTGCGAGGCGCGGATCATCTCGAACTCGTCCGGGTAACAGAACACGCTCGCGCACCAGCTTTGCGGCCGGCCGTATTGTTCGGCCAGCCTTTTTATAACGTCATTGGTGATATACATTAAAACAGCGCCGTTATTTCCGTTTGCAAAGGCAGGGTGGTAACTTCCGGACCGTGCCCGGTAATCAGGACGTTGATTTCGGTGCGGAAGCCGCAGTCCTCGTAATAAATCCCCGGCTCAATCGAAAACAAATGCCCCGGCTGCAGAAGGCGGCGGTCCTCGGTTTCGAGATTGTCTATATTCGGCCCGGGGCCGTGCTCGGAGGAAGTAATCGAATGGCCGGTGCGGTGGGTGAAATAATCGCCAAAGCCGGCTTTTTCGACCACTCCGCGACAAGCGTCGTCTACCTCGTACCCGTATACTTCACGGGTACCGATATTTTCCTTCAGAAAGGCTACTGCTGTATCTCGAGCCTTGGCCAGAATTTCAAAAATGCGACGATAGCGTTCGGGAATCTCGTCTTTTGTCCCCGCGAAAGCCATCCAGGTAATATCGCCGTAAACGCCGTCGGCCGACTTATCTTTGGCCCACATATCTATAAGAATCAACTGCCCCTTTTTAATTGGGGTGCGGATACTCTGAGTCGGCTCGTAATGGGGGTTGCCAGCGTTGGCATCGACTGAACAGTTCGGCCCGAATTGGGTGGTCAGCTCATTTTTCTCGAAAGCGTCGAGAATGAACCGGCAGACATCATATTCATTGATATTGCTTCCCTTATTGAGTGCCTCGGCGATAAAGGCAAATGCGCCGTTTTTAATTCTTATCAAATCAGCCGCAGCCTTGTGGTGCGCCTCGATTTGCCGGTCGGTCAGGCGAGCCTGGAAAGAGGCAACCAGGTCGGCCGAGGAAATTATTTCCACCCCGTAACTTTTTACCAGCTCGATTGTTCCGGCCTCGACCAGGCCGATATAGGGCAAACGGCCCAGGGGGGAGTATTCCATGGCGACCCGCTTATGGCTGTCCAGTAGCTGTTTCAGCTCGCTTTCGAGCTTTTTGTAACCACGACAAATAATCTTATCACCCGGCAAATGCTTGAACTTCTCGACCTCGATGGGGTTGACCAGGGCGGTCGGCTCTCCCACGGCGGGGATAAAATAAAACGAGCGGCGGGTGACGATACCGGTTAACTTCAGAAAAGCCACCGCAACATCATTGCGGCCATGGAAATCGGCCAGCAACCAGCCGTCGAAACCGCGCTCTTTTAAATAGGCTTGAACTTGCTGAATATCCATTTCGTTCCGTTGGTATAAAGGTTAATCGTTGTCAAAGGCAATATAGTTAATAAACTTGACAGCACCAATACCCGGCAATACATTTTTATTTACTAATGGGCGTTAAAATAGTCATAACGGGTGGACCGGCCTCCGGTAAAACCGAATTTTTCGAGCGCCTGAAAAGCCTTCCGGAGTTGAACGGGTTCGTCTTTCTGGAGGAACAGGCGCGAGGTTTCCTTGCCGCCCACCCGCACCTTCGCCGGGACAAACCGGAACTGCACCGGCTGATTTATTTAGCCCAGCGGGAACATGAGGACAAATTAAGCGACCGGGACATTATTACCGACCGGGGCACTGTCGACGCCCTGGCTTACCAGCCCGATGTCCGGGTGACTGTCGGCACCACCCTGGAAACCGAGTATAAGCGCTACGACGCCGTCATCCAGCTGGGTTCCGCAGCTGCCCTGGGAGAAAAATATTTCATCGGCGACGATATCCGTAAGGAATCTATCGACGAAGCTCTTGAAATTGAAAAAGCCCTGAAAAAAGTCTGGGGTGAGCACCCGGGGTATTATTTCATAAATGCGGAAACGGACATTAATAAAAAATTCGATAGCTTTATAAGAGTAATTAGGCGGATTATTTACAATTAGCATTGCATAGTATCGCCAAAAGATTCGTTATTAAAATAAAAAAAGAAGGACCGCTATGAGAATTAAGGGAATTTTATCCGTATTTATAATCACCGTCCTGCTGGCCGGCGCTGTTTCGGCCGAGACGGAATTCCTGCGCGACTTCAAGGATAATTACGCGCTGGTTGACCTCGACTTGCTCAATAATCCCGGAGAAATTGGCGAGATCAAGGATTTCGTGTACCGCAAGGACGTGGCCACCTTTACTTTTAAAGAAGGTCTTATCCATATGCTGCGGTATATCGAAGGACGGCCGACCACGGCTATATTTATCGGCAAGGGGAGCGCCCATATCGAAATTCCCTCCCACCTGGAAAGGAACAACCTGCTGTGGTGCGCCGGCGACACGGTGGTCGATGAGACTTTCGACGTCTGTTTCATCCGCATGGCCGACGATTTCGATTTAAAACTGAAGGAAAAATTCAGTTTCGAGGAAAAGAAACTGTCCTGGAAAAACTTCAATATCGCCAAAAAGGCTCAGGGGGAGTTTTTCTTTAAACCCAATCGCGACCATGAATACGACAATTATTTTCAGCTGCTGCGTTCGGTTTACGAGCGGGGCGAGGATGGTTTTTTCTGGATTGATTTCAATCGCTATGCTTTTAATTTCGACCCCAACCGCCCCGAACAGGTAATTGTTTCCTACGAACATGAGGGCGGCGACATGGTGACCTGCGAGGGGGCGGTTTTTCAGAGCCTTGAAAACGGCGTTTACGACGACAGCCGCATGTCCGAGATTCCCTACCCGACCACCCTGCTCGACCGTGAGGGGGCGGTGTACATGGGCGGTATGGACGGCCAGCGGATTGACAGCGCCCGGATCAACGTCAAGCTGCTGGTCAACGCCGACAGCTTACGGTTCGTATCTTTCTTCCTGCACTACAATCTTAAATGCAACGCTATCTATTACAACGACCAGCCGGTCGACTGCTGGCGGCGCAACGATTTCAATTTTATCGGATTGATTCTACCCAAATACCGATACAGAGGGGACACTCTTAGTTTAACTTTCAGCTACAGCGGCAAAGATTATCGCACTTTCCTGCCCTTCGTGGCAGACCCGAAAGCCACGCCGCACCATCTGACCTTTTACGTGCCCAACGGCTATAACTACATCATGCCGGGCATGAGCGCCTACAACCCGAACGGCGGCAATATGAAAACTTTCAGCGCCAACCCGATGCAGCCCTTTCAACATTTCTATTTACAACCGTATGCATCCGGTTTTGACACTATCCCGGTGGTGAGTAATGTCGGTCTGACGCTGAATTTCCTCGATTCGAAAGAGATTAACAAAAATAAGTACCAGTGTTATATTCCCGAAGATATTTTTCAGAAGACTACCCTGGATGCCTTCGATTTCCTTAGCAACCGTCTGGGTATGCCGCTGGGAACATTTGAGATTTATGTTTACCCCGAGGATACCGTACGCAACGGCCTGAGCATGCCGGGTCTGCTCGAAGTGCCCCAGGTATTCTGTGCCCTGGAAGGGACCGGTGGACTTTACACTGAGGCCGGTTTCCAGACCGCCCGGCAGTGGTTTGGTTCCCTGATGCAACCGGCCAGCTACCGGGAAAAATGGCTGTCCGACGCCACCCCGGCTTATCTGGCGCTGATGCTCCTGCAGACGGTGTTTGACGACGCCGCCGTTTACTATACCGAACTCATTCACCTGCGCGACCGGCTTTTAGTCGCCTGCAGCAGAGGGGAGGACCTGCCCCTGGCCGCCAACCGAAGAATGAATGAACATCTGCGTCTCAACAAGGGCGCCTGGGTCATACACATGCTCCGATATTTGATGTATGATTTGGAAAATCACTCCGACCACACCTTCTGGAAATTCCTCCACGAATTCTCCCTCCAGAGCAACAACAAGCCCTACACCAACGTCGATTTTATCGCGCTGGCCGAAAAACATTACGGTCAGCCGCTCGGCTGGTTCTTCAATAAATGGCTCTATGACCGGGATATTCCCGAGTATGAAGTCGATTACAGGATCGATATAAGAGACGACGGTTTTTATCTCCTTGCCGCCGTAAAAACAAAAAATACCAATGCCGATTATGATATGCCGGTTATCATGCGGGTCGAGAACACCGATGGCCGGTCCTCGTTCCACCGGGTAACCGTCCCCGGAGAGGGAGGCAGCTTCTCAATCGGCCCCCTGCCCCAGGAACCGACGGAACTGTATTTCAACGAGTTTTATTGCATGCTTTCCAAAGACAAGGTTAAAAAGAAATAAACCGGTAGGCACCGAATATTATCCAGAGCGGGGCTTTTCAAGAGTCTCGCTTTTTTAGGGAATCAAAACACCCTCAAATTCCCGATGCCGTGCCGCTAAATGGAATTGAAAAAAAGGATTTATTTCGTATTATTAATACATGGTCATTGAACACGGGATAAAAGATACTGAAAGGGCTGTTCTGGTAGGGCTCGCCCTGAATTCTCGAAAAAAACCGGAAGTCGCGGAATCCCTGGACGAGCTCGGTCGACTGGCTTTTACGGCCGGAGCGGAGGTGGTCGGCCGGCGGATTCAGGTCCGGGACAAAATCAATCCAGCCTTTTACATCGGTCGGGGACTGGTGGCGGAATTAAAAGATATGCTCGAGGACCTGAACGGTAACTGCCTGATATTCGACGATACTTTAAGCCCCGCCCAGCAGCGGAATCTCGAAAATGAGCTCAACTGCAAGGTTGTCGACCGACCGATATTGATCCTCGATATTTTCGCTACCCGGGCGCGGACCGCCGGCGCCCGGTTACAGGTAGAGCTGGCTCAACTGGAATATACCCTGCCGCGCCTGACCGGGGCCTGGGTACACTTCTCCCGGCAGTACGGCGGGATTGGAGCCAAGGGACCCGGCGAGACCCAGCTGGAAATCGACCGTAGGCAAATCCGCACCAAAATCGCCGTCCTGAAAAAGAAGCTCGAAAAGCTGGGGGTTCAGCGCACTATCCAGCGAAAAAAAAGATATGAACTTTTCAAAGTCACCCTGGTGGGCTATACCAACGCCGGAAAGTCCACCCTTTTCAATCTCCTGACCAAAGCCGACGTCCAGACAGCCGATAAGCTCTTCACCACCCTGGATTCGACCACCCGGGTGATGTCGGGCGGTTATCCCTGTAAAATCGTTTTTTCCGACACGGTCGGCTTTATCAAAAAACTCCCGCACCAGCTGGTAGCGTCGTTTAAATCGACCCTCGAAGAGGTTTCACTGGCTGATTTACTCCTTCACGTCGTCGACTGCTCCGAAGATAATTACCCCGAACGGATTCACCAAACCAGACAGGTATTGTCCGAGATAGGCGCCGATGGTGTCCCCTGTATTATGATTTACAACAAGATAGACACCTGCCCGGATTTTATTCCGCTGCCCGTCAACGAATACAAGGCTCTGACCGTATCCGCCCTGAAAAATACCGGTATTCCCGCTTTAAAGTCAGAAATTGTCGCTGGTTACAATCTTTTTGCCCGGAATCAAAATTATAGATAAAATTTAATATATTTCTGCCGATAACTTTCTAAGAGAGAGTTATGGGTAAGAAGATATTAATAGTTGACGACAATCCGAACATGTCATCCCTGCTCCAGGAAATGCTGGAAGTGTTTGACTTCGAGTCGGTACGCGCCTCCGATGGTAACGAGGCTCTGAACGAACTGGAGAAGGGGGACTTCTCGATGGTCATCACCGACATGCGCATGCCCAATATGACCGGTCTGGAACTTCTGGAGAAAGTCAAGGGCCGCTATCCCAAAATGCCGGTGGTGCTGATTTCTGGTTATTGCCTCAACGACCTCGAAGGAAATCCGGACAATATCAGAGCCGACGGCTTTCTGGGCAAACCGCTGATGATGTCGGACATCGAAAAACTGCTCAACACCCTCCTTTAGTCGATTTCTTTTTTCTTTTTCCTCCCCTCATATTTCTTTTATATTCTCCTTCAATAAGACTGATTGCCAAATTATTTTAGAGGAAAGGAGAAACGATGGCCGACGATAAAGCCAAAATCACCGTCATACCCAACGGCCCCCTGCAGGTGGACTGCGGCGAGGTCGAGCTTGTCAAGCCCGACGGCACCAGCCAGACCAAAAAGGGGAAACTGTTTTTCTGCCGTTGCGGGCATTCGAAAACGAAACCGTTCTGCGACGGCTCCCATACCGCTGAAGGCTTCAAAGGCTGATAAAATTTAAA
>JAFGNW010000170.1 GCA_016926795.1 Candidatus Zixiibacteriota bacterium
CGCATATCCCGGCCGATAGCTACGGCTTTGGGTTTTAAGTAGTTGGCGAAGGCAGCCCCGATTTTATAGGCGACCTCTTCGTTTAACTGGTCAGGGTAGGTACCCCGTATATCATAAGCTTTGAAAATCGATGGGTCGACGGACATTTTAATCACCTTATTTTTTGCTAATCCCGGGAATTATTTCTCTTTTTCAGCGTAATATATCTTATACTCCAAAGCAATTTAAAAAAGGGGTAAATTTTACTACCTATATCGGCCGTTTTTTTTTGTTTTTTTAGCGAGCGCATAAAGCCTATATATTTGACTCTATATTTGAAAAATAGTATATTAATTAGTTATATATTTCAGGGTTTTTTATATAGAATAAGCCCGACAGAGGCGAGAGTGGCGGAACTGGTAGACGCGCTGGATTTAGGATCCAGTTCCCTTGGGAGTGGGGGTTCGAGTCCCCCCTTTCGCATTTTTAGAAAATAAACTTAAACCTGCAGGCGGAGTTGATGAGTTTGAAAATTGATTTAAAAGAAAAAGAAGGACTGGTACGAGAGGTTACGATAGAAATCCCGGCGGAGACGGTCAAATCGGAGATTGAAAAACAGCTGGCCGAGGTGCGGCGCAAGGTCACTTTGAAGGGTTTTCGCAAGGGTAAAGCCCCGATGGAGCGGATCAAATCGATTTACGGCAACGAGGTTAAAGCCACCGCGGCCGACGAACTCATCAAGAACACCTACCCCGAGGCGATTAAGGAAAAAGTCATCAAGGTGGCCGCACCGCCGATGGTGACCGACTTAAAGTTCAACGATGACGGCAGTATGCTGTACACGGCCCGGGTGGAGGTCATGCCGGAAATTGAAAGGGTTGATTACAGCGGGCTGGAGCTGGTCAAAACCGAGTTCGAGGTTGAGGACCACGAGGTCGAGGAAGTAGTGCAGTATTACCGCATGCGCTTTTCCGACGTACAGAAAGTCGAACGGGAGGCACAGAATAAGGATGTCGTGACGGTCGATTTAAAGAAGCTTCACGACCCCAAGATGATAATGAAAGAAAACGCTTTCAA
This sequence comes from Candidatus Zixiibacteriota bacterium, assembly GCA_016926795.1. Lineage (GTDB taxonomy): Bacteria > Zixibacteria > MSB-5A5 > GN15 > FEB-12 > JAFGNW01. The sequence continues at coordinate 1,057 of JAFGNW010000170.1, forward strand.
CGATATGGATATTGACCTCGGCCGCGAAACGACCATCAAAGAGTTCCGCGAGCGGTTGCCCGGGATGAAAGCCGGGGAAGAGAAGGAAATCGAGGTGAAATACGCCGATGATTACCCGGATGAGCGGTTCGCCGGCGCTTCGATTAAATATCTCGTTAAAGTCAAAGAGGTCAAGGAGCGGGTATTACCGGAGTTCAACGACGCCCTGGCCAAACAGAGCGGCCAGGCTGAAACCGCCCTCGAGTTAAAGCTGAAAATAAGGGAAGATATCAAGCAGGAAAAAGAAAACCAGCTGAAAAAACAGCACAAAAACGAAATTATCCGCCAGCTGTGCCGGAAGAACGAGATTCCCATCCCCGAAGCCTGGGTGGATGATTACCTGAAGGGTGTGGTCGAGGATTACAAGAAACATTATCCCAATTCCGATGACAAGAAGATTCGCGAAAGTTACCGCGAAACCGGCATTGACGCCATGCGATGGAACCTTCTGATGTACCAGCTGAGCAAGCAAGAAAATATTGAAGTTTTACCGTCAGATACCGAAAACTGGATAAAGAGTTTTGCCGAAAGCAACGGTGCCACGGTGGAGCAAGCCCGCGAACATTTGAACCGTACCGGTAAGACGGAACAAATCAGGGAAGCCATCCTCGAGGACAAGGTGCTGACTTTCCTGATAGACAGCGCGGAGATGCACAATGCGGCGCCGGAGAAAAAGGAATAAAAGGTTTTTTTAAATATAACAAAAGGCTTTGCCGGAGAAGGAATCAATGGACGAGAAGATTTATAACAATTATCTGATACCGATGGTGGTCGAGCAGACCGGTCGGGGCGAGCGGGCTTATGACATTTTTTCCCGCCTGCTGAAAGACAGGATTATTTTTATCGGGACGCCGATCGACGATAATGTCGCTAATCTGGTTATTGCCCAGATGCTCTTTCTTGAGGCCGAGGACCCGGAAAAGGATATTTTTATTTATATCAATTCACCGGGCGGTTCGGTAACGGCCGGGATGGCGGTGTACGACACGATGCAGTTTATCAAGCCGGATATCGCCACCACCTGCATGGGCCTGGCGGCCTCAATGGGGGCGTTTCTGCTCGCAGCCGGCACCAAGGGCAAGCGCGCCGCTCTGCCCAACAGCCGTATTATGATTCACCAGCCGCTGGCCGGAACCCAGGGACAGGTATCCGATATCGTCATCATGACCGAGGAATTCACCAAGACCAAAAAGCGCCTTAACGAGCTGCTGGTCAAACATACCGGTCAACCGCTGGCTAAGGTCGAAAAAGACACCGACCGGAACTTTTTTATGGCTCCCGGCGAAGCCAAAGATTACGGCCTGATTGACAAAGTTTATGAATTCAAGCGCGAAGAGAAAGAATAAGTACCGTTTGAAGGTATTTTCGTTTAGATTATAGGAAAGCCAAGAAGGGTTATATGTCAAAAGATACTAACGAACCGCCCGCCTTGCCACAGCGCTGTTCGTTTTGCGGCAAGCCTTATGGGCAGGTCAAGCGCCTCTTTTCCGGACACAATTCTTTCATCTGCAACGAGTGCGTCGTTCTCTGTTCCGATTTGCTGCAGAGCGCACCCGACTATGAGAAGGTCGATGAGATTCACGATGTCCCCCGCCCGGCGGATATAAAGAATTATCTCGACCAGTACGTTATCGGTCAGGAGGAAGCCAAGCGGACCGTCTCGGTGGCGGTTTACAATCATTACAAGCGGATAAATTACAAATTCAAGTCCCGCGCCAAGGGGAAGTTGAACGGCGAGGTAGACGATGTTGACCTGGAAAAGTCAAACATATTGCTTCTGGGACCAACCGGCACGGGGAAGACCCTTATCGCCCGCACGCTGGCCCGGTTTTTGAAAGTGCCGTTCACGATTGCCGACGCCACCGTTTTGACCGAGGCCGGGTATGTGGGGGAGGATGTCGAAAATATCCTGGTGCGCCTGTTCCAGGCCTCCAATTTCAACCCCCACAAAACCGAGCGGGGAATAATTTATATCGACGAGCTGGACAAGATTTCGCGCAAGGACGGCAACCCGTCGATAACCCGTGATGTCTCCGGCGAGGGTGTCCAGCAGGGCTTGTTGAAAATTCTCGAGGGGACGGTGTCCAACATCCCGCCCAAGGGAGGCCGCAAACATCCCGAGCAGGCTTTCGTCCAGATTGACACGACCAATATCCTGTTCATCTGCGGCGGGGCGTTCGACGGCCTGGAGAAGATTATCGCCCGAAGGCTGGGCAGCAAAGTGGTCGGGTTCGAAGCCAAGAAAACGCACATCGACGATAAGGCGGCCGAGATTTACGACCATGTTATTCCGGCCGATTTAATCGAGTACGGTTTGATTCCGGAGTTGGTCGGACGGGTGCCCGTGGCGGCGGCGCTGCGACCGCTCAACAACGAAGCTATGCTCAAGATTCTGACCGACCCCAAAAACGCCCTGACCAAACAGTACGCTAAGCTGATGGAGATGGAAGGGGTGAAGCTGACGTTTGAGCCGGAGGCGCTCATAAAAGCGGTCGAGATCGCTGTCGAAAAGAAAACCGGTGCGCGGGCGCTGCGTTCGATTTTCGAACGGGCGATGTTGAACGTCATGTTTGACATTCCCTCGCAACCGGAAATCGCCGAGGTTATTATTACCGCGGAGACGATTACCGGGAGTAAAGAGCCCAAAATGATCACCCACGCCGAGAAGAAAAAAGCCGGCTGACCGGCTCGCCGGTTTTATTGACTCGCTGGTTTTATTGCTCGTTGGTTCTATTGATTTTTGAAATTGCAGGGCGGAACCCTTTAACGGTTCCGCCTTTTATTGTGTCAACGAGATGGCCACGTCGTCCGCCTGAGCGGGCTTCCTCGAGATGAGGTTATTTAAAATCGTCCTTCGACTCCGCTCAGGATGACACAAGAAAATACCCATTATTGTTTCGTGGGCGGCACATGTTCACATGTGCCCCTTTATCCGCGGCAGATGTGGATATCTGCCTGGCACAATATTCTTGCTCCGTCTGGTCCTGGCCCCGCCGAAGGCGGGGGTGTGACCTGACGGTCTTTATAGATATACAGCTTTCCTCGTTCCCACGCTCCGCGTCGGAACGCAATCGAAGACGCTCCGCGTCGCTGTAACGGGTAAGGAGCGCCCCAGCAGCGTACCCCACCGAGACCGAGTAAACGAGATTAAGCATATTCCTGGATGGGTGGCCCACCTCTTTAGAGGTGGGGAGAACATATCTTGATTTTACCTCGAACCCACGGCTAAAGCCGTGGGGCACCCGGGACAAAGGGCACCCGAGTCGAAGGGTAGATTTTCAAATTGACAAAACTCAACTTTATCTTATTATATATTACCAAACCTTGGAGGACCGGTGCGCTAAGAACTTCCAAAATTATTATTCGTTGAGAAGAGACAAAAAAGGTATCGGGTCACATCCGCCTCCGGCGGACAGGACCCAACACAACTTCAAAGGCACAAAAGCGTGTCGGGTCACAATTTACCTGCGGTGAATCAGGACCTGACACAACTTTAAACAAAGGTTGTCGATAATTAATTTGGGAGTGTTAAATATGGCATATAAGCCGCTGGTCATCATAAAAAATCTCACCATCAGCTACCTGGATAAAACCCTTTTCGAAAAGCTGTCGTTCGGTGTTGGCCGGGGGGAAATAATAGCCCTGGTGGGCGCCAACGGCTGCGGTAAAACCACCCTGCTGGATTTTATCCGTGATAAAATCACGGCCCCCGAGGATTTTCTCGAACGCCACGAGCTTCAAATAAAGGGAGAGCTGGTGGCGGCCGGGGGGCTCGCGATAGGGTACCTTCCCCAGCGCCTGATGGATGATTTTTTGAGCGGTCGTACAACTATCAATGCGGGTCTGCTCGAACAGTTGCGGGCATCGTTCGAGCTGGAGGATATCGAGAATGAAAAGGTCAAACTCTCCGACGGCCAGAGGCAGAAACGGGCGATAGTGAAAGTCATGGCCGCCAACGCCGATTGTCTGCTATTCGACGAACCAACCAATTATCTCGATATCGCCGGCATCACGGCGTTCGAAGACAGCCTGGAACTATTAAAGAGCCGGGGGCGGGGGATTGTGCTGGTCAGCCATGACCGGACGCTCATCAACAATCTCGCTGACCGCACGATTTATTTTACGCCCAACGGGATTTTTCAGACCGAGGGCGGGTACAGCGAGGCCTGGTCGCTGGCCGAGTCGGAGTACGAGGCGCGCGCCAAAAAAGCGGGCATAATAGGGGATAAAATCGCGCGGCTGCAGTCGGAGATGCGGCAGCGGATGGGCTGGGCGGCGGAGAAGGAAAAATCCAAAATCGGGGCGGGCAAGGAAAAGCCGCACATCGCCAAAATTTCGGCTAAAATGGCCGCCCGGGCCAAAGCCGCCCAGAGTAAAGCGGAAAAAGAACAGGAAAAACTTCAAAAAACTAAACCGTTCGTGCCTAAAAAACTGGCGCTGCATTTTCCCGATTACACGGTGCGGCACCGCGATGTTTTCTCGCTGCAAAACGTGACTTTCAGCTACCCGGTCAATTTTGAACTGCCCCGGCCGCCCCTGCTCGAGGATATTACAATAGCGGCCTCGACCCGGGACAAGTTTTGCCTGATGGGGGCCAACGGGGCGGGGAAAACGACTTTATTTAAAATCATTCTCAGAGAGTATAAGCCGCAGAAAGGGTCGTGCCGCAGCAGCGACAGCGCGAATATAAAACTGCTGCCGCAGGGCTTAGCCGGTTTTTTCGACCGTCCGACGCTTCTTGACAACTTCACCGACACCGGTTGCGATGAGACCACCGTGCGCCGACAGCTCGGCAGCGTGCTTCTCAGAGGCGACAAGGTCACCGAGCCGGTTGGCAATTTCTCCCAGGGGGAGCTGATGCGGGCGGCTATCGTCAAATGTATTTTACTGAAGGCGGAGTTTCTGCTTTTGGACGAGCCGACTTCGCACCTGGATATCGAGTCGGTGCAGGTGCTGGAGCGGATGCTCGACGGTTTCCCCGGCGGCTTTTTGATTATCAGTCATGACCGGTCGTTCGTGGAGAACATCGCCGATCGGCTGTATATGCTCGAGGCCGGCCGCCTGCGGCTGGTGTGAGTTTTTGTAGATCGAAATGTCGAAGACTTTCGACGATTGAGATGGCCACGTCGTCCGTACGCCTCGGCGCACCTTCGGCCTGCGTCGGCTTCAGAACCCGACCATCTTAAAAACGAAGATAATATTCAAATTCCAGTATCATAAAATCTAAAATCTTTTAGAAGTAGGCATTAGGGCATAAGGAACCATTGAAGTGTCTCCTGGTACAACCCAATTATTATCAGTTAACCATCCTTTATCTATGGGAGGGGTTCCTTTATAATTTAAACCATAAAATGTAAAACCACTGTTAGGTTCTTGTTGAACAGAATCATAAACAAGTTTTTCTGAATCAAAATTTTTTCCTCCACTTAACACATACCATTTTTCTATAGATTCTACTAGTCTTTGATAAGCTTTAGAAGTAAGTTTGGGTTGTTTAATTGTATCATAATGTCTTGGAGCAATTTCTGTCTTTTTTTCAATATTTCCCTTCTCACAAGATGAAGATAGAGCAATTGCTGTTAATACTCCCCCA
>JAFGNW010000171.1 GCA_016926795.1 Candidatus Zixiibacteriota bacterium
AAAAGCATCGGCCATCGCGTTGAACTGGGTCGTATCGACGCCCTCGACGGGATTCTCCACCAGATTCGTTTTGAAGCCGTTGATAACTGTAACAACACCCATCTTGGCTAAATCGTCCTTGTAAACATAACAGGTAATCCCGGCAATAATGATAATCACCAAGATGACGGCTGCCACGATAATACCGACCAAACAACCTTTGGACATTCCTTTTTTCTGGTTTCCTTCCATAGTACCCTCTCTTTGAACTTCATCAACTTTTTATAATTGTTTTATTATCCTTTTAAGCGGAATCCAACCTTGCGCACCTGACACCGATAAATTTAAGCATAACAAATAAGGGAATAAAAAAAGATAGAGATAAAAACCGCTGCCGGTGATTCATCCTTTGTCCCCGGAAATCATATTAACAGATTTATTAACAACCAATTTACCATATTCTTTGAAGCATTGGATTAACTAATATATAATAAATAAGAAGCCGGATATCAAGAGATTTAACGCCCCTAAAAAAACCCGCCAAACAGCGGGTTTTTCATATGCTTATCCAATGAACACGGTAAGATATTGTTTTTTATGCTATTTAATGTGTTTTACCGCGCTGAGGACAATAAACTATTTTGTTTTGGCCGTTTTCGTTTTGGCTTTCTTTTTACCTTTGGCGTCGGTTTTTTCTTTCGGTTTCTCGGTCAGAAGTTCCACTACCGACAGAGGCGCGCCATCCCCGCGCCGTACGCCCAGCTTTATAACGCGGGTAAAACCGGAATCCCGGTCCTTGAACTGGGGAACCACATCATCATAGAATTTCTTGAAGATTTCCTTGACATGAATGGTCTTGGCCACCAGACGCTTCGAAGCCAGAGTATCCTTTTTGGCGGTGGTGATCAGACGATCAACCAGCGGCCGCAGGGCCTTGGCTTTGGCATCGGTGGTTTTAATCATGCGGTGGGCAAACAACGACATGGCCATATTAGCCAGCATTGCTTCCCGGTGGGACTTGGTCCGGCCTAACTTTGTTACTTTATCTTGATGACCCATTTTTATTCACCGTTCCTAATTACTTATCTGCGATTCCAGGTATTTGGAGATATCCATCCCGAAGGAGAGATCCATCTGTTCCAGCAAAGTACCGATTTCGTTCAGCGATTTACGCCCGAAATTTCGATATTTCAACATATCCGACTCGGTTTTGGTAACCAGGTCACCCAGGGTCTGGATATTAGCCGCCCTCAGACAGTTGGATGACCGTACGGACAGCTCCAGTTCATCGACCCGGGTTTTCAGCAGGTTGCGTACCCGCACCACTTCCTCGTCTTCTTCCGGCTCTTCCTCGACCATGATTTCCTCGTCCATATGAATAAAGAGCTGGAGATGGTCTTTGAGCAGCTTGGCGGCATAGCTCAGGGCGTCTTCGGGAGTAATAGCTCCGTTGGTGGTCAGCTCGAGAATCAGTCGGTCGTAGTCGGTTTTCTGACCGACCCGGGTATTTTCTACAAAATAGGAAACCTTGGTCACGGGGGAGAACAGTGAATCCAGGAAAACGGTTCCCACCGGGACATCGGGCCGCTTGTTCATATCGGCGACATGGTAGCCGCGGCCGGAGTCCATATCTATTTCCATCTCGAAAGTAATATCGTCGGTCAGCTCACAGATGTGCAAATCGGGATTGAGGATTTCAATCTCCGGGTCACCCTCGAACATACCGGCGGTGATTTCGCCTTTCTTCTCGACCTTCAGTCTCAGCGTACGCATATCATCGGCGTGCATACGGACGATAATATTTTTAACGTTAAGGACTATGTCCGCAACGTCTTCATAGACGCCCTCGAGGGTCGAAAACTCATGGAGGCAGCTGGTAATCCGCAGGGATACCACCGCCGCTCCCTGGATGGAAGACAGCAGCACCCGACGGATGCTGTTACCGAGGGTAACGCCGTAGCCGCGCTCCAGCGGTTCAATAATGAAACGCGAATAGTTTTCGGTCGCCGAAGACTGGTCGTTAACGACCTCCTTGGGCATAGTGATTGGTTTCCATTTCATATTTTTTTTTGTCCTCCCGACAGGGATAAATTTCCTATTTCGAGTAAAGTTCTACGATCAACTGCTCATTAGCCGTCAGCGGGATTTCCGAGCGCTTGGGAATTTCCAGAAGCTCGCCCTCCAGGGCCGCCTTGTTCAGACGCAGCCAGGGGATTTCATCGCCACGCCCGATTTTAAGGGCGGCGTGAATCATATCCAGCTTTTTCGATTTCTCTTTGATGCGGATAACCTCATTCGGATTCACCTGGTAGGAAGGGATATCCATAATCCGACCGTTGATGGTAATATGGCGGTGCCGCACCAGCTGTCGGGCGGCTTTGCGCGAGGGTGCAAAACCCAGGCGGTAAACCAGATTATCCAGGCGGCGTTCCAGCATCTGTACCAGGTTCTCACCGGTTATACCGGTTCTGGCGTCAGCTTTTTTGAAATAGTTCTTAAACTGTTTCTCAAGAAGGCCGTAGGTCCGACGGACTTTCTGCTTTTCCCGCAACTGTAAACCGTAGGCAGAAACCTTGCGGCGCATACTCTGGCCATGCTGGCCGGGGGCGTACTGACGCCGCTCGATCGCGCACTTGTCCGTCATACACCGGGCGCCTTTCAAAAAGAGCTTTTCGCCTTCACGACGACACAATTTGCAGTTGGCATCACGATAACGAGCCATTTATTCTCCTATAAATCAAAAATTCCCGAAAGTTAAACCCGACGGCGCTTTGGCGGACGACAACCGTTGTGCGGAATCGGGGTCACGTCTTTAATCAAAGTAATCTCCAGCCCCGCCGCCGAGATGGAACGCACCGCCGCCTCGCGCCCGGACCCGGGACCTTTCACCCAGACCTCAACCTTGCGGAGTCCCAGGTCCATGGCTTCCTTGGCCGCCTCGCTGGCCGCCATCTGGGCGGCGAAAGGCGTCGACTTCTTGGAGCCCTTAAAACCGACCTTGCCGGCCGTGCCCCAGGACACCGCCCGGCCGTTGGAATCCGTAATGGTTACAATGGTATTGTTGAAAGTCGCTTTTATATGGACGACACCGCTGGTATCGACCAGACGTGCTTTCTTTTTCGCAGTTTTTTTCTTGGGATTTGCCAATTCTAACCTCTATATCAAATATTATTTTACTATTTCTGTCCCGGAGGTTTTTTCTTCAGGCCGCCGATAGACTTCTTGGGGCCTTTCCGGGTCCGGGCATTGGTCTTGGTTCGCTGGCCGCGCACGGGCAGGCCGCGACGATGGCGCAGGCCGCGGTAGGAACCGATATCAATCAAGCGCTTGATATTCATGGATATCTCGCCGCGAAGCGTACCTTCGACATGATAGTCGTTCTCGATAACGCTGCGCAGTTTGGTTACATCGTCATCGGACAGCTGATGCACCCGGGTGTCGGGATTGACGCCCGTTTTCTTTAATATCTGCTGCGCGTTATAAAGGCCAATACCGTAAATATAAGTCAGACCTATTTCGATCCGTTTATCTTTGGGTAAATCAACACCGGCAATACGAGCCAATTTTAA
>JAFGNW010000017.1 GCA_016926795.1 Candidatus Zixiibacteriota bacterium
ATTATATTGAGGTCGCTTATAAAAATATAAAATTACGCCGGGCGGATATAACCTAATCTACAACAAAATACAAAAAACTACGATACGCCTGAAAAAAATACGCTTTTCTTTCACTTCATTATTGACTAATAAATTTTACAAGTTTATTATAATAGTGATTGGTTAAGGATAACCCATTACTTACTACAGGGTTTGGAAAAAAATAAAATTTAAGAATTATTATTTTATATCTGACATATAATTACGAGAATAATTTTTAACTTTAATATATATCGGGATAAAAAATGGATTTGGATCTTCAGGGAAATATCGAAAAATTTACTCTGCCGGAAATCTTTCAACTGATCGCCGTCAGCCGTAAATCGGGGACGCTGGGCATCCAGAAGGATGATTCCATCGTCATGATTTATTTTAAAAGCGGCGATATCATCTACGGCTATGGCCCGAGACAGACTTTTCACCTGGGGCAGCTTCTGAAGGAACGGGGAAAACTCAGCACCGCCCAGCTCGAGGAAGCGATCAACACACAAGCCCGGACACAGAACTCCAAGCGGCTGGGTGAAATCCTCATTCATAAAAAATTTATCGAACGCGCCGACCTCGAAACGGTTGTCCGGGAACAGATCGAGGAGCTTTTATATTCACTGCTCGCCTGGCAGACGGGGTCGTTCAAGTTTTACGAGGACCAGTTTCCCACCGACGAGGAAATCACCGTCAACCTGTCGGTGGAAAACGTCATCATGGAGGGATTGCGTCGTCTCGACGAAATGAACCTGGTCAAAGACACCCTGCCGGACCTTAACCGGGTTTATTCGATATCGGCTTCGCAGGCCGACCGCACCCGGGCGGTAACGCTCAAAGCCCCGGAATGGAACATCATGGCCCTGGTCAACGGCCAGCGCTCACTAGAGGAAATCTGCCGCCTCAGCTCGCTCGACCGCAACGAAACCCTGGTTAAACTGGCCCAGCTCAAACTGGCCGGGATTATCACCCAGACCGAGAAAAAAGCTGTCGCCGCGGCGCCTTCGGCCGACCTGACCGGTATGGTCAACCGGCTTTCGGGGCTGTTCGAGGACTACCTGACCCGGAAAGAAAGCCGCCTTGACCGCGGCCGTGAGGTAACCCGTACTTTCATGGAGGAAACCAATTGAGCCGGGTCGAAGCCTTGAAGTCCCTGGAGAGCCTGCTGGAAAATTTTCTCGAACGCGCCGTAAGGCTCAAACAAAACCAGTTGCAAAACCTGAGCGGTATCAATCGACTTGACGATATCGCCCGCCGAATGGATATCAGAGACGATTTCACGGAAGAAATCGGCAACTGGTTTGCCGAGCACAATCCCTGGCTCGAGGAAGACCGGTTCAAACCGGCCGAGACAAACCGCATCCAGGCGATTCTCGAACAGATACGCAAGAAAATGTCCGACAGCGACTTAGTCTCTCCAGAGGAAAATAAAATCCGGACCGAAATCGACCGCTGGGACCGAAAAATATCGGAATCGAGAAAACTGGTGCTCAAAAGAGGTTCGGAAACCGTCCGACCGTATTCTCCAGCTAAACCCGACCCATCAGCCCAGCCCGGAAAAACGACCGAACCCGAGAAATCGACTGAGCCGGTCGCGGCTTCGATTGCCCGCTTCGACCATATTTTCACTCGTCTTGGGGCGATGTTCGCCGACCTGGCCGTTTCAAGGGCGCATTTGCTGTCCGTGCTCGACGATTCCCTCAAAAAGGCCGAAACACAAAAAAATAAAGAGGCCTTGATTTTATCAGCATTAATTATATATTACCTCAAGTTCGACGGGTATAAAATAAGCCCTTACGTTAAGCGGCTCAAAGAAGCGGAAAAGAGCTTTGGAGGGAGTGGAAAAGATGCTTAATACTTTCGAAAAAGCTTATTTCGCCGCTTTGAAAGCCCTGCAGCGTAAGGATTATCTGCAGGCTGCCGATTATTTTAAACAGGCCGCGCCGCATTTCAAGGACAACAAGGAATTCAACCTGTTGTATGAAACAACCGGGTTGCTTCTGGCGGTGAAGAAACAATTGGCGGCCGTGGATGTTGATGATGATAAAATCAAAATAGAGGAGATTTTCTCGGATGGCTAAGAAACAGTCCTTCATGGACAAGACCCAGAAGAAGAAGAACGCCAGAACCTGTCCGGTATGCGAGGGCGAGATTCAGTTCGTGAAACACGTCCGCGCCGTTAAAACCGAAGCCGGTGCCTGGAAATTCCGTACGGTCAATACCGGTATCTGCAAATGCAACGAAAAAGAAGTATACAAATAACGTTTGCCTCTTTGTAAAATGCAAAACCTCCCGAAACATCGGGAGGTTTTTTTCTGGCCAATCACAATCAACTGCAGTTCAGGGAATTGTCATTGCGAGATGTCCCTTCGGGCGGACGTCGCGGCAATCTCAAGGTCGGGTTTTTAATCCGCCTTTTGAACTCAACAATCTTATCTATAAAACTGACACCATCTGACAGCGATATACGACTATTATTACTATTATCAGTATTATCACAAAAAAGTCCTTGACAAATATTGTCATTTATTTTACGTTCTAGTATAGAGTACATGGGCGGCCAAGATTAACCTGACATCCTAAAAATATTACAAGGCTTTATTATGCTTAAAAAACCAAGTTTTCAGCTTTTCTATATTCTTTCGTTATTATTTATCCTTGCTTTTCTCTGGGGTTGTGATGACGACAAACCCAACGGGCCGGTAGAGCCGAAAGACTACCCGGTGTATTTCTGCGATCCAGTAGGCAGTCCCCCGGAGCTTTTCACCTTTTATCCCATAGCCCGACGGGTGGATTCCATCGATTTAAACTGGCTACCAGTAACTGTAATGTTATCAGCGGATGGAAAAATTCTTTATTTTAATAATGAAGATTCTTACCTGGCAGTAAACGCCGCCGACATGTCGGTAATTGCCGAACTTCCGGGATACGTATGGGGTGTATCGTCCGACAACCGGTTTATAGCGGTCTCTAATAACGGCGTTAAAATACTGAGGACTTCTGATTATTCGGTTTTTTTCGAAGATTCGACCGTAACGGCTCATAGCGGTGTTTTTACCTGTGACGGGAAAAGATATTACAGTAGTACAAGCAATCGTGTGTACCGGGTGGATCTTTCTGATTCGAACCATTCGGTTACACAATTTGAATTTACCGATGGCGGAGTAGTACAAGTAATTCCTTCGATTGATGAAACCAAGTTGTTTCTCTATATAGGTATAAGGACCTGGCTTTCAGCTTTTGAGGTTTATGACATCCTTGAGGACTCAATCATCTTCCGTGATTATCTTGTTCCCGGATATGGTCATATGGCTATCTCGCCAAACGGTAAATACGTTTTTTACACCAACCCGGGTCGTTCTGGTACGGATCCCTCTCATTTGTTTGGTTTCATTATATTTGATGTTGAAGCCAATCAAATTGACCGGGTGGTGGTAGATACTAATTTTTTCACCGGTCCCAATTGGGGTGCCCCTCCCGGACTACCGGTGGTAACCCCTGACAGCCGCTGGTTGGTGATGCTGGGCGGTATCTTAAACTATGGGATTTTATACTTGTATGATATACAAACGGGGGAACTGGTTCACCGCGAGGATTGGGGTGGATATGGCGCTCACCTCTTTACCCCCAGTTTAGCTGTTCAGTATATTAAATAATTTTAGGCACAGGGAGGATTGATATGAAGAAATAAAAAACCTGAATTCGTCTCATCAATTTTCCGTCCTTTTAAATTCGCCCCCGGAAAGATTGGTAAATTGTCTATCTATTCAAAAAAATAATAACCTTAATAACAGGGAGGATAATCATGTGGTATCTAAAATTAATGGTATCTTTTCTTGCTGTAATCGTCTTAATGGCAGGGCCGGTCTTTGCCCAGCACTATTATGGCGGAGGGCACGCCATTCCGCTTAAAGTGGACTCATCAAAAGTCACTATTAAATTCGATTCGGGTCTCGGTTCAATTGAAAGACAAACTCTGCTTTTGGATATTGACCATATTACCGAACAATTGGTAGATAATCATACAATCGACGGTTTTGTCGCGTGTTCTCTGTCAACGGGTGATGATTATGATGATTTTATCGATTCGGTAGCTGGGCTTGATGGTGTCTATCTTGTCGAACCGTATTACCTTAACCAATTAGATTCCGCTTTTCTGGTGGGAACGAGATTTTGTGTTGCTTTCGATGAGGCTTTGACACTGTCAGAGATAAACGATATCAATACTTCGGCGGAAAACAGAATTCGACCTGTTTTAACTTATTTTATAAAATATCGACAAATAACACTTGACAAATATTGTCGTACTTCTTATAAATAATGTGAGTACAGCAAAAGCTTATATTTATCATCTGAGGCAAAAAAAGGATTTCTCTATGTTAAAACAAACAAGGGTATTTTTTGTATTTTTCTCATTGTTGATAGTACTATCTCTTTTCTGGGGCTGTGACGACAACCCGCTGTCGCCGGAGAACGAACCGGACAAAGATTACATCGTGTACATGTTCGAGACAGACCATGCCGGCGGTCATTACTACATGGGTTATCACCCCGCCAGCGGCGCAATAGACACTTTCACAGCAGAAGACAGTCCGCACTGGACGATGAAAGTTTCAGCCGACGGCCGGTACATGTTTGTCGCCGCCGAAGATTATGTAGCTAAAGTAGATCTGCAATCCCTCCAAACAGTGGCTACCCTGCCCTACAGGACTTATCACGGTATGGCAGTATCACCCGATAACCAATATTTAGCTCTTTTAACAGGACCAGGAATTGTGGTGGCACGTGTAAGTGATTTTACGGTTCAGTATGAAGATACTATACTAAATTTTTATAACTGCACTTTTTCATCTGATAGTAAAAAAATCTATGGCTATGTTGGGTTTACATATAATATAGTAACAATATTAGATTTAGAGAACGATTTCTCTGAATTTTCGATGGAGTTACCGCAGGGTTTAGCTTTACGATCAGTTGTTCCCTCTATTGATGAGTCTAAATTATTCTTAATTACTTATTATGATATGTGGTTCAATCGTTTCGAGGTCTATGATGTAGAGCTTGATTCTATTATTTTTCGAGAATGGTTGTGGAACGGTTATAACTATATAGAATTATCACCTGACGGGGAATATGCCTTTTATACCGAGGGCGGAAATGAATTCGATGTTAACGGTTCTAACTATTTTACAATTTATGATATCGAGAGAAACAGAATCAAGATGAAAGTAAGTACCGTCGGAGTGGAAGACGGAATCAATCCTGAATTTATGGCGTTAGGACAAATGGCCATAACACCGGATGGTAAATGGCTGGTGATCGGTGAATCAATCGACTGTGCGGCCTTTATCCGTTTCAATATGACAACTATGCAAATCGATGATTATATCCAGGGCGAAATTAATGAGTCTGGTATTTATATGGAAGGATACAGTTGTTTTACCTGTCAAACTATACAATAACCCTTAAATTGTCGGGGGACAATATGAAACATTTCAAAATCATTCTAAGTCAGTGCCTTTTATTCTGCCTGGTCGCTTTTTTACCCATCGAGGCACAATACTACTACAGCGGTGGCGGCCAGATACCGATTCAAATTGACTCAAATAAGGTAACCATTAAATTCTATGATTCCATACCTGAGGAAACAAAACAAAGTGTAGTAATGGCACAGAGCTGTCTATTGGAACAGCTTGAAGATGATTATCTTATTGATAGTTTTATGGCTTTTTCTCTTTATGATTATAATGGATATTTTGATTACCTTGATTCACTTGAATCAATACCGGAAATTGAACGGGTTGAACCTTATTATTTAACGGAAGACAGCATACCGATTCTTATGGGTTTAACATTTTTTGTTCTTTTTAACGAAGGTGTTACGGAAAATATAATTGATAGTATAAATGCAATCTATAATGTAGAAATATCCGATTGTCCAGAGGGCAGAACAAATGTTTACTACTTGAAAGTCACGGATTCCACCGAATATCACATTCTTGATTTAGCTAACATATACTACGAAATGATACAAACCGTTTATGCTCATCCGGATTTCAGTGTCGCAATAATACCGGATGGTTATACTGTTTATGATTATTATAACCAATACCAATGGCACACCAAAAAAGTAATCGGCTTTTTCAATGATTCCTCAGTATGGGATTTTGCCGGTCTGGATACAGCCATAAAAGTAGCCGTTATAGATGACGGCTTAGGCAGCCATCCTGATATTGAGAGTACTAGAGTACAGGGGAAATGGAATATTATTTATGATTCAGATGATGTCACTCCTTATCAATATGACGCACATGGAATGGCTTGCGCAGGTATTATTGCGGCGTCGCATACTACTGACAGTACGCTTCAGAACGACAAAACAACCGGTATTGTATCCATGAATCCAAATGCGATAATAATACCTTTAAAATTATCCGGATTCCCCTGTAATGTTTATCGAGGTAGTTATTACGCTAAGGCAATTAATTATGCTTATAGTGTTTGGCATTACAGAGAAGCTGATGTTATTTCTTGTAGTTGGCACGCAGATAAAGAATATGATGAGTTGAGTTTAGAAATTGAAAGAGCAAAAATACATGGAAGGAATGGTTTGGGGTGTCCCGTTATATTTTCTTCAGGTAATACAAATTCCGGTGCGGCTGGTGCTGTAATGTACCCGGCTCGTTTGGAAGCCTGTCTCGCTGTTGGAGCAATTGATACTAATGACTATCGATTTAATTACAGCCATTATGATACCACCCTTGATCTGGTCGCTCCAAGCGGGGCTGTTGACCCAAAGGGCAATACTCCTTGTGGCGATGTCTGGTCGCTGGATCAAGTCTCTATATTAGGTGTGAACCCGACGTATATAAATGATTGTCCGAGCTTAGAAGAAAACGATCAATGGATGTACTGCAAATTTGGGGGCACATCCGCCGCCTGTCCGGTGGTTTCCGGAACAGCATCACTTATTTTATCAAAAGACCCAAACCTTACCGCAGATGAGGTTTATGACATTCTGCGTAATTCCGCCGTGAAGGACCTGGACTGGGGAACATTGGCGGATACGCCCCACGTCGAGTACGGCTATGGTCGGGTGGACGCTTTTCGAGCGATACTGTCTATCTCTCATGGCGATGTCGATAACGATGACCAGATTGATATGAGCGATATAACCGCCCTTATAGACTATCTTTATATATCGCACACAAGACCTTTTCCCAGTGTCTTATTGGGAGACTGCAACTGCGATTCGACGGTAGATATTTCCGATATAACTTATTTAATTAACTTTTTAATATAAATCCTCCCGGCCCGCCGCCGGTCAAACCCTGTTATATTTTCGTGCCGGCCCCGGGCTTACCCTAGTCATCGCAAGATTATAATATTACCATAATAAAAGGCTGTCAGGTATTGCACCTGGCAGCTTTTTTATATAGAGTAAAGCCCATAAGCCCCCCCTTTTTAACCGCTTGCCAACCTAAAATTCTTTAGCTAAGTTATACCCGTAACTTGTAAGATTTCAACCCAAACCCTTTGGCCGGGCGTATCAGAAATAACGATGAATACCGAAACGACCCATAACGACACTCCCTCGCGCCGCGAGGTTTTCAAAATGTTCGACCGCATCGCCCACCGGTACGATTTCCTCAACCATTTCCTCTCGCTCAACCGCGATAAAGCCTGGCGCAAACGATTAGCCGCAAGGCTGCCCGACCGCGAAAATCTCGAAGTCCTCGACCTGGCCACCGGCACCGCCGACCAGCTTCTGGCCCTTTTCGCAAGCGGCAAAGTAAAATCCGGCATGGGGATTGACCCGGCCGAGAAAATGCTCGAAATCGGCCGCCGCAAAATCAAAGAACGAAAACTCGACGATAAAATCGTCCTGAAAAACGGCAGCGCCGAGCAAATTCCCTGCGAAGACAACGCCTTCGACGCCGTCACTATCTCGTTCGGGATTCGCAACGTCACCGACGTCCCCCGGGCCCTGTCCGAAATGCGCCGAGTATTGAAAGCAAACGGCCGGGCGCTGATTCTGGAATTCTCCCTGCCGAAAAACCGGCTGATAAAAAAACTGTATCTCTTTTATTTTCGGAAAATCCTCCCCCGGCTGGGCGCGATAATTTCCGGCGACGCCCGCGCTTACCGCTATCTCAACGAAACGGTCGAGACCTTCCCCTACGGAGTAAATTTCTGCGACCTGATGCGGCAGGCCGGGTTCGAAAACGTGACCGCCCGCCAGCTGACTTTCGGTATCGTAACCCTTTACACGGGAGACAAACCGTGAAAGCGTCAAACGACGCCGCCCTCCGTCTGGCCGACACCGTCGGTACCCTGGATGTAAAGGCCGCCCCTACCAAAAAACTCGTTTTGCGCGCGGTGATTGAAATCGACGATGCCGACCCGCTTGACTGGCTTTCAGCCCGGCAGCAACACCACAAAATTTACTGGCGCAGCCGCGACACCGAATACGAAACCGCCGGGGTTGGCGCGGCAGCGGTGTATTACTTAAACGGTCCCGACCGTTTTCAAAAAGTATTCGACCACCTGAACGAGTATACCCTCGAAAGCGACAGCGTGAATTTCTTCGGCGGCTTTTCTTTTCAATCCAACCGGGATAGAGCTAACGAAGACGAAGGCTGGCATCAATTTTACGACGCTTACTTTTTTCTCCCCCGTTTTGAACTGTGCCGAACCGGGGACAAGACTGAGCTGGCTGCGAATCTTCTTATCGACCCCTCCCGCCCCGAGGAAATCAAAAATGTCGTAACCCAGTTGAATCTCGGGGCGATTTCCGGAGAAAAGACCGCCTTAAATCCTTCCATGATGGTCGGTCGTCGTGATTTTCCCGACCGGGATGGCTGGCTCGATTTGATAAAAAAGGTCGAGAAACTTTTTCAAAAAGGCGACCTGCAAAAAATAGTCCTTGCCCGGCGTTCCGCTCTGGATTTCGACCGGCCGTTTTGCCCCTGGAATCTTTTGAAAAAGCTCAAGAAACAGGCGCGCAACAACTACCTGTTCGGCTTGCAGGTATCGGACGGGACGGCCTTTATCGGCGCCTCGCCGGAACGGCTGTATCTGAGGCAGGGGCTAAGCCTGAAAACCGAGGCACTGGCCGGAACCCGCCCCCGGGGCAAAACCGACCAGGACGATATCGCTCTGCGCGAGGAACTGTTAAATTCCGAAAAAGAACAGCGGGAACATCAATTCGTCCTTGATTTCATCCTTGACAACCTCATAAATTTATGCGAATCGATAAAAACCGGCGGTCAGACCTCGATTTTCAAACTCGAGCGGGTACAGCATCTGTATAATAGAATCGAGGCAGTGCTCAAACAGGGTGTGACCGACAGCGAACTTATGGCTGCGCTGCATCCTACCCCCGCAGTCGGCGGTCAGCCGCGCAAGGAGGCGTTAGAAATACTTTCCGGACTTGAACCGTTCCAGCGCGGGTGGTACGCCGCCCCGGTGGGCCGGGTGGGAAGGGACAGCACCGAGTTCGCGGTCGCTATCCGCTCGGCTCTGGTGCGGGAGAAGCAGGTCAACCTTTACGCCGGGGCGGGGATTGTCGAGGGTTCGGTCACGGAGAACGAATGGCAGGAGCTGGAAAACAAAATAAGCGGCTTTACAAATCTTTTCAAAGGATGATATGATCAATACCAACAACATAAACATGCTCTGGTGCTCGCTGATAATCGAGGAGTTATACCGCAGCGGGGCGGAATATTTCGTTATCAGTCCCGGTTCGCGCTCGACACCGCTGACCGCCGCCGCGGCTTATCACGAAGAGGTCGTCAAAAAGATTCATTTCGATGAACGCGGGGCGGCTTTTTACGCGCTCGGTTATGCCCGCGCCACCGGCCGTCCGGCGGTATTGATTTGCACCTCGGGCACGGCCCCGGCCAATTACCTCCCGGCGGTGGTGGAGGCTTCGAACGACCTGCTGCCCCTGATTCTGTTAACCGCCGACCGACCGCCGGAACTCAGAGATACCGGCGCCAACCAGACGGTGATTCAACCGGGTATTTTTTCTCATTTTGTCCGCTGGGAATTCGACCTGCCCTGCCCGAACGAAAATATCAAGCCGGAATTAGTCCTGACTACCATCGACCAGGCGATGGCCAAAACCCTGGGTTCTCCCTCCGGACCGGTGCATCTGAATTGCCCGTTTCGCGAGCCGCTGGCTCCTGATAAGACCGAGCAGGATTTCTCAGATTACTTAAAATCACTCGAGCGCTGGCGAAACTCAGAACGCCCGTATACCTCATATTCCAGAACCTCTACCGCCGCTGGTGAAAAATCCCTCTCGCGCCTGACTATGATTTTAAATCAAACCGGGAAGGGGGTATTGATTGCCGGGCGGCTCAAGAACCGCGACGAAAGCGAAGCTGTCATAACTTTATCCGAAAAACTCGGCTGGCCGGTTTTTCCCGATATCCTCTCCGGTCTGCGGCTGGGAGCCGACCGGCACTATATCGTAAATTATTACGACCGGCTTCTGCTCTCGAAGAAATTTCACGACCGCTTTCAACCGGAAACCATCCTGCACATCGGTGACCGGATAACCTCCAAAAAACTCCTGCAATTCATCGAAAACAACTCGGTTGAAAATTACATCCACATAACCTATCATGCCGAACGCCTTGACCCGGCGCACAAAGTCTCTTTCCGTTTACAGAGCGACATAAAAGGATTAATACAGAAAATCTTACCGTCCCTTTCGGCTCAGCCGGAGGAAGGCTGGCCAGCCCTGTTCGTCGGGGGGAATAAACTTATCAACGAGTATTTTGAACAAACCCTCGGTAACGAGACCGGGTTGTACGAACCGGTCGTGGCCCGCCTTATATCAAAACACATTTCCAGCGAATCACTCCTGTTTATTTCTTCCAGTCTGCCGATTCGGGATATGGATATGTTTGCTTCTTTTAGCGGTCCCCGCATAATAACGGCCGCTAACCGCGGGGCGAGCGGTATCGATGGAACGGTGGCAGCGGCTTCCGGCTTTGCCGCCGGGTGGCGAAAACCGGTAACGCTTCTTATCGGCGACCTGACCCTGCTGCACGATTTGAACTCGCTGGCCCTGCTCAAAGACAGCCCTGTCCCGGTTACGGTCGTGGTTGTCAACAACCACGGCGGCAATTTATTTTCGTTCCTGCCGATTGCCCGGCACAAAGACATTTTCGAAAAATATTTCACCACCCCGCATGATTTGAGTTTCCGTGCGGCCGCAGCCCTTTTCAGCCTGGATTATTATCAACCCGGCGACGTGAATACTTTCATCGACCATTACCGGCAGGCTCAGCACAGCGGTCAGCCGTCGCTTATCGAAATAGATATCGACCGGGAAAAAAGCCGGAACTTTTATCACACCATCAACGAAACCATCACGAACCGCTTGGACGAATTGTACGGCTGAGATGAGTTTCCCCTATCGCTTCAAATATGAGCTAAACGGTTCGCCCGAAAATCCTGTCATTTTGTTGCTGCACGGTTTTTTGGGAGGTAAGGACGACTGGACCGAGATAACCGACCGGCTCTGTGAAAACTTTCTGACGGTTACGGTTGATTTACCCGGCCACGGCTACACGCAGGTCAACGGCATCGATAAATATTACACCATGCCCTCCTGTGCCTGGGGTATGATTAATTTTCTCGACCAGCTCAAAATAAAAAAGTGTCACCTGGTCGGATATTCGATGGGGGGGCGGCTGGCGCTGTACCTGGCGGTCAATTACCCGGTCCGGTTCGATAAAATCATTATCGAATCATCGTCGCCGGGTCTCAAAACCGCTGTCGAAAGCAAAGCCCGCATCAAAAGCGATAAAATATTGTCGAGACGGCTGGAAACGGAAAATTTCGAAGATTTTCTGAACGACTGGTACCGACAGCCGCTTTTTGAATCGATGCCAAAAGACACCCGGTTCAAAAAACTTTTCAAAAAACGGTTAAAAAGCGACCCGTTGCTTCTGGCCAAATCCCTGCGGCAGATGGGTACCGGCGCGCAACCTTCGCTCTGGGCCGAACTGGTTAAAATACAGGCCCCGATTCTGTTTATCGCCGGTGACAAAGATGAAAAATTCAAAGCCCTCGCATACGCAATGAGCGACTTGTGCAAGCGGGCTGAAATTAGTATTATTAATAATTGCGGCCATAACGTGCACTTCGAAAAGCCGCTGGAGTTTTACGAGCAACTTAACAATTTTTTGATAAAATAAAGAGGGTATCATGACTGAGATAAACTGGCTCGAATGCGGACAATTCACAGATATAAAATATCACAAGACCGAGGGTATCGCCAAAATAACCATCAACCGTCCCGAGGTCCGCAACGCTTTCCGTCCCCAGACGGTCTATGAAATGATCGCGGCTTTAGCCGACGCCCGCGAGGATGAAAATATCGGGGTCATCATCCTCACCGGCGAGGGCGACAAAGCCTTCTGTTCCGGGGGCGACCAGAGAATCCGAGGTGATGCCGGTTACAAGGACGAGAAGGGCGTGCACCGGCTGAACGTGCTCGATTTTCAGCGGATGATGCGCACCTGCCCGAAGCCGCTTATCGCCATGGTGGCCGGGTATGCTATCGGCGGTGGTCATGTCCTGCACCTGATGTGCGATTTGAC
>JAFGNW010000172.1 GCA_016926795.1 Candidatus Zixiibacteriota bacterium
AAATAAATGAGGGTGGTCAGGACCCCAACTATGACCACCAGTTCCGAGAAATTGGGCAGGCCACCGGCGTCCAGTATCGGGGCGACCGTGGCCGATACCTGCTTGAGGGTGCGGGCGTGCAACATGGCGGGGATAGCTACCCCCGCCCCGGAGCCTATTAAAACCGCGATGGGGATGCGCGAGAGCACGGTCGTTTTGCGGCTGAACCGGCCGAACATCATCAACCCGAGTATCAGCGGAATTATCAGCAGTAGTTTTCCCTGGGTGAAGAGCGGCACGAACATCAGGTCCATGATGGTGTTGGTCCAGTTGATGACGATGAAATAACCTATCGACACCCCGATAAGCAGCGATTCCGCCATCTTGTAAATGGGGTTGTCGCAATAGAGAAAGGTCAGTATCGCCAGCGTTAAAATTCCGGCTATGATAGTTCCGATATCCATTACGCACCCGATTTCCTTTTTCGCTCAGCAATATAAATTACATTACCGATTATAATCATAATTATAACATACACATGGGCGCTGGTCTGGGCCAGCATCCCCCTGCGACCGCTCCCACCAATTTTGAGCAGCTTCTCATATTCGGCCGCCCCGCGCAAACCGCCCACCATGGCGTGCAGCTGCCCCGAGCCGATATACGGGTCATAGGTGGTCATCATCACCGCCGCCACCGCCGCCGTGACGGTCACACCGTAACGGGCGCGGGCGTATTCTATCCAGTGCGTTGTAAGCGAGCCGTCGGCGATTGAAATCACCCCCGCGACATCGTCGTAGTTTTCAACCGAATCGAGCAATGGAAATTGCGTGTATGGTCGGCCGAGGTAGTCCTCCGGGAAGGTCTCCGGTATCGACTCCCCCATCGACAGAATCGCCGCTATATACTGCGGCTTGAAACCGAGATAGACCAGATCACGGCCATAAACTTTATCGTACTCCCTGGCCGTTTCCTGCATCAGGCGATAGCCTATCCCCGTCCCCTCGGCCAGAAGCGACACCCCGATAAGTCTGTGCCCCTTTTTGAAAGCGTGCCGCAATATCGTAAGAGCCAGTGGTTTTATCTCCGGCACCGCCGAGGCCTCGTGGTCGAACGACACCATCAGCACCGAACCTTGCGGCAGGGAGTCAATATAGTCGTACATTTTCTGCGTTTCCGCGGAGACCTTGATATCAAGCTTGACATTTATAAGCATGGCGGCGACGATAACGACAAAGAGGCCGAGAAAGACATAATGGCGGCTTTCGAGTTTCTTCATTTATCCCCTCCCAGCCAGGTGCGCTCGATACCGATAATAACCCGAAGCGAAGTGGTAAGCGAGCCGAGGCCGATACCGATAAGAATCGCCCGACGGGCCGACATCGACGGGTAACTGCGAACCCAGTCAGCAACCTGTGGAATTTCATCGGCGATGACATCACCGATAGACGACCGGCTGATTAGCATTATAAGGGCGGCTACAAGAAGGATAGTCGCCTGGACAGAGCGGGCGCGGAAACCCCGGAAAGAGGCCGAGGCTACGAAAAAGGCCAGCAGGGCGAAAACCGTCGCCTGCATCGGTACCTGGATATTCTCGAACACCCACATGAACGGCGAGTCTCCCTTGATGCCCCAGATGAGCGCCAGGAGCGGCACGACAAACACACCGAGTATAGATACGATACGGTAGGGACGGTCTTCTCCCCTTTCGACTCCCTTAAGGTTGATTTTTACAAAACTGACGACCCCGACCAGCAGCGTGAAGGCGAAGATAATCTGGAAATATTCGTTTAGGATGGCCAGATTCAGGCTTTTAGCCGACGGGTGCTGGGAGAAAAAAAGAACGAACAGGGTCACCCCGAACAGAGCGCAGACTATTTTAGGAATTTTGCGCGCCATCAGAAAACCCACCAGTCCGCCGCGGGGTCAAACGAAACCCAGATTACGGCCGCTATAATTAAAATTATTATAATAATCTTGAGAATGTCCTGTGCCCGTATCGAGGCCAGGATAGATTTATCACCGGAGAGATAGCCCGAGGCGGCGAAGAGTTCCTCGCCTATTAATGTATAGTCGCAGGCGACAATGAAAAACGACAGCTGGATAGTGGAGTCGGTACCGGCGATTTGAATCGAACCGGCGATATTGCCCGTCTCGGCCAGGATCAGTGACTCGGCCTCGAATGTACCCAGCAGGAATATTGAGGCCGGTTTCAGGCGGGTTATCAACCCCTCCACGGCTGCAGCATAACCAAACTGTGAGGAGGTGACATAGCGGATATCATCCTCTTTGAAGCGGTCGACAAAACCGGCCCGGGCGTAACTCTCGCGAACGACCTCCTGGGCCACCGACATTATCACCGGGTCATGAGTGGGAAATATCAAGTCGCAGTTATACTGTGCCGTTTTCTCGGCGACGTGGCTCAGGATGTTCAGCGAGGCAATGGTCGTGGGGCGCTGGATATCCCCTCCCCAGCCGGGGGTGTACAGAATCGGCAGGGCCATCTCGGTCGCCCGACCGATGGCGTTCTCAACCGCCTTGAGCCCGGCAATCTCGCGAACCTTGAATTTTTCCCGGCTCTTTTTATGGAAGGTCGTGTATAAAACGATAATAATCGATATAACGGCAAAGATTAAGACCGGCAGTTTGGATATTTCGAACCAGGCTACAGCCGGAATAAAAATACAACAAGCTAAACTCAGTGCCATACGATGATAATCACTTTTTCGAACGATAAATCAACTAAAAGATTTCTTGTTGACCTTTTGAAAAATAAAAATATATTGCATGAGTTTAAATTAAGGAAAGAGAGGATACTATGAAGATAAAAGCCGTTTTACTGACTTTATCGCTGATTTTATCGATATCGACCGTTTATGCCGAGACAACTCTGAACTGGTGGCAGTTCTGGACCGACCCCGGTATCAAACCGACCATTAACGCCATGGTCGAGGACTTTGAGAAAGCCAACCCGGATATAAAAGTGAAAGTGACCGACCTGACCTGGGCTAACGGCCATGAAAAGCTGGTGATGGCGTTCGCATCGGGAACGGCTCCCGATGTCGTGGAACTGGGTTCCGACTGGCTGGGTGAATTCATTGTCAATGACCATATCGCCGATATCACCTATCACATCACCGCCGACAGCGGCGAGTTCGATGGCTGGAGCATGGCCACCTACGATGATAAAGTGTATGCCAGACCCTGGATTCTCGGTACGCGGGTTATTTTCGGTAATCGCGACCTGTTAACCCGGGCCGGTTTCAAAGAGGATACCATCCCTACTATTTTCATGGCGTTTCGTCGCATGACCAATAAAATAAGTTCACTCGGGTCGGATATTTACGGCTGGGGTTCCAACGCACCCGAAAAACACCGCCTGTACAAAAAATTTCTTCCCTTTTTCTGGTCGGCCGGCGCCCAGATTTTTACCGATGACAACAAGTACTGCGTTTTTTCATCCATGAACGCTGGCAACGCCATGAACCTTTATCAGATACTTAACGATTCGAGCGGTTATGTCGCCAGCCAGCGGGGCATTGAGGACGCTTTTCTGGACGGTAAAATAGGTTTCATTCTGTCGGGTGACTGGCTGTTGAAGAGAATCAAACAGGAGAACCGAAAAATAAACTTTTTTACGGCACTCTTTCCCGGTCCCGTTTTACCCGGTCGTTCTTTCATGGGCGGCGAGTTCCTGGCCGTCAATAAAAATATTGATAAGGATAAAAAAGAGGCAGCTCTGAAATTCATCGATTTCATGACCTCTCCCGAAAACCAGCTTCGTTTCTGCAAAGCCAACTATTCAGCCAATCCCTCCAGTCGGAAAGCTCAGGAGGATGACTATTTCAAACAGGATGTCAACCTGCAGACTTTCATAAAACAGCTTCGTATGGCCAAACACCCACCCGTAGACCCCAACTGGGTCTATATCGAAGAAATAATCGAAAAGGCTGTCGAGGATGTCGTCTTCAACGGCCAGCCGATAGCAGCCACTCTGCTGGAGGCTCAGCATAAAATAGCGGCGTTAAGGAAAAAATGAGAGGCTCGAAGCTTTCAGCGTTCACCTTCTCACTCCCCTGGCTCTTGACTTTTAGCCTTTTCTGGGCTTTCCCTCTCGTTTACTCCTTTTTGATAGGCTTCACCGACTGCAACCTGCATACTTTTAAATTTCTTCCCTGGGCCAATACCTGGATCGGCTGGGATAACTATAAGGCTCTGCTGACCGACAGCGAATTCATAGATTCCCTTAAGAACACCTTTATTTTTGTTTTCGGCACTATTCCCGTAACAACCGTTATTGCCCTGGTGATGGCCCTTCTGGTGAGCCGCCGGTTTAAAGGGCGGGCGCTTTTCCGGGCCGGTTATTTTTTGCCCTCGATTACATCGATGGTCGTCATCGCCCTGATCTTCATCAACCTTTACCAGCGCGGCGGCTATGTCGCCCTGTTGTGCGAGATGGCCGGTATCGCTCCTCCGGTCAACGGTTTTCTGTATGACCGCGGTACCGCCTTATACGCCGTTATGGCTATGGATATCTGGATGTCGGTCGGCTATTACATGCTCATCTTTCTGGCCGGTCTGAAAGCCATCCCGGAAGAGCTTTACGAAGTCGCCGAGGTGCACGGCGCCTCGTCTGGGAGGCAATTTTTTTCCATCACCCTGCCGCTTTTGAAACCGGTAGCGCTGTTCGTTCTGGTTATCAATTCCATTAAGTCGTTCCAGGTTTTCGTGGAAATTTTCGTGATGACCAAAGGAAAATTCGACAGTTCCACTATGGTCTATTTCATCTACGATACCGGTCTGGCAACAGCTTTTAAATTCGGTTATGCCTCTGCCGCCGCCTATATCCTTTTTGTCATAATTGCCGTTTTCTCGGTTATCCAGTTTATTTTATTCCGGAGGAAACAGACAGCATGGTAACCGGGCACAACGTATTCAAGGAAGTTTTTCGTTATCTCTTGCTTACAGTCGTTCTGGCGGTAATGGTCGGGCCTCTCCTCTGGATGTTTCGCGTGTCTTTCATGAGAGTAGGCGAAAGTATCGCTCTGCAGAATCTGTTCAGTTTAAGTTTTACTTTAACAAATTTCCTCGATCTATTCTCCAATATCAATATGGGTCGTCCGTTATTCAACTCGGTTCTGGTCGTAACGGCGGTTACGCTGGGGAATATACTTTTCTGTTTCATGACGGCTTATACTCTGGCTCGTTTTAAGTATCTCGCCAACCGGTTTTTGTTTGTCACCGTTATCCTGATTCTGATGATACCGGCCCACATAGTCATTATTCCCCTTTATTTGTTGTGTTTGAAAACCGGTATTTATAACACATACTGGGCGCTGATTCTCCCCTGGCTGGTCAACCCGATCGGTATTTTTCTGGTCAAACAGTATATAGAAACGATCCCGCCTTCGATGGAAGAAGCCGCCCGGGTTGACGGGGCCGGTGATTTTCAGATTCTTTTTAAAATCGTAATGCCGTTGTGCAAACCGGCTCTGGCGGTTCTCGCCATCCAGATTTTCTTTACCAACTGGAATTCGTTTTTATTCCCCTATATTCTCGTTTCGGATAATGATTTGTACACCCTGCCGGTCGCCCTGGCCCTCTTCCAGGGACATCAGGCTATCGACTGGCAGCACCTCATGGCCGGTTCAGTTATTGCTGTTATACCGGTCTTAATTGTCTTTTTCTTCATGCAGCGTCAGATTATTTCGGGCATAACCGTCGGAAGCATCAAACAATAATACCAAAGTTTTTTAATTTTTTTCTTGATTTAAGGCTCTTCTTGAACTAAAATTTGTCAATATTTAGAAGAGAATATAATAAGTAATAATCTTTAATTGAAAGGATTCAAGAGAATGAAGAAACTTTACATGCTGCCGGTTTTGCTGGCGTTTATGGCATTGTTGGTTTCTGGTTGCGGAGTTAACAAAGATTACGTGGCTCAACAGATTTCGGACTCGGAAGCGAAAATCGACGCCAAAATTAAAACGGTGTCCGATAAGACCAACACCAACGACCAGGAAATCACCAAACTGAAAGCTTTGGCCTCGCAGCTTTCAGAAAAAGCCGACCTGGCAATAAATAAAGCGTCCGGCTTTGAAAATTACCAGATTATCTGGTCGGGCGAAATAAATTTCGATTTTGACAGTTATGAGATCGATAATGTCGCCGGCGGCGTCCTGAACGAAGCCGGAGAAAAACTGGAAAACTATCCCGGTTCTCTGCTTGAGATCGCCGGATATACCGACATCACCGGGTCCGCCAAATACAATTTCCTGCTGGGTGAAAAGCGGGCTAACGCCGCCAAAAGATTCCTGGCCGAGCGGTTCGGGATTAACCTTTACCGGATGTTCATCGTATCCTATGGTGAGGATAAACCGGTGGCCCTCCCCGACGAGAAACACGCCAACGCCAAAAACCGCCGCGTAACGCTGACTATCTGGGGCCAGCTCTAAGAATTTATCTTAACGAGTTTTCTGAAAGCGGGATTTTATCCCGCTTTTTTTTATTGTAATCTATTATGGTTCACGAAAGATATTTATTTGAACTCGAATTTTATTTCCGAAGTTTCGAAACGAGCCCGCACCCGGATGGTGTCCGGATAGGTCGCCATGGTTTCGGAAGGCTGGAAGGGATGAATTTTTCCCGCGCTCCATTCTTCATTCAAGTCCCTGTCGATAAAACCCGACAACAGGTATCTTCCCGCCGGTACGTCGATTTTGAAATCCTTAGCCGGCACCGTCAATTTGAAATTTTGTTTGGTGTTGAGATTATCGAAAGTCAGCAGCGCCGGACTGCCGGTCAAACCCGGCAGCGTTCTCAGTACTTCACCCGATATCGAACCCAGCGAATCCGCGTTCAGGAAAGAGAAGCTATAAGACAGAAGCGAATCACCCATGGCATTTCCGGCCCGGTCGAGGATATCGAACTCGGTAATGTCGAGTCGATAACGCCCGCCTGGTTTTAAAGTACCGGCGTCGAACGACAGATGAAACGGGTCGCGCCAGTATTTATTGACCGCAACCGCTATGGAATCGCTCTCCCAGAGCAGGAAGGTCTGGTCGGTTATCGAACCGGTGTCGAGCGGTTCGGAAAAACTTATCTCGACCTCGGCGCCGCTAAGGAAAATCGGTTTATCACCCGGTTGGAACGACAGAACACCCGGCGGAACAACATCTTCTTTAAGGGCCAGTTCGATATTTTCGAAAACCAGCTTTGGTTTGTCGATATCGTAGGTCAGGCGAAGGTTGTATGTGCCGGTGACAAGACCTTCAAAAAGAACGTTTAAAAGCGAAGATTCGTCGAGACCCGTTTCCTGGAAGGAGACACCGTAAAGCTTCGAGAGGGTGTCGGCAACGGGAACGAGCTCGATATTGGACGGGCTAATTCGCAGCAGGTCGAGTGGGATCTTCCTCGTGATTCTTATTTTTAAAAGATTGTCCGGGTTCAAAACGGCTGAGATGATTTCTACCCTGGTGGTGTCGAAAACGGTCATGGCCATCAGGATGTTCTTGAGCGATATTTCACCGCCGATATTTATCGGGCGGTCGGGCAGGGCGAAGGTTTCCCGGAGAGGGTTAAACCTTTCATCTTTGTTCTTGTCGTTGAAGGCCAGCAGGCGGTATTCTTTTTCCGGCAGGTACTGAAATGAAAAATATCCCGTACGGCTGGAAATCGTCAGATAATCGGGATAGATGGAATCGAAGGGAATACTGTCGGGCTGACCCGCCAGCTCGTACAAGGCCAAAAGCGCACCGCTCTGAGGTTTGCCGTCCCCGAAAACGAAACCGGCTATAGCCCCGGAATCGATAGTCGCACCGGTGGAAAAAGCTATTATTACGGCGCTGTCGAGCTTGTTGTTGCGAAGGTCGGTTACGGTCGGGGAAACTGAAATGATATAGGTCTGGTCGGTCTTGAAACTGTCCGGCAGTTCGATAATGACCCGGTCCGACTTCCATTTGATTTTGGGACTTTCTTTCAGCCGCGGCGAAAGATAAACGGGATTATCACGGGTAGGCTCAACAACGGGTTCCGAAAAATACAGTTCGATGCGGTCGGACGGCGGCACATCGATGGCGCCGTTGGCCGGGACGGAACCCAGAAGAACGGGCGGCTTTTTGTCCTCCTCCCCGCCGGGCGGAGAAACGATTTCAGCACAATTGAAATAAAATAATGTTAAGATGATTATTGAAAGAAAGCTTAACTTCCCGCGGTGAAGGATGTTGTTATTCAAAAACCCAGCTTCTCCTTGATAGCGGTATTTTCCGGGTCCAGTTCTAGAGCTTTCTGCCACCACTCCCGGGCCTGTTTATTCTTGCCTTTCGCCTTGTAGGCGTCGCCCAGATGATCGAAAATTATTGGATCGCTGTCAAGTTCTACGGCTCTTTTTAAGTACTTCAAGGCTTCATCAAGGTTCCCCTGGCGGAAATTGACCCATCCGTAACTATCAAGAAAAGCGGCATTTTCCGGGATTAGTTCAATAGCCCGGGAAATAAGCTCTTTGGCATAATCCAGCTCGAGGTTCTGGTCGGCCAACATGTAACCCAGGTAATTGAGAGCCTGGGCGTTATCGGGAAAATGTTCGAGAAGCAGTTCGAAAGTCGCTTTGGCTTCTTCATAATTTTTCAAACGCTCATAAGCCGAGCCTAGCGCAAACAATATATTATCGACTCCTTCCTCGGATTGGAGAGCGTTGAGCCCTTTTTTATAAGTCTCGATTTCTTTTTCCGGCTGGTCCAGATTGCGATAAGCCAAACCGAGATTTATCCAGCCGATATAAAGGGAATCCTCTAACTGGGTTAAAAGCTCAAATTCATCGCGGGCGTCTTCGATATTCCCCAGACGAGTATCGATAAGACCGAGATAGAAATGGTTCATACCGTAAACATCACCACTTTCGACCAACTCGGTAAAAATCGTATCCGCTTTATCGAGTGAGTCGAGACGGTAATAAATTGCTCCCAATCGGCGTTTTTCGGGATAATTTTCCGGTGCGACAGCCACCAGTTGGCGCGAATAAGGAAGAGCCCTGGTCAGGGAATCCCGGTTAATGTTCAACGATATTAAGAGTCTCAATATCAAGGGATTAGTAGGGTCTACCTCAAGTCCTTCTTTATATATGGTTTCGGCTGTATCGACCCGGTCGGTGATTTCATACAGCTCCCCCAAACCGATGTAGGAAAGGAAATTTTCCTGACTGTGGTCCAGCTCGAGCGATTTACGGAAAGATTCCTTGGCATTTTCATAATCCTTTTTCTGGGTCTGAAAGCGGCCCAGCTGATGCCAGATGCGGGGGTCATCGGACCGAATCCGAGCCATATTTTCAAAAGCCCAGATGGTCGAATCGAGATGATTGCGAGCCCGGTAGATATCGGACAGAAAGGTATAGGCTTCGATATTGTCCGGGTCCAGTTTGATAATATTATGGTAAGACTTTTGTGCCGAGATATAGTCGTTCAACATCCGGAAACAGGCGGCGCTTAGGCGAAAAACCTCAACATCACGGGGAATCATTTTTTCCAACACCCGCAGAGCTTTTTCAGGTTGATACATCCGGTAATATATTTCAGCCAAAGAATAAGCGATCTGATACGATTCCGGGTAATAAGCCAGGGCATCCTCGTAGTTTTCCGCGGCGGCGGGAAGGTCCCCCATACCCTCATAAATAAGGCCGTTGGAGTAATAATGAAAAGCTCTCTGGTCTATCTGTTCGGCTTTGTAATCGAGCAAAAATGTTCGGGCTTTGAGTTGATTGGGGTCGGCTTTGACCTCGGTTATTCTATGTTTGACCGCCTTTGAAGAGCAGCCAAGGCTTAACGCCAGAATGATAAGCAAGATTGTCAGTAAACAGAAAATTTTCTTCAAGGTTTTATCCGTCTGTATTTTACCGTTCCTTTACTTTAATGCCCGAGGAAAGAAAAAGTTGCAAACTAATTTGCTTTAATCTTTAAAAAACGCCGCTTGCCGACTTTCAATATCATATCCCGGTCAACCTTGAGCTCATAATCGGTGTCGTCTATTTTCTCACCATCGATGGACACCCCCCCGCCCTGAATCAGCTTGCGGGCTTCGCCGTTGGATTTCGACAGACCGGTTTTGGTCATCAGGTGTACCAGGTACACGGCCTCAGGATTAAGCTCCAGTTTTATAATTTCATCTTTATCGATTTCGGGGATTTCATCCGGCAGCTGCTTTTGCGAAAAAATACGTTCGAATTCCTCGCGGGCAGCTTTCCCGGAACCGGCGGAATGATACATATCCACCAGCGTCTCCCCCAGCTTCTTTTTGAGTACCATCGGGTTGACGTTTGTCTTCGCCAGCTCGGCTTTGATATCCTGAAGTTTCTCCAGGGAAACATCGGTAGCCAGTTCGAAATAATGATATATCTGTTCGTCGGGAATTGACATTGCCTTGCCGAACATCTCCCGCGGTTCCTCGTCGATACCAATATAATTGCCGAGCGATTTCGACATCCGCCGCTGACCGTCGATACCCACCAGAATCGGCAGGGTCAGGATACACTGCGGTTCCATATCATAAGCCTCCTGGATAGTCCGACCGGCCAGAAGATTGAAGGTTTGTTCGGTAGCGCCCAGTTCGACATCGGCCCGGATAGCCACCGAATCGTAAGCCTGCATCAGGGGGTAAAAAAGTTCATGAACCGAGATAGGAATGCCGTTTTTAAACCGTTTGGAAAAATCGTCTCTTTCCAGAAGGCGGGCAACGGTGAATTTCGTGGCCAGGTGCATATACTTGATGAATTCCATATTCTTGAACCATTCGCCGTTGTAATGCACTTCGGTTTTCGATTTATCCAGAATTTTAAAGAATTGCTTCTGATAAGTTTCGGAATTCTGCATCAGCTCTTCATAGGATAGCATCGGACGGGTATCGGAACGTCCCGAGGGGTCCCCCACCAGACCGGTGTAATCACCCACGATAAGGATGATTTTATGGCCTAAGTCTTGAAACTGTTTAAGCTTACGGATGCCCACCGTATGCCCGAGGTGAATATCCGGCGCGGTCGGGTCAAAACCCTGTTTGACCCGAAGGGGTTTGTTTTCTTTGATGGACCTGAGGACCTTGGCTTTGAACTCATCCTCCGGCAGCAAATCCACCGTTCCGCGGGATATGACTTGCCATTGATGCTCGAATTCCTTTTTCAATTCCGGGCTGTCAAATTCTATGGTCAAAATGACTCCTTAATATTTAATCCTTTTTAAAATATCGGAATATAATATTACAGGTTAAATAAGTAAGCAAAATTATCGAAATAAAATAAAACCGGGAGCGTTAAAAGGGAACATAAAAAAAATCAAATAAACAACGTAATATTATTTTAACTTGACTTGATGCGCTTCCCTGTTGTTTAATAAACGCCATGACGAACATGACTTACAAACGGACTTTTAAAAAAAAATCGCCCCATTTTCTGCGCAATGCAATTCTGGCGCTGTTCGCCTTTATTTTTATATTAGCTGTCATTATCGGATTCCGGACTTATCATATATATCAGTCCGAACTGCCCTCGTTTGAGCAACTGCACAATATTGAGCCCAGTCTGAACACCAAGATCTATGACCGCAACGGCTTGCTCCTCAAGGAATTCTACAGCGAGAACCGGGTTTTGACCCCTTATAAGGATATCCCTCAGATTCTCCTGGACATGGTTCTCGCCGCCGAGGACCGTGAATTCTACGACCATTGGGGTATCAATATCCGCCGAACGGCTATTGTAGCCATAAATAATATCGCCCATTTCAAAATCATGGCCGGCGCTTCGACCGTTACTCAGCAGTTATCGCGTATGCTTTTTTTAAGCCAGAAACAGACCTATGAGAGAAAAATTAAGGAAGCCCTGACCGCCATCAAACTGGAGCGTACTTATTCCAAGAACGAAATCCTCGAGATGTATCTCAACCAGTACTATTTCAGCCGCGGTGCTTACGGTATCGCCGCCGCCTCACACATGCTTTTTTCCAAACGGGTAGGGGAACTGGACCTTAACGACTGCGCTATCCTGGTCGGTCTTTTAAGAGGCCCCAATATCAACTCCCCTTTTAACAATCCGGATAAGACCCTCAAGGCCCGCAACCGGGTTTTGTATTCCTATTATGATTGGGGGGGGATCAACGAGGAAACCTATGATTCGCTGGTAAAGGAACCGCTCAAAATCAACCCGCCCCAGGAAAAAGTCGGTACCGCCCCTTATTTCACGGAGACCATCCGCCGCTATATTCTCGATAAGTACGGCGAATCGGTTCTTTATTCGGGCGGTTTAAAAGTCTATACCTCGCTGGACACCCGGCTCCAGAAAGCCGCCGAGCAGGCTCTGTATAAAAAAATAGATTCCATTCAGGCTCGTATTGAGCGGACTTATCCGCTCAGCAACCAGCATTATTCGACTTACCTGCCTGACACGGTTGACGAATTCGGAGATTCTATCCTGGTTTACAAGAAAGTCCAGGGGGCTTTTATCGCTCTTGACAATGAAAACGGCGATGTTCTGGTAATGGTTGGCGGGCGTTCCTTCGAGGAATCGGAGTGGAACCGGGCTTACCAGGCCACCCTGCAACCCGGCTCGGCTTTCAAACCCTTCCTTTACACCGCCTGCATCGATAACGGTTATAAGACTACCGACATTGTCGACGACAACCCGATCGTGCTGGATATCCCCGGCGCCAAACAATGGCGACCGCACAATTATGACTACAAGTTCAAAGGGCCGATAACACTCCGGGATGCTTTGCGGATGTCGCGCAATCTGGTTTCGGCCCGTTTGATTTTAAAAATCACCCCCCAGGAAGCGATTTTCTATGCCAAACGGATGGGCATAACCACCCCGCTAGACCCGGTACCCTCGATTGCTATCGGCTCCGAAGAAGTCCGGCTGGTGGAGATAGTCTCGGCTTTCTCGACTTTTCCCAATAAGGGTATCCATATCCCCTATCGGCTGGTGCATAGGATAGTAGACCGCTATGGAAAAGTTCTGGAAGAAAACACGGCCGTACAAAAGGAAGAAGTTCTGTCGGCTCAGACCGCCTATATTATGGTCGATATGATGCGCTCGGTGTTAAGTCCCGGCGGCACCGGCCAGCGGGCGCTCTGGATGGGCTTCACCCGGCCGGCCGGTGGCAAAACCGGCACCACCGACAATTTCTGTGACAACTGGTTTATAGGCTACACCCCTCAGATCTCGGCGGGAACCTGGGTCGGCTTCGATGAAAAGACTTCGCTGGGCCGCAACCAGGACGGCGCCAAAAACGGCGTCCCGGTCTGGACCGAGTTTATGCTGGCCGCCCATGACTCCCTGCCGATTATGGATTTCGAAGAGCCGGATGGAATCGTTCATGTCGACGTCTGTTTGGAATCGGGTGAAATCGCCACCGACCGCTGTATCGATGTCCGCAATGAAGTCTTTATCGAGGGCACCGAACCGACCACCACCTGCCGGCTGCACCCCTCGCGCGGGCTTTATGTTCCTCACACCACCCAGAACAACGATATGATCCCCGAGGATACTACCGACGAGCGGGTCCACTTCTAAGGCGGCTTCCCCCCTTTATCGAACTGATTTTATCCCTGTTTCTAATAAAATATCGGCACTTGACAACAACCGGCCGTCGGGTTATAATTGACTCCGAAAAATATAATATCTCTATCTTGCCGGAGTGGTGAAACTGGTAGACGCAGGGGACTCAAAATCCCCCGATAGCAATATCATGTCGGTTCAAGTCCGACCTCCGGCATTTTTTCAATAATTAAAAAAAGGTCATCCCTTAAATTTTAGGGATGACCTTTTAATGTTAGAGTCAACCTTTACGGGCAGTCGATCATCGCGCTGTGCGACAGGTAGAGGTAATCAATCAGACGGGTAATATCCGAAATATCCGGTGTAGCGCCGCTGCCGTTGACATCGGCTTCCTGCATACAGCACAGCGGCAGATGACTGAGATAGAGAAAATCGATCAGGCGCGTAATATCGGAAATATCAGGTTCGTAATCGCCACTGCAATCGACATCACCGCGGATACCCACGCAGCAGGTATCACAGATATCGTCGAAACCGTTACCGTTGTTGTCACCGAGACAAAGCGTACCGTCCCCGTTGTACTGACCGGTCATAGAATAACAATCGAGTTCGGTGGAAATCAGGCAAAGTGTACCGCCCTCGATACAGCAGGCTCCCTGGGGTTCGATATCCGGGTTATTGATTACGAAGGCCTGGTTCATCTGGGCTCGGCAGGTATGTTCGATAATGCCGTTGATTCCGAAGTCGAAACCGCGCACGTCAACCGAGACCCATTCGGGATTATAATCCGGAACCGTAATTTTGAATTCATATTGTCCGGGCATAAGCGGCCCGGAATAAACGATTTCCCTCCTTATATATAGCTCCTCATCTACTCCCGGCAAGGGGGGGATTCGTTCGCCGGTCGGCGGGTTTCCTTCCAGCGACCATTCCACCGTTGACCAGTTAAAAGCCAGATCAAGCATACCCGGCCCCTCCATGTAAACGTATAAGACCATATCTTTCATACGTTTTTCGTCAAGGGGATGGTCATAAAACCAGATATTCCACCATTCTTCTAAAGGATAAAAATACCAACCATCACCATAGGCGTCCGTACCCCAACCTTCAACGATCACACCGCCCAAATTCAGGCAGTAGAATTCGTTGTAGATGGTTTCCGCCGGTTCAACAATCGGCTGCCAGTCGCCGACTCCGGAAGGGTCCTGCCAGACCGAGACATCGTTCCAGACATCGAGCGAAGTTTTCCAGCCCCAATACTGGTCCTGACCCGTCTGGTCCAATACCGCTGATATACCCAGCCAGTAAACCGTACCAAACTCCTGGAAAAAAGGTTCCGGTAACGAAGTGATATTGTACATCCAGTATTCCTGGTGATCGTTGTAGAAGTATGTTTCCGTAAAGGGGTCATACCAACCCTGGAATTTGGTTTCCGGAAGAAGTATCGGGTAAGCTACGAAATCCTCAACAAAAACTCTCCATAACAACTCCCCGGGTCGGCTGTAGGGAATCTGCGGTGGGTCGGCGGGAATATCTGCATAAATATTGATATAAAAACCGATTATATTTCCCGTATTCTCTCTAAACCAGGAACCCCAGAAATGAATTTCCGTTATCGGCCCGGAAGCTGAGCAGCGCCAGTCATCGGCGATCATCATCGGGTCAGTAGCATTGATATCCCAGCCCTCTTCATCGGGCAACTGCGGGAAATGCATTTTATGGCCATCTGCGGGAATCCAGTCGGCAATTACAGGGCTGCCGGCCAGAGCGACAAGGAGAAACAAACTCGTGAGGCAATAAATGATTTTTTTCATGGAACCTCCCAAATTAATTATTTCTGACACGAACGTGTCGTTGTTTTATGTAATTTTCAGTAAGTAGCAATCGTTGTATAAGTTGATGTGCGAGCTGATATAGCTAAATATATAATACAATAAAAATCCCTTTATGTCAAGTTAAGATTGACCGCAGATAACGACCGTAAAAAAACCGCCCGTTATATCAGACGGTTCTTATGAGGATTTATGATATAGGATTCTTACGGGCAGTCAGCCAAGGGGTTGTGACTGATATACAGGTAGTCAATCAGGCGGGTAATGTCGGAGATATCCGGCTCTCCCCCGCTGCCGTCGGCGTCACCCTCCTCTTCGCAGCATAACTCCAAATGAGTTATATACAGGAAGTCGATTAGACGGGTGATGTCGGAAATATCCGGTTCCTCGATTTCCGAGCAATCCGCATTGCCCCGCAGGCCGTTGCAGCAGCCCTCACACGCGTCACCGATATCGTTCTGGTTAATATCCTCCTGGCCGGGATTGTAAGTCTCGATACAGTTGTCGCAGCTATCCCCAACCCCGTCGCCGTCGGTATCTTCGTTGAGCGGATTATACTTCTCAAGGCAATTGTCAGTCCACAAGAGGCTATTGTCTTCATCGGAGTCCAATTCGAATAATTCAAAACTGTCTTGCTGCGAGTTCGCGATGGCGATTACTTTGTCGCGTTCGTTATAACACAAATCCACAAGGATGCCGTAACCGGTGTTTATCAAATCCGGCGGCAGAAAAAAAGTACTGTCAAAACGGTGTACCGAAGTAACGGAACCCGTCCACGAAGAGACATAGAAGTTACGGTCCCTGTCCATAACGATATCATCAAGATTTTCCCAACCGGTGTTCACGATGTTGGAAACCGCGCCGGTGACGATATCAACCGCCTGAATATAAGGGTTGCCCCCGAAAGAGCACACCAGCAGGCGGTTTTTGACTGAATCCATTAGAATACCGCAGGGGGAGGTAAGGTCATGATTGACAAATACGGAATATGTCTGGGCGGCGATATCAATCTTCAGAATACGGCCGCCGGACCAGTCGGTGGCGTAAAAATAACCCTCGTAATCATAGGCGATATCGTGAAAACCGCTGGTAGCTATCGGTAAATAGGACACAATCTCAGGTTCAGGGTCGTTCAGGCTGAGACCGACCAGAGTATTATTCATCACACATACGTAAAGAATAGTGTCCAGAATGTACATATTGGCGCAATTGCCCAAGCCCTGGAAAAAATAAGTCTGGTTACCCTGGTCGTCAATTTGTACGATTGAGCCGCCATCCCGCCAGTTTGACACCAGGTAACGATTGTTTAGGGAATCAAAAACCACTCCTTCCGGTTCGTTAAGGAGATTCTGAGCCGTTAATGTAAGCGAGAAAATCAATAGAAACAACATTACCAGTGCTATCGTTTTGTTCATTTGTTGTTCTCCAGTCTGAGAGAAAGTTTAATCAAATCTGTACAATCACTTAATTGTTTCATTAACTGCTGTTTTCTTATCGCTAAAAGGAAATTAAACCCAAAAAAATCTTACCCCCTTATTTTTACCAAGCCTAAAAAAGCCGTCTCGATAAGCAAGACGGCTTTACTCTATACAACAATTGGGCTTACGGGCACTCCGGGAGGTCCTTATGAGAAATGTACAAATGGTCGATTAAGTAGGTTATATCCGAGATATCCGGCTCTCCCCCGCTGTCGTTTACATCGGCTTCCTCCGGACAGCACAGTTCTGCATGACTGATATAGAGATAATCAATCAAACGGGTAATATCGGAAATATCCGGGATTTCTTCTTCGGTACAATCGACATTGCCGGTGACCCCGAAACAGCAGCCTGACGAAATGTAGCTATAAGTGGTAACGGGAGCATCGGATGGATCCGAAGCGGGAGCGGTAACATCGTCCTCGGCATAAATATAATACAGCACTTCGCCGCTTTTCCCTGGCGGGATGATACCCCCAAAAACGCTGTCGCCGACAGCTCCGTCGTGATGATTACCATCATCGTACATGACGAAGGGAGCAAAATCGCCGCTTACATCGGCATAGATAACCGCCAGACCGATATCGTTGTAATTATCCGTAATGCGAGCAGTAACTATTACAGAATCCTTCGAAGTAGGTGCTTCGGGAAATCGGGTCGTGTTCGTGATAACCGGAGGCAGGGCTTTAACTATAGTTTCGCAGATTTCGGTACGGTAATAATTACTTCTGGTAGAGGTCACGATATTGCCGTCGACAACCGGGAGAATCCCCGCGCCGAGATAATCAGCGCCGGCGGCTATATATTCGTTTGCATAAGTACTCTTTCCGGTAACTCTTCGGCCTTCGATAATATCTGCCGCCGCCAGCAGCCGGACCCCTTTACACCATGCCGATATTACTATACCGGCCTCATTGGCGTTTTGCAACAGCGCATTTACATCCGGATTGTTGTACAGATTACTATAGCCATCTCCGGGCATTATCGATATGATATCAAATTGGGTGACATCGTCAATCTGGGATATCAGGGTGTCGACCGTTATCGACCGACAACCGATCAAAGCAGCATAATCGCATGGAGACAGGTTCTCGTTAACCGACGCCAGAGTAATGTCCCAGCCATAAGCCTCGAAATGCTCCAGTATATTTAATGAATTATTCATGCAATAGTTGGCGCCGAAATCATCATCGACAAGCACCAGGAGATTTATATCTTCCGGAGGTCTTCGGAAATCGCTACCCTTGTTTTCAAAAACAAAAACCGCTTCGGTTGCGGTTACAGCCATATCGAGATCGTTTGAATAAGTATAATTAACTGTCAACGTCCCGCCGTTTTCCGGAGCTGATGAAAAAGAAAGCCACCCGTCCTTCAGGTCGTAACAGTAATTATTAATATATACCGGAACTCCATTAAAAATGACGGAATTTATTCTTTGTATATTATTATGATCCAGGTAGAACAGTTTTAAGTTGCCGTCGGTGGTGAAGACTTTCTGGGTATCGACCAGTCCGTCGTTGTCAAAATCGGCTACAGCCGCCTGCTGGGGAAATCTTTCGCCGGCATTTACCCACGTAAACCTGTCGGGCAGGTTACCGTCGATGTTTTCAAAAATGCCGAAGGGCGAATACCAGCCGCCGGCAATAAGGTCAAGGTCCCCGTCGGCATCCATATCGGCAAACTCCACGTATGCGGGCTCATTGTAATATTCGCAAGACCAGGAAGGATAGTCTTCGAGAGTCCCGTTATTATTTTTATAGACACAGAAATAGCCGTCGGTCATCGGTGAAAAGCCACAGATAGCCACCGCGACGTCGTAGTAGCCGTCTTTATCTATATCTCCCACCGCCAGTTGCCGGCCGCCCAGAAAGGGTGATGAATATGAAGGAGCTGTTTCCAGAACACCGTTATTATTATAATATGCACTCAAGGGCATGGTCTTAGCCACCATTACCAGATCGAGGTCGCCGTCCCGGTCCAAATCGACAAAGGCGGCATCGTTGTAATTATGGGTGGCATCGGTTTCCCAGAACGGCAGAGTATCGAAAGTGCCGTTATCGTTCACATACATCTTGGCGGTAAGATACTTACTCACCGCTGCGATACCTTCCGTAAAAAGAATATCCAGGTCACCGTCGCCGTCAGGGTCACCGGTAGTGCATGAGAAACCAACTGACGGTTTAGAATACCAGCTAGGAGTTTGCGGAAGACCGCCATCGTTCAGGTAGAAAACATGATATTCGTCCTGAAACCCGGTGCTTAACAAACCTAAAGAATTAACAATAAGGTCGGGCTCGTTGTTTTTATCGAGGTCGGCTATATACAGATTACCGGCCGGCTGCACGTTCTCTGATATCCAGACGGAATCCGTCGAAAGTTCCCCCCCGATATTGAAAAATATTTTATTATGACCGCAATAGCTGTCAAGACCGCAGGCAATCGCCAGGTCAGGCCAGCCGTTACCGTCAAAATCAGCCCATCCCAAACCGACCGGATAACCTTCCTTAAGTTCATATCTTAAAGATCTTTGGAGGGTGATTTCAGCTGTCAGACTCCCCGCCAGGATAAATATAATCAATCCCAGCAGTAACATGAGCTTTATTACACTTTTTGCTGATAGTTTGATTCTATCTCTTATCATATTATACCTCCGCATATAAGATTTATATTTACATTATTTTTCAACTTATTTATGACCGTTAAAAATCGGGAACAAACTCTATCAGGCCGCTCAGCAGAAAGGTCATAAGGACGAGCCCGGTCAGGATAATAAAGGTCATTTTTTTCCCGATGAATTTAATCAACATTACCAGCGAGGTGATACATATCGATGTCGAAGTCAGTGAAAAAACAATGGCGGTGCCCATCGGCAACTGGCTGTGGGTCACAAAGGGTTTTAAAAACAGTACATCGGCACCGTTGCAGAAATAAACCGGCACCCCAATCAGAATAACCATGGCGGTACCCAATAAATTATTCTGAAAATTCAAATTCATAAAAAGATGTTTGGGCATAAATAGTTCCATGCCCGCCCCGAGCAGACCGGCCAGAATAACGTACGGTAATATGCCTTTGAAAATTCTATAGGTCGACAGGTAAATGTCTTTAGTCACCCGGGGACAACAAACGGTAGTCTGACACCCCGTTAGAATTACATTAAACTCGTTTTTAGTCCTATTTTTAAAATAATCCGCTATATAACCGGCGCTTACAGCCAGGATAAAGGAAGAAATTATTCTCAACACGGTATATTGGATTCCCAGGACTGTCAAGGATACCGTAATGATATAGGGATTTAAGAGAGGCGCGGCGACTACGAAAGTGATTATTGTCCTGAAAGGTATTTTATTTTCCAGGGTTTTAATCAGCGGCAAAGCTCCGCAGGAACAGACGGGAATAAGCGAAGCGTACAAAAAAGCGGTTGTCGGGTTGCTGGGTACGAACCGGCGCCATTTCAAAAAATACTTTTCCAGAAGGCCGGCGACAAAAATCCCGACCAGCACTATTATTAGAAGCTCCACCACATTTTCATAAAAAATAAACAGCCATCGAGGTAAGAAAGAAAAGAGCAGACATTTTTCTTTGTTCTGGACGGAAATTCCAAAATAGGTCTGATAAACAATATCCAGCGATAATAAGATTATAGAGGAATATATCAGTAACCTGACCAGGTTATCGTTGGTTCTTAGAGGATGACTTCGAGTTAACAACATTAATTAATCGTACATACTTAAAATTTTATATTTTCATATCTACCCGCTCCTCACTTTCTGCAACCGGTTGTTGATTGATTCGGGGAATCCTTACAGTTTTATTTTAATATTTGAATGAACCCAATGAAAAGGGAACCGGATGGCGACCCAAGCTATTGTTGGACAATATGATACATGTTGCTGACAATCATGGATAATGGAGGTTTAGTAATGGTACAATAGCAGTAAATATACCCTTGGATTAAGTTATGTATCGGCCTATATTAATGACATGGTGAACGAACAGAACTCCTTTTTTGATATAAATTCTTTAGTAAAACAAGCCCAAAGCGGTGACAAAGTTGCGGAAAATGCCCTCCTCAAACATTTGCGTGAAAGTTTCCGCCTGGTTGTTCAACATAGAATATGGAACAATGCTGATACGGAGGATATCGTCCAGGACACCCTGCTGACGGTTTGCAGTAAATATAAGGATTTAAAAATTGAAGTCAGTTTCGCTGCCTGGGCCTACAAGATATTGAACCATAAAATAATGGATTATGTGAAGAGAAAAAAAATCCGCAGCCGCCTAGACAGAGACAGGTTTGAAGCTTCTCCCCCACTCCTGTCCGCCACCTCCAAACCGGATTTGAAAAAAAGGTTGCTGGATTGTTTCAAAAAAGTCAATGACAGCAACATCCGGCAAGCCCGAATTCTTAATTTGTATTATCAGGGTTATTCTACCGAGGAGATTTGTAAAAAATTGAAAATTTCCAAAAACAATGCATATGTTCTTCTCAATCGAGCCAGAACGGCCTTGGAAAAATGCCTGGAAATAAAGGAACATAAATAATGAGTGAATGTACCGATAAAAAACTGGGCGCAAAACTATATGCTTTCGAGCTGGGTCTTTTGAATGATGAGGAGCGCGAGGAATTTGAAATCCACCTGATCGAATGCCCTTTCTGTAAGAACCGGGCTTCGAAATTCAGCGAAGCCGCCGAGTTAATTCGGACCGATCCGGACCTGCGCGCAACCGTCGCCGACCCCAAGGTTGAAAAACCGGCGGAGAAAAAACGCTATACCCGGATTATACGCTTTACTTTCGCCGCCGCAGCGATTTTGGTTCTGTTGATTTTACAGCCCTGGCAATTAGAATTTCACCGTACCCATGAAGTGGTGGCCGAGGAAAACTGCCTGGCTGTAATGTACTTTGAAAACCTGGCCGAGCCGGATGACCCCCGGCAATTCGGAGAGATTATCACCAACCTCCTGATAACTGACATTTCCGAATCACGCTATATCAACGTAATTTCCAGCCAGCGCCTTTATGATGTCGTCAGGGCGATGGATGTCGACAGTTCTTCCATTTTCAATAAGGAAACAGCTTCCCGGATTGCCGCTCAACTCCGGGTCAAATGGATGCTGACCGGCAGTATCGTACAAATCGAACCGAATATCATTATTACCACGCAGTTAAACGATGTTTCAACGGGAAACGCCGTTATTTCCCATCGTTTGACCGCGGAGGCAGACGATGATATTTTTTCTCTGGTCGATAAACTGACGGTTTTTATCAGGAACGACCTGGCTTTGCCGAAAGCCGCTCTGACTGAATCCGATCCTCACATTGCGGAAGTAACCACTCATTCCACGGTGGCGTATCATTATTATCTGGAAGGAATAGCGAACCTCAATAAGTTGTACACTACCAGGGCTGAAGAAAATTTCAGGGAAGCTCTAGCCTTTGACTCGACCTTCGCCATGGTTTATTACCATCTGGTTGAGCTGGGATATCCCGAATATATCTCGGAAGCCTTAAAATACTCTGACAAAGCCGGTCAAAAAGAAAAAATGTATATAAAAAGCCTGGCCGCGAGATTAAAAGAGGATTTCGTTCTTTCCGAAAGAATACTGGAGGAATTATTACTTCGTTATCCCGATGAGAAGGATGCGCTGTATTCCCTGGCCGGGCTGAAATCTCAAAAGGGGCAATATGCCGATGCGGTTGATATTTATAAAAAAGTACTGGTTATTGACCCTTTTCATAAAATGGCTTACAACCAGCTTGCCTACACCTATAACAACATGGGCGATTTCGAAAACGCTCTGAAAGCAGTTGACCGCTATATCGCCATTGCCCCCGACGAGCCCAACCCGTACGATACTAAAGCCGAGCTGCTGACTTTACGGGGTGACCTTGACCAGGCTATATCTTTCTACAAGAAGGTCCTTTCCATTAAATTTGATTTTAACAGCTATCAATCAGCTTTCCACCTCGGCCAGCTTCAGATATACAAAGGAGAATATGAGGCGGCCAAGAACACTTTCCAGAGGGTGGTCATCAACGGGGAGAGGTTCAGCCGCTCACTGGCCAGGACCTATCTGGCTGAAATTCCTCTCTACCAGGGAAAACTGGCACAGGCCCTTGCTATCCTGGGTGATGGTATCGTTGCTGACAGAATGGAGTTGGCCACCGATGGCCGATACGGCGACCGAG
Organism: Candidatus Zixiibacteriota bacterium; assembly: GCA_016926795.1. Lineage (GTDB taxonomy): Bacteria > Zixibacteria > MSB-5A5 > GN15 > FEB-12 > JAFGNW01. Next base: position 23,010 of record JAFGNW010000172.1, read on the forward strand.
CCTACAAACACTTTATAAGAAGTATGATATATGCTGAGAAAAGCGCATACGGGGAAGCTTATAAGGAAATGGAGGAAGCTATTGAAACCCATAATATGGCTTTCCCCAGAAGCCAGCCGGCTTTTCGCTGTATGTACGTTCAAATACTGGCTGAAGGGGGTGAATTCACAAAGGCCGAAGAATTGACCGAAGAAATCAAAGCCGATTACCTGGCCGGGATTAAACCGGCCGTGTCAGCCTACTGGTACTCGCTGGGTATTATGGAATATTACAGAAATAACTTCGAACTGGCGGTATCTTATTTGGAGAAATGTAAGGCGTCGGGAAATTATTACGATTTTAATTTCGACCTTGCCAGGGCTTATCAGATGCACGGTAATTACGACCGGGCAATCGTTACTTATCAAACTCAATTATCCGACTATCTGACACCCTGGCGACTGTACCTGGGCATCCGGTCGGTAAAGAGCTATTATTATCTGGCGCTTTCTTTAGAGGCAACCGGTCAGTACGAAACGGCCGCCAAATATTATTCTCAATTTCTCGATATCTGGAAAGAAGCCGACGAGGGCATTGAAGAAATCAATGACGCCCGGGAACGGCTGCGACGCCTGGAAAATAAATCTTGATGCCTCGTCAGCGCAACCTTACAAGACTGAAAAAATCCCTTTTACATAAAGGGATTTTTTTTATGAAAAACATCTAAAAATCATCTCCGGACTTGCCCTTTCGATTACAATTATCTATATTTCAGTGTACCTGTTGAGTTACCGGAGCATACCTGCAATTGTTACCAGGTAAATAAACTTTATCGCCGTTAAGACCCTTAAACGTACTGACATGGTTTTTATTTTAAAAAAAGCTAAATACAGCCGATTGATCGGATTATTGCTGTTAGTATCGGGGCTTGTCTCTCTGAATTGCACCTCCGCTTATCACGGACCGCCCCGTTTCAGTTATGAAAACCGGGAGGGCTCTGGACATGATCGCTTCCCTCGAACGACCGATAGCCGCGACTTGAAACACCGGACATCCAACCCTGCGGAAACTGAGGCTGTCACAGTCCTTGACAACCGAGAGTATGTTCTCCGGCGAACCGCGAATAATTTATGGTACCTTACCGGGAAACCACCGGAGGATAAGCCCGGCACTAACCACATCAGAATCGGCTGCTGTCCTGCGGAGCAAAAACCGTCAGATTCCACTTTCTGTTATAACGCTATAAATACTTTTTTTGAAATTACCGAAATTCTCGTTACCTTGACCGGCTTCAACCCGGTAATTCGCGCTTTACTGGCGGCCAGCCTGAAATATTTAAAACCGCTTTTATATCTGCTCTGTGGCCGGACGGATAACCGTCTTTTCCCGAGCTTCCCCGTCTCAAACCGAACCTGAAAAAAAGCCGCCTCAAAAGATATGAGACGGCTCGTTAGCATTGCGCATTGAGAAAAACTCAAATATATGCTAACCGTTTTTCAACACTTTAACACCCTAAAATAATTTCTTTTATCCAATCCCCAAATGGGTATGCTCATAGGATAAACAAATATACATACTCAGTATTGTAATGCAACCTCAAATTTCAGGTTTCTGGTCTCTCCTGCAATAATTACGGACAATCCGGCAAAGGTGTGTGAGTCAAATACAGGAAATCTATCAGACGGGTGATATCGGAGATATCGGGCGTTTTCAAGAGAGAACAATCGGCATTGCCGGTCTGGCCGTTACAGCAGGACTCCTCCGGTGTAAGCGAGGGCTCCAGAGTATAACCATAATCGATGATTGAGGACAAACGTAATTTAGTAAAAGAGGCGTTTTTAACGGGATAATATGCATTCGGCATTTCAAAGGAAAATCCACTTAGTGAATCCCCCGGCGCCATCGGGTGCGTCGTGGTAGTCCATAAGGTGACCGTTCGGCTTTGCCGCTTATATCGTCGGTAGTCGAAACTCGGGAAGCGTAACGATTTCATTCTCGTCGTCACTGTCGTATCCGGTTTTACCACTAGCAATCACCACCGGAGACAGGATGAAAAGAAATATTAAGACTTTTAGATAATTTGTTAAATCAGTCACATTGTCTTCTATGATTATGAGACGGAACATCCGAAATAACGAGATATCGAAGCGAATTCTCTTCGCCCAACTCGACCATAATAATCAACACAACCGTATGATAGATAAGATGTCCTAAAATAAGATAATTATCAATAGAAATGTCAATAGTGACAAGCTTACCGGGCACAATAAAAACGAACAGATGTCACAGGTCGACCCGCATCAATTAAACCTCTTGCCCGAAAAATAATATCCCGTTACATTTCGTAAAATATTTTTAATTATAGTCGTTTGTTTGAACGATTCCTTTTAAGGTTTCATTAGAGATGTTTGATGTTAAATCCTGAACTGATACGTATCGGCACCTCGTCGTTTTCTGAAACGGACTGGGTGGGTCCTTTCTATCCCCCCGGTGCCCGACCGGGCGATTTCCTGCCCCTGTATGCCCGGAAGTTCAGTACCGTCGAAATCGACGCCACCTATTACGCTATTCCCTCGAAAAGCACAGTTGACAGCTGGGTTCGCAAAACGCTCGATAATTTTCTGATTGCAGCCAAATTCCCCCGTTCCATAGTCCATGGCGGCGAAGGTCCCCGACCCGACCCGGAAATCGTGCTCGTGCCCGAAGCCACTTACGCTCAGCGGGATATTTTCCTCGATATCATCAGTCGCCTGGGCAGCCGCCTGGGTCCGCTGCTGATACAATTTCCCTATTTTTCAAGAACTGCTTTTAAAACCGCGACGGAATTTTTTGCCAGACTCGATAAATTTCTAAGCGACCTACCTGAAGATTTCCGTTATGCCGTGGAAATCCGCAACCGCAACTGGCTGACCGAAGAATATGTCGCATTGTTAAAAAAGCACAAAGTCGCCCTGACCCTGGTGGACCAGGCCTGGATGCCTCACGGTGATGAAATCGAGCCGCGGTTCGACCCGGTCACGACCGATTTTGTCTATATTCGTCTGCTGGGGGACCGCAAGGAAATTGAGGCTATCACACAAAGCTGGGATAAGGAGGTCATCGACCGGCAGGACCGCCTGGAACGCTGGGCCAGACTGGCTCTCAGGATTCAGGAGCGGCGTATCAAATCCTTGATATATGTCAACAATCACTTTGCCGGGCACGCCCCGACAACCGCCCGTCGTCTCGAAAAAATGATTATCGAGATGAATTTATAGCAACGTATGTCATTGTCTATAAGTATAATGCGGCGCATATCTAAACTTGTGCACTAATGACAGGCGGCGAGAGGATTATGCTCGAGATACAAATAATCTATAAGGGCGGTTATATCGGAGATGTCCGGGTCCCCCCCGCTGTCGTTGCAATCGGCTTCGGCCGGACAGCAGAAAGGAGCTCCGTGCAAATAAAGGGCGTCGATTAACCGGGTGATATCGGATATATCGGGATTTTCGAGTTCGGAACAGTTGGTATTACCCCGCAAACCGATACAGCAACAGGCATCCCCGGTACCGTCCCCGTTGCTGTCCTCCTGGCCGGGATTATAGGCCGAAGTACAGTTATCACAACTGTCGGGAATACCGTCTTCATCATTGTCGACAGAGTCATCATAACCGGGACAGCGGTCACAGGCATCCCCGACCCCGTCGTCATCGGTATCGACCTGCAGCGAATTAGCACTCTCCGGGCAATTATCACAATCATCCCCGACCCCGTCATCATCCCCGTCAGCCTGGTCGGGATTTGAGATTAAAAGACAGTTGTCACAACTGTCACCAATCCCATCTCCCTCGCTGTCTTCCTGAGCAGGATTGGCCCAAAACGGGCAGTTGTCGCAACTGTCGCCGAAGGTATCGATATCGCTGTCGGCCTGGCCGGGATTGTATACAAAGGGGCAATTGTCATTTTCGTCGCGTACTCCGTCGGAATCGGTGTCGATAACCAGGACTATTTCGATTGCTCCCTGATACGGGACAAAATTATGTTTGGTGACCGTAACGAGCATTTCCCCCTCATCGGCCAGCGCCAGGTTGACAACGGCGTCACCGTTGAAATCTGTCACCGCCCGCTCATACACCTCGTTGTCTTTCCAAAGGCAAACAAAGGCACCGCTGACCTTTTCTACGGTGTTTTTTTCGACATGAACGGTCACCCACTCGGCCGCGGTTTCCAGTTGCGAGGGATGGGTAATGTCGAACAGCTCGGGAGCGGCGGTCCAGACGGGCATGGCCGGGTCACCCAAAAGGTTAAGGGTCCATTGCGAATACATCCACATCGTATCATAGGATGGATTGTTGTTTTTGCTCCAGGCCAGAGCTTCGCCCAAGCGGTATTTATTCTCGACGAACAGCGCCCGCCACCATTCCCGGTCGAGCTCGGCTGACAGGGTGTAGGGTTCGCCGGTGTAAAACCAGCCGTTGCGGGTGTTACCGATAAAGGCCACGCCGGCCCGGTTATCGGATTCGATAACTATATTTTCCCCGATACAGTCGTTATAATCCATCCGGTTGGCGTCACACCCCAGAGAATACATGACGAAGCACCGGTCGGTGTTGGTCAGCAGGGCGACATCGGTTGACGTCAAATCCTCACCGTGGTTGATATGACCGACCCCCAGCGAAAGATAATCACTGTGGTCGTAATGATTGACCAGATTCTGACCGGCGTTGAGAGCCGCCAGCAGGTCGGATTTGTGCAGTCCGGGCTCGCTGTCGTAAATTTTGACCGTCGGGCACCGGGCCGGGATAATTTCCCTCGCCAGCGAATCCTTCATTTCTTCCCCGGCGGTAAGCGTATAGTAAGGCGGTTGCTCCGCCAGGGTGAGGTCCATTCCGACCAGGGTTACATTTTCGGGGTAACCGGACAGCGGTGGCGCGGTCTCGTATTGAAGCACCTTGTCGACAAAACGCGTAACCTGGGCGGAGTCCTCGGCCGTTACCCGCCCCACAAATACCTCCTGTACCCAGTCGTCATCGAAATCGCCGTAATAAGCGTCGCTGGGAACGGCGTTGATGTTATAGACCCTGACCTCAAAGGGGATAATATCGTTCTCTCCCCCCAGGAGAAAATAGAGTGTGCCCCAGTCATTACGGGCGTCGATAATGAAGTTTCTGATTTTTTCCTGGTTGTCCGTCCCGGTATAAAGGCTGTAAATATAGTTGGTCGTAACCACCGTATCGCGGAGACCTTTGCGGTTATGCCAGAAAATGAGCGGTTCGTAAAAAATCGCCAGGGCGCTGTCGGTTATTATGACGTGCTCAAATAAACCGTCGGGAAGGTCGGCGGTGGATTTGGTCGGAGCAAATCGGGCAACCGGATGAACCAGCTCGGGATTGACCACCAGCCCGGCTAAGAGATTTTGGATTTCGTCCCGGTTTTTCACGGATATTTTTTCCGGGAGATAGTCACCGCACTCATAGCCGTCCTCACCCTCTATAATAAACTTAAGGTTACGATTAATCGTTAACTTACCGGATAGGGGTTGATATTGAAAAGGAAAGATATGAATTACCGCCATACCCTGCCCGGCCAGGTCGTTTTGGGCGATAAGCTCAACCGCCTGCTCGGGGTAGGTTAAGTTCGATAAATAGATATCGGGAAGCGGTTCGATAAAATCGAACTCCTCGCTATCAAGGCCTATTTTTCGGGGATATTGCGAGGGCAATATTTTGAATTCTCCGGGTTTGGTTGCGGTCTCGATTTCGACCAGACGAACGCGAAGCGCTCTCATCCCCTCCGGCAGGGCAACTCTGATTTCCTTAACCGGCATGAAAGGTCGGCCGGGGAGATTCAAAAAAGTGCCTCCCTTTAACGATACTACGTCATAACCGCCGTTTTTTTTGAAAAGGAAATCTTCATCGGAAAATTTGTATTCCTGATAGACTTCGAAAGCAGAGGCACCTTCTTCAGCCCTCACCGGCAGAAAAAAACCGGAAGCAGCCAGCACCCAGAGGAAAAACAGCTTCACACAAGCGGTTGTATTTATAAAGCGCGTCCTTTTCATTTTATCCGGTGTTCCTCATTCCCGCTGCTACCCTACGGGCAAACCTCCAACGGAGCGTGTGAAATATATAAGAAATTGATCAGGGCGGTAATATCGGAGATATCCGGTTCTCCCCCGCTGGCGTTGCCGTCCGCCTCGGGCGGACAGCACAGCGGCGCATGGCTGAGATAGAGATAATCTATCAAACGGGTGATGTCGGAAATATCCGGCTGTTGTTGCTCCGAACAATTGACGTTACCCCTGTCCCCGATACAGCAACAGGCGTCGCCCACCCCGTCGCCGTTGGCGTCCTCCTGACCGGGATTGGGGTCGTCGACACAATTGTCTATATCATCGTAAATTCCGTCACCGTCGCTGTCGCTCAAATTCTTACACCCGGGCTCCAACGCCCCGATTAAAACCCCGCATTCGTTGAGAGGAAAAGCGGCGGCACAGGGAGACAGTGAGTCGATACTGTAATCAAGACCGGCCGTATCGCAGAAGAACGGGTCGACAGCGGTAATAAAATCGCCGTTATATTCGGTGGTGTCCGTATTCTCGTAGAAATTACTGCAGCTCAGGTTTAAATCGGCCGATGAGATGAGCGGTCCGTCGCCCCGATTAAAGGCGAAAATACTGTTTCTAACGATCAACTCCGTACCGACACAATACAACAGCGATTTGTCGTTGTTGTCGTTAATATGGCTGAGCGTAGCGTTTTCGATAATCATCGAGGAGAACAGGGAGGATACGGCACCACCCTTGTTGTTGGATTCATTCCCGTAAAAGAAACAGTTTTTCAGCAGGACCTTTTCCGGAGCGATGATACTGAACACACCCGCGCCGTCCTGGGCGGAATTATTTTTGAAAACACAATTATAAATAGAAAGGGCGGTTTTAACGAGGCACAAACTGCCGCCGTAGAGAGCCTGATTGTTATCAAAGACACAGTTTCTGATTATGGGTGAAGAAGCGGAATCGCACAGCATCCCTCCACCATGGCTGGCACCGTATATCGTCAAGCCGTAACCGTTGCGGATAGTGAAACCGTCCACCACAGCCGTGGTATCCTCACCGCGGTGAAAAGAAAGCCCCCGATGGGGTTCTGAGGGAGTACCCTCGCAGTCGATTACGGTGACCTCCGGACCGTCCTCAGCCAGCAGTATAATATTGCGACCGTCGAAATCCAAATCCCGGTTACCCTCACCGGCATAAATCCCGGCGGCCACCAGTACGGTGTCGCTGTGCGACGAGGAATCGATAGCCGCCTGAATCGTGGGTGCATCACCCAAACCGTCGGCAGTGACATACCACCGGCGGGGAAAATCGCAGGCATCCCCCCGGTGATTGCCGTTGGCGTCCTCCTGGCCGGGATTCCAGGTCTCCGGGCAGTTATCGCAGATATCGCCAACCCCGTCACCGTCGGTATCTTCCTGATCGGGATTGAAAATAGACGGGCAGTTGTCATCCGGACAGACATTTCCCGGATTACCGGGGTCACCAAAACCGTCACCGTCAGATTCGACACAGACCGCATCCGTGATTTTTACCGCAAAGGCATCCTCTCCGATTTGTGTCGGTTTGAAAGGGTCTATCACCGGCAGGTTCGAAGAAGCGGTGGTTCCGGTTATATAAGCGTCACCGCTGTTATCGACCGCGACCGCCCGGCCCGTTTCAGAACCGCTTCCCCCGTAAAAGGTGCTGTACACCAAACTGCTTCCCGCGATATCGAGCTTGGTTATGAAAGCATCCGGTCCGCCGCCGGGCAATTGAAACGGGTCAATCACCGGAAAATCGGAGGAACCGGTTTGCCCGGTTATATAGACAAAGCCCCCGTCATCGAGAACTAGGTCAAAAGCAGCATCATCGCCGCTGCCGCCCAGAAAAGAACTGAAAACAAACTGGGAACCGGTTGGATTGAACCGCGTAACGAAAGCATCGTATCCCCCCGCCAGGGTTGTTTGAAAGGCACCAACATTACGGAAACCCGGCGAGTTGGTTTTTCCGCTCACACATACATATCCAGCCGTATCGACAGCTATGGCGTAACCGAAGTCCGAGTTGTCATTCCCCAGGAAGGTGCTGTACAATAAACTGTCTCCAGAAATGGTAAACCGGGAAACAAAAACATCATACTCACCGGCATTTTTATTCTGAATCGGGTTACTGATAGGAAAAACAAACGATTCGGTATAGCCGGTTACACAGGCCCGATACTGGTCATCGACAGCGATATCGCAGGCAATATCGGTTTCCTCGCCACCGAGGTACGTGCTGAAGACAAGCGACCCGCCCAGGGTATCCAGTTTGGTCACGAAGGCGTCGGTTTTGGCCTGGTCGGTCTGATAGGCGTCGACCAGGGGAAAATCGTTGGAAACCGTCTCCCCGGCCAGGTAGACAAAATCCGAATCATCGACAGCAATTCCCAAAGCCTGGTCAAAACCGCTGCCGCCCAGATAAGTGCTGAATATCAGGGCGTCACCAGCACCGGTCAGTTTGGTCACGAACACATCGACCCCGTCAAAAACAGCCTGGTACGGATTGTACAAAGGGAAATCCGCCGAATGGGTTCGACCGGTCAGATAAATGTTTTCGGACGCGTCCAGAGCGATATCGAAAGCCCAGTCATCAGCTTCGCCGCCCAGGTAGGTGCTGAAAAGCAGTTCGTCGCCGGTCGCTGACAATTTCGTCAGGAAAATATCATACTCGGCCAGGTTGGTATCCTGGAACGGGGCTTCAAGGGGAAAATCAAGCGAATAAGTCGAGCCGGTTACATAACAGGCACCGGCGGCGTCCACCGCCATTCCGTAACCTTCCTCCGGGTCGCTTCCCCCCAGATAAGTACCGAAACTTATTACGGGATCGATAATCACCGGCAAGTCCGGATCATAATTTTCACTCAATTCAAAACCAAAACTGTTATCTGAAATTAAAGAATAACGACTTTTCAGGGATACTTTTTCACCCCGCACAATCTGGTAAACCACCGGTTGCCGCTCGATATTTTCACCCCATTCGGTCCGGACCACGAGTTCTCCGGTCCCGTTAATGTCAAGTTTAACAGCGCCGTCATACTGGATTTGAATCCGGGACGGGTCGGTTCCGGGAGCGACTATAAAATCGTACTCGAGTTGATTGCGATTTCCGTAATATTGCAAATCCACCCCGGGATAAATTTCCCGGTAAACCACCGTTTTGAAATTGGGTACATCTGTGATCCACTCAGAAGGATTGTGGCCCCGAATATAATGGCACTTGTAAGCGGTCTCGTTTTCGGCTTTAACCATCGGACCGGAATTGGCATCCAGTAAACTTGTTTTAAGCGACAGGGTCATCACCTTGCGGCTCCTTGCGGAAGGAAAATCAGCCGGTCCGGAGAACTTATCCCTTTCGATAAGGTTGTCACCCGTTAAAAGACGGGCGTGCTGATAATAAACACCGGATTGAGTAAACCAGATATTCACCCCCGGCAAAGCGGCCCGGTACAGAACATTTTGATCCCATTGGCCTCTGTTTTCAGTGAAATAAACCGGGTGAGTGTTTTTTATAAAAGAGTTGCGAGCAACCGGATTGGGGGATGACAAGCCGCCCACCGCTAACGACAGAGCTGTATCGAACAGCACAATTACTGATGACAGTATAAATCCTTTTATTACTTTCTTCATCATTATTACACCTTTTCACCGTCAATGTATAAACATATTACTTAAGTTAAATTCCCGACATAGATAAAATTGAAACCGTAAT
>JAFGNW010000173.1 GCA_016926795.1 Candidatus Zixiibacteriota bacterium
ATTTCTGAGGTTTTAACAGGAGAAGAAAAGATGCAGGCTTTGAGTTATCGCTGTCCCAAATGCGGCAACAACACTTATGAACTGGGTGAAATCCGCGCCGCCGGTGGGTTCTGGAGCAAGATTTTCGATGTCCAGGGCAGGAAATTTTCCAGCGTTACCTGCCAGAGATGCAAATATACCGAATTTTATAAGGGAGATTCCAGTACCCTCGGCAATATCTTCGACTTTTTCACCAATTGAGGTGTAAAATACCGAAACGTTATTATAATATTGGTTATATTACGGACGGTCGCTGCGTATTATTTTAAAAGACATCTTGCTTTTTGAGGCTTTGTACGGCTGACTATGAACTGGGAAGAGATTGTAAAACCGCTGGAAGAACTTAAAGACTGTTCCCTTTGCCCCAGAGATTGCCGCGCTGACCGCTCCGGTGACCGGCTCGGCTATTGCCAGAGCGGGATAGGTTTTTCCGTATCCTCGATCGTGGCTCACAAAGGGGAAGAGCCGGTTATTTCGGGGGAAAACGGCATTTGCAATATTTTCTTCACTAATTGCAATTTACAGTGCGTTTACTGCCAGAATTACCAGATCAGCCGCAACCGTGATTTCGTCCGGGAAAACCTGTTCAATCTGATTGATATTGTTTGTGAAATCGAAGCCCTCCTCGACAGCGGCCTGAGAGCGGTGGGATTCGTCTCACCATCGCATTTTATCCCCCAGATGAAAACCATCATCAACGCCCTTTCAGCGCGCGGCCGCCGGCCGGTTTATGTTTTCAACACCAACGCTTATGACCGGGTGGAAACCCTTAAAGCCCTCGAAGGGACGCTTGATGTTTACCTGCCGGATTTGAAATATATGGATTCACGCCTGGCCGGGGAATATTCCGATGCCCCCCGCTACCCGGAAATCGCCGGGGCGGCGATTAAGGAGATGTATCGCCAGAAGGGAGCCGAGATTAAGCTGGCCGGGGACGGGACTATCGACGAAGGCCTGATTATCCGCCATCTGGTGCTGCCCGGTGAGGTCGAAAACAGCAAAGCGGTCCTGCGCTTTATCGCTGAGGAATTATCAACCGACGTGCACATCTCGCTCATGTCTCAGTATCATCCGACGCCGGAGGTGGCTGACCATCCCCGGCTGAACCGGGTTCTGACCCCGGAAGAGTACGACGAGGTTCTCGAGGAGTTCGACCGCCTCGGCTTTTACCGCGGCTGGGTCCAGCAAATGGACAGCCCGTATAATTACCAGCCCGATTTTTCCAGCGACCGTCCTTTCTCGGAATAACTCAATTGACAGTATAAAAAAGTTGCGGAACCCCGTTTCGGATGTTATTGTTACAGGCAACAAAAGATTTATCAAAACGAGAAGGATAGGAGAATGGCGAGCGAAAAAGATATTAAAAAGGTTCTCAGAAAACTTGAATACGGCGTTTATGTGGTTTCGATGGGCAAGGGCAACGACGGCAACGCCTTTACCGCCAGCTGGGTTGCCCAGGTCGGCTCCGAACCGCCACTGGTGATGATATCGGTCAACAACAAACATCAGTCGGTGCCAATCCTTAAAAAGAACGGCGCTTTCGTTATCAATTTTGTCGGTCGCGACCATGAATCGATAGCCAAAAAATATTACGGTCCGGCCGAATCCGGCTATGGAAAACTGAAAACCGCCGATATCGAGGATTCCCCGGCCACCGGCACACCCCTTTTGAAAGGTATGGAAGGTTATCTCGACTGTAAAATCGTCGATACCGTATCAGCCGGCAACCATACCCTGTTCATAGGCGAGGTCAAGGCGGCTTTTATTGAGGATGTGGATGCTGTCCTGATGACTTCCTACAACAGTAAACTTCGCTATTCGGGATAACCGACAATCGATGATAATGAAAATGAATGAATATAAGCGGCAGGTAATAACCGTACTTGCCGCTTTTTTGATTATGACCGTGAGCCGTTCTCTAGCGGCGGAAGAATGCCGGGATACGGTAGTGATTGACTCGGTAGTATACACCGTCCCGACCCGTTGGTGCGGTCATAAAATGGACTCAACTCAAATCGCCGATAAGACCCGCCTGGTCCGATTGCCCGCCGAACTGTGTTTCGAAGACTACCGCATATATGTCCTTCCGGAAACCCGTGACGCCCTGGTTAAAATGGCTGCGGCGGCGCGCGCGGACAGTATCGAGCTGATAGTCGATTCCGGGTTTCGTTCGGCGGCTTATCAGAAAAGGATTTATAGACGCCGTCTGGCTGAGGGGGAGAGTTTCGATAAAATCGTTCAATTCGTGGCTCCTCCCGGTTATTCCGAGCACGAAACCGGTCGGGCGGTCGATATGGTTCCCAGCAATGCTTCTTTCGCTCATACCGAGGCATACCGCTGGCTAAAAAAAAACGCGCACAAATTTGGTTTCTATGAAACCTACCCCGAAACCAAAGAAGGATTAATTCCCTGGGAATCCTCCCATTGGTGTTACCAACCCTCAGAATAATTTCTGTTATTTTAAAAAACCTTATTTTTCCTACTTTTTTTGTCGATAATTCTAATTAATCATGATTTACAAGTTCGATTATGGTGATGCGGTCCTGGAGTTCGTGGAAAACAACGGGCGGGCTTTTCTCGAGGCAGCCGACCCGGCCGATGCCCTCAACAAAACCAGGGAACTTTTTTCCCAGACCCGCAACGAAGAGGTCAGCACCCTGGGTTCGGACCAGTATCTGGTCTCGTTCAAGGTCGATTTTCAGTATCGTCGGGGTCTGTTGAAAGAAGTGGTCAAGTCCATCAGGTATATCTCCGACATCAAGCTCTACCGGGAAGCACGATATATCGACCGGTATATTCTCGCCCTTTTGCGCAAGGAAACGGGCAAGCCGAAATGGCTTGATATTGACGGTATCAAGACTGAGATACGCTCCCTGCGGCGGGCGGCAGTGGTAGCCCGGGAAATTCCCAATATTATTGATTTTATCGATTGGGATATATGTATTTACAATTATATTGAATTGAATTCCAAAGAGGGTCACAAGAGCCGGGTGGTTCGCCGCGTTCGGGCTCGCTGACCGTATCTTAACTGACCCCGCAAACGACTGTCTCATAATATATTACTGTTCAAAAACAATTTCAGGCCATAATTTAATGAATCAGTTTTAAAACGTCGAAAAACAAATAAATATTTTTCATAACTGATTGATATACAATATATTAAATGCATGCCCCGGCCCCTTTTTTTGTTGCTTTCCGACATAAAAATTGTTAGATTTAAAATCCGTTAAAAGTAAGGAAAACAGCGTAAAATGAAGGATTTTTTTAATGTCCCTTGAACGTCAGAAAATAGAGACGATCTTTCTCGAAGAGGAGATGAAATCTTCTTATCTCGATTATTCCATGTCGGTGATTACCAACCGGGCTCTGCCGGATTATCGCGATGGTTTGAAACCGTCGAACCGTCGCATCCTGGTAGCCATGAACGATCTGAACCTGGCTCCCGGCCGGGCTTATCGTAAATGCGCCAAGATATCCGGTGATACTTCGGGTAATTATCATCCCCACGGTGAACAGGTGGTTTATCCGACATTGGTGCGCATGGCGCAAGATTTCAATATGCGCTATCCGCTGGTTGACGGTCAGGGGAATTTCGGTTCTATCGACGGCGATGATGCCGCCGCCATGCGATATACCGAAGCCCGGTTGACACCCATGGCGATGGAGTTGCTGGCTGACCTTGAAAAAGACACCGTTGATTTTATGCCCAACTACGACAGCACGCTTCAGGAACCGAAGGTACTGCCCGGTAAATTTCCCAATTTGATATGTAACGGCAGCGCCGGGATTGCGGTCGGGATGGCCACCAATATGCCCCCGCACAATTTGAGAGAAATCGCCCAGGCGATTGTCAGAGTTATCGACGACCCGGAATGCACCAACGCCGATTTAATGAAGCTGGTGCCGGGACCGGATTTCCCCACCGGCGGTATTATCAACGGTCGCGAGGGTATCCGGAACGCCTACAAGACCGGCAAGGGGCACATCCCGCTGCGAGCTAAAGTTGTCACCGAGCACGCCAAAAGCGGCAAGGAATCGCTGGTGGTGACCGAAATACCCTACCAGGTCAACAAATCGAACCTTCTGGAAAAAATCGCCGACCTGGTCAGGGATAAAAAGATTGACGGCATTTCCGATTTACGCGACGAGTCCGACCGCGACGGCATGCGCATCGTCATCGAACTCAAACGCGATAAACCGGCTGAGATTGTTTTGAACCAGCTTTATGCCCATACCATGCTCCAGACCACGTTCTCGGTCACCATGTTGGGGTTGGACCATGGTGTCCCGAAACTCATGTCGCTGAAACAAATTCTCCAGGCTTTCGTGGACCATCGCCATGAGGTCATCGTCCGCCGCACTCAATTCGATTTGAAAAAGGCCGAGGAACGGGCGCACATTCTCGAGGGTTACAAGATTGCCCTGGACAATATTGACGCCGTCATCGAGCTTATCAAAAAGTCCAAGGATACGCCGACCGCTCGCGACGGCCTGATGAAGAAGTTCAAACTGTCCGAGATACAGGCCAACGCTATCCTGGATATGCGCCTGGCGCGGCTGACCGGTCTCGAACGCCAGAAAATCGAAGATGAATACCTGGCCACTATTAAGAAAATCAGCGAGCTGAAAGCCATCTTAGAGTCCAAACCGATGCGCCTGCAGATTATCAAGGACGAGACAATGGAACTGTCGAAGAAATACGGCGACGACCGCCGCACCGAGATTCAGGACGCCGCCGAGGAACTGACGGTCGAGGATTTGATTGCCGAGGAAGATATGGTTATCACCATCTCGCACCTGGGCTATGTCAAGCGTTTGTCGGTGACAGCCTACCGTCGCCAACAACGCGGCGGCAAGGGCGTAATCGGCATCGAGACCAAGGAAGACGATTTCGCCGAATATCTCTTTATCGCCTCCACGCACGACTATATTCTTTTCTTCTCCAACAAGGGCCGTTGTTACTGGGTCAAGGTGCACGAGATTCCCATCGGCGGCAAACTGGCCAAGGGCAAACCGATTGTCAACATGTGCCAGATGTCGAAGGACGAAGCGATTACCGCCTTCTGCAAGGTGCGGGAGTTTTCGTCAGATATGTTCGTGGTGATGGCCACCCGCAACGGTGTCATCAAGAAAACCAGCCTGGACGCTTTCTCCAACCCGCGCGTGGTCGGCATAAACGCCATCAACCTGCCCGAGAAAGGCGACGAGCTTATCGAGGCGGCCCTGACCGACGGCACTTTCGAGATTATCCTGGCCACCCGCAAGGGGATGGCGATTCGCTTCCCGGAGGAGAAGGTGCGCCCGATGGGCCGCACCGCCTACGGTGTCAAGGGCATCAACCTCGGCAAGGGGGATTTTGTTATCGGCATGGTGGCCGTCAAGCGCAACAGCTCGCTGCTGGTCGTGACCGAGAACGGCTACGGCAAGCGGACCTCGATCGACGATTACCGCATCACCAACCGCGGCGGCAAGGGTGTGATAAACGTCAAGACCTCCGAGCGCAACGGCGAGGTAGTGACGATTATGGAAGTTATCGACGGCGATGAGCTGATACTTATTACCAAACACGGCATAGCCAACCGCCAGGCGGTGAAGGAAATCAAGGTCATCGGCCGCAACACGCAGGGCGTGCGCCTGATATCTCTCAAAGGCGACGACCGGGTCACCGATGTCGCCAGGGTCGCAAAAGAGGAGTAGCGAATGGCTTTTATATTAGCAAAAATATAGATAATGTTGACATATTACAAATATAATTGAAATATGTGATGTTCTATTCTTAATTGGTTCTTGACAAGGATATTGTCGGAATATATTCTCTTTTTTATTAGTATTATTAATAAAGCAGAAGGTTTGAACGAGAAAATAAGGAGTCAGGCTCGTATGAGTCAATTTTCATTATTTGGAGAAGGTACGAAAAAGTTAATAAATATAAGAGAAGCAGCAAATTGGGCTTCAAAATATTTAAATCGCAATATTACAGTGTCTAATATATCATATTTACTTCAATATGGGAGAATTGAAAAATATGGTAGTAACGGTAATCCACTTATTAACATAGAAGAATTAAAAGAGTATTATGTCTCTTATGACAAAGAGCAACAATGGAAAAAGAAATTAGGTAAAGATCTCAACTGGCATTTGTCATTTGTGGAGTACAAAGAATCAGAAAGAACAAAGCACGTTCATAGGTTACATCCCTATAAAGGAAAATTTATACCTCAATTAGTAGAATATTTCCTCGATTCACATACGGATAAATTAAAACATAATATTTATTTTTCTAAAGGCGATATTGTTCTGGATCCATTTTGTGGAAGCGGTACAACTCTGGTACAATCAAATGAATTAGGAATACATGCAGTTGGAATTGATATTTCTGTATTCAATACAATGATCAGTAACGTTAAAGTTGATAAGCATAATATTCCAGTGATTAGAGAAGCTATTCAGAAAATCTCATTAAAACTCGAAAATTTTCAGAAAATAAAAAATAATCTTGCTTTTGAAGAACAGTTACTCGCTGAACTAGCAAAATTTAACTATAAATATTTTCCTTCACCAGAATATAAGAAAAAAATAAGTAGGTTTGAAATTAATGAAAAAGAGTATTCAAAAGAAAAGGAAAAAGACTTTTTAAGAATTTATAAAGACTTAGTTAAAAAATACAAAATAAAAGTAAAACAAGATAAAAATGGTTCGTTCTTAGATAAGTGGTTTTTATCACCTGTCAGAGAAGAAATTGATTTCCTTTTTAATGAATTAAATAATATAGATAATGTGGAACTTAAAAGAATTTTAGTGATAATTTTGAGCAGAACTGTACGTTCTTGTAGAGCGACTACTCATGCGGACTTGTCGACTCTTAAAGAACCAATAACAACTACTTATTATTGCAAGAAACATGGGAAAATATGTAAACCAATATTTTCCATTAAAGGTTGGTGGGAAAGGTACACTGTAGATACATTGAATCGTCTTATGCTATTTGATAGATTAAGAACCGAAACATATCAGATTTGTTTGACGGGAGATAGTAGAACTATTGATATATGGGGGGAAATGAAAAAGAAAAAGCCAAAGTTTGCTGAGTTGTTGCAGAGACAAAAGATTAAGGGTATTTTCTCAAGTCCGCCATATGTAGGCCTTATTGATTATCACGAACAGCATGCCTATTCATATGAAATATTTGGATTTGATAGAAAAGACAATTTAGAAATTGGACCCCTTTCTAATGGACAGGGTAAAGAAGCGAGGGATTCATATGTTAAAGGTATAGCAGAATCTCTTAAAAATTGTAAAAAATATTTACAAAAAGATTATGAAATATTTTTGGTAGCTAATGATAAATTCAATCTGTATCCCGATATAGCCCAGTTGGCGGACATGAAAATTGTCAATCGCTTTAAGCGCCCTGTTCTCAATAGGGTTGAAAAGGATAGATCAAATGCATATTCGGAGATAATATTTCATTTGAAAGAGGTATAAGATGAACGAAAATAGAATAATATATTCATTATCTGTTGAGGATATTCTAGATGTAATGGAGGAGAATAATGTGCGAATCAATTTAAGTGAAGAGGCCATCACATTTATACAAGATAAGGTAGGCGATATAATCGATTGGAGAAGCGCAATTGAATTTGCATTATTTGAATACGAAAATAAAAACAAAAGAGAATTTAGTGATGGATAGTCTTCAAAAAGAAAACATAGTTAAAGTTATCAAAATTTGCATAAGGAACAAGTTTCAGAATTACAAGCCTGAATCCAATAATATGCCTTTTCATTACCGACTTCTTGGTCGTGATAGGATGGCATTATTTTCTTTTATCCATTCATTGAATACAACATTTGGTACGTCTATTTTTGAACCTGTTGCTGAAATGTTGGCAAGTCTGAAATTTCAGTTTGCACGAAAACAGTATGAGGTTGGCAATTCTATCAGTGAGCAAGCCCAATCCGAAATCCAGCGTATCATAAATGATCTAACTGAAGGGAAAAATCCAAATAAAATTGATGAGATTGAAAGGATACGAAGAGTTTGTAGTAAAGGCACTATTAACAAGTTGAAGACTGTAAAAGTTGATTTATTTATTCAAAGTCCAGATGGAACAGCTCATTTATTCGATTTGAAAACCGCTAAACCAAATATCAGCAATTTCAAAGATTTTAAAAGAACATTGTTGGAATGGGTAGCCATCTTTTTAGCAAAAAAGCCCAATGCAAAGGTAAATTCGTACATCGCTATTCCCTATAATCCGTACGATCCCAAACCTTATGAAAGATGGACATTAAAAGGAATGTTAGACTTAGACAACGAACTAAAAGTAGCAGAAGAGTTTTGGGATTTTCTTGGTGGTGAAGGCACTTATTCTGAATTATTAAGTTGTTTTGAGAGGGCTGGTATAGAATTAAGACCAGAGATTGATAAGTATTTTCAAAAATTCAAATAAAAACACCCGTCTTTTAATATTCCCCCTCACCAGCGCCACTTGACACCCAGCATCGGTAGGATGCCGGCGTCGTAGACGAAGCCCGAGGCGGCGTTGATTATCGGGTTGGCATGGTTCGTAACGTTGTTTACCCC
>JAFGNW010000174.1 GCA_016926795.1 Candidatus Zixiibacteriota bacterium
GCTCATGGTCTTTTTGAGGTCTCCGGTGAAGGAGTTTATACATATTATTTTCTGGCAAAGGATGTAGATCATGATATAGGTAATACTATACAAGCCGCAGATATCCAATTATCCCTTATTTATTTCCCTACTGCATATGGTACAATATTTACCGAGGCCTTTATACCTGTTTCCGAAGTAGGATATGAAGACATCGATACTAACCGTAAAGAACCGGTAATAAATTCATCTTTAAGTGACACTCACGTAGAAGATGAATTCTTTGCTATGAAAAACCGCCTGGAATACCTCGAGGAAAAAGTCAGACAGTTGGAAAAAAACGCTGAAAAGTAAGAATTACGCAGGGATAAAAAGAATGTCGAACCATAAACGAAAAAATCAGAACTTAATTGGCTCTGCAATCATGTTTCTATTGATTGTCGGGACAGGGTGCTTTTCAAGCGCCCAGGTGGTGGATTTGGGCAGCGGCCTGGTGGGCGGGGGAGGAGCCGTCCGGACCGGCAAATATGTCCTGACCGGAGCCATCCCCCTGTGCGGGGCTTATTATGACGAGCAGGATAATTACCAGCTCTATCTGGGCGCCCCGGCCGTGTTCAACAGTACTTTTAACGTCAGCTTTAAAGGTCTTTCGTTGATGACGGTTTCAAAAGCGGATACGACTTTGAGAATAAATTTCGGCGGTCTGGTGGGTAACATTACCGGTACGCTGCATTACAGGTACGGCGGCGCGTCTTCGTTTGTATCTTCCGATACGGTGTCCGGTACCGTAGGCGATGACCGGCTGGATTTCTTAATCGACGACTCCCTGCTGACGACGCGGGGTTTGGAATATTTTGTGGTAATACGAAGCAGCGTATCACCTCCGTTTTTTATCGGTGGCATGAGCCAGCCGTTTACTCTTTTGACCCGGTTCACCAACGCCCAGGGTCAATGTCCGTTTGTGTTGCCGGATTCCAGATATATGATCATCGGTATACCGTTTTCAATAACCGGGGATAATTCCGTAACGGAGGTTTTCGGCGATGACCTGACCGGCGATTATAAATATTACTGGCGTCTGGGTCGTTATGAGATTGACTCCGCCTATGAGTATCCGTTCTTGCCAAACGTCGTTCCGGGGCAGGGGTACTGGGTTTTCGCGCGGGGAAGTCAGCATTTCGGGTCAGCCGGGGTCACCGTTTATCCGAACACTACCGTGGAGGATTTACAATACTACAGCATACCGCTTGATTCCGGGTGGAATCAGCTGGCCAACCCGTTCGCGTTCCCCGTGGACTGGACGGCGGTTATTTTCGACGATAACGGAACTATAACGGTCGAGCACGACACCGCGATTTTGGAAGATACCGTATATTGGTACGACGGGACGCAGTATGAGTCGATCCTTGAAATCCCGGCCTGGAACGGTTTTTTCGTGAAAATCAAAAAGGGCGGAGTTACGGCGCTCTTTCCCTACCGGGAAAGCCAACTGACTCAGTCTTTAGATAAAAAGGTAGTGCCCGATTATTTCGATATAAGTAACTGGCAAATTGAACTGGTGCTGGAATCAGACGGGTTGTGTGACGCCGGGAATTTTGCCGGTGTGCGACCGGATGCACGCGAAGGCGCCGACCGGTATGATTTCTCCGAACCGCCGCCACCGCCGGGAGGACCGTCGCTGGCTTTTCAATTGCCCGGAGGTGATACGCACCTTCGAAGGTGCGATTATCGCCCACCGTTCGAAAACGGTGAAATCTGGCAGGTTAGCCTGACGGGGTCGCCTTCCCGGATTGTACGGTTAAAAGACCCGGATAAAATTCCAGATCATCTCAGGGTCTGGTTTGTTCCGGACAACCTGGAGAAGTACGATTTAAGAGAGGTGTCGGAGGTTCACCTGCCCGACGCGGTGACCAAAGCGCAGCTGGTTATCGGTACGGACAATTATGTTCGGCAGTATGCCGACGGCCTTTTGCCCGAAGATTATACATTGTATCAGAATTATCCCAACCCGTTTAACGGCGCGACCCAGATTCGATTTGCCCTTCCGGAGGCGCAGAAGGTGACGATGTCCGTGTTCAATATTCTCGGGCAGCGGGTGGCGGTTTTAATAGACGGGGAGATGACGGCCGGTTATCATACCGTGACATGGCCGGGCGCCGATGATTACGGCAAGCCGGTGGCCAGCGGCGTGTATTTTTACCGGCTGGAAACCGGCAATTATGTTGACAGCAGGAAAATGACTTTATTAAAATGAATTTTTAAATCGAACTAAGAGTTGACATGACCGAGAACGGCGATTCACATACCAACTACGGTTTGCCCTGGCGCAAGGGCTTCGACCCCTCGACCCTGATAGGCTGGGTGGTTGGCGAGAAATATAAAATCACCAGGCACATCAAGGGCGGCGGTTTCGGTGAAGTTTTCGAAGCCGTGAACCAGAACCTGCCCGACCAGAAAGTTGTCGTCAAGTTCCTCAAGTACGTCGAGTCGAGAAAAAGATTCGAACAGGAAGCTAAAATCCTTTGCCAGCTGGACCATCCCAATATCTGCCGTATTATCGATTTCTACAGCGAAGAAAGCGCCCTGGTGATGCAGTTTATTCACGGTCAGGACTGCGACAAACTTCTCAGCGAGAGTTATCCTCTGGATGACGCCGTCATACTGAATATAGCCTGCAGTGTTACCAAAGCTATCGCTTATGCTCATACCAAAGATATAACCCATCGCGACCTCAAGCCCAAGAATATCATGATTGACCATAACAATCATGTGTACCTGATTGATTTCGGGATTGCCAAAGAGACCGGCACCAAGGGCATGACTTTGACGGGCGCCATGGTCGGAACGCCGGAATTCGCCGCTCCGGAGCGATTGATATCGAACGTCAAATATGATTCCTACCTGAGCGATATCTATGAAATCGGCGCTACGTTGTATAAACTGGCGACCAATTACAGCCCTCTGGAAGACTTTCACCGCGATGATAAGGAAAACGGCGAGGGTTCTTCGGGCCGAGAATTGTCCCGACCGTTTAAAAACATTCTTAAAAAAGCCACTCAGCGAAATCCCAAAGACCGTTACAAAACGGCCGATATTTTACTTCAGGATTTGAACAAAGTCAAATACGTCTATAGAAAATCTCCTGTCGGAAAAATTATTTTCACGGTTTTGTTTTTAGGTCTGCTGGCGACGGCGGCGTATTTCGGGAAACCGTACCTGACCGATACTTATAATAATTTAGTCAGCCGACAATCGTCAACTCTGACAGAATCGCTCACACCGGTGATAATCGATTCGGTCGTTACAAACAGCGCCGGGATTACCTTTGAAAAGACCCGAAAAATTGACTCCGTTGAAAAGAAAGTACCGGAAAAACCGACCGAGGCACCTGCCGAGACAAAATTAAGTCCGCCGATTGAAACGACCCCGACCAGGCCGGTTGAGATCCTTCCTAAACTTACGATTAATATAAACCCGCTGTACAACACCACCCTGTATATCGATGGTATCGAGCGGAGTGTCGGCGTACCCGTCGAAGTGAAGAAAGGCGGTCATACAGTTAAAATTATCAATTTTGATTATCCCATATATGAAGTTACGGTCCCGGTCAATGTCGATAAACCTTTGAATTATGACCTGGCGAAATTATTTCAGTTCAACCGAAAAGTTGACCTGTACATCGGAGCATGGCCGCCCAGCCTAAACAATGCATATCTGGTTTTAAAGAGTAATGGTAATTCCAATCAGATTAACAACATTCCTTTTACAGAATTAAAGCTGATTGCCGGGCTTTGGGACTTCGATTTTGATGTTAGAAGTACGCGGGATAAAAATCTTGAGGTCGATTCAGTACGTATTTTTATCCAGCAAAGTGATAGTGATGAAATAATGCGGGGTTCGAAAGGTGAGATAGACCTGAACCGACCGGAATGGCAAAATTCATCGACTATATATTTTACGATATTCTGGCATGAAAAATAAATATTATAAATAGAGGTTGAATATGTTTGAGAATCACAAACTTTGTAAATTTACCGGTTGGATGATACTGGTAGTATTTTTTCTATCCGGATTTATGCCCGGGGTAATCCTGGCGAGTGACGGTAACTGTTCGTTCGAGATCGATAACAGAACACCCAGTCTGCAGAGTGCCCGGCTTTCGATTAAGACTCCCGATTTGAGATGCGCTGAAAAAGAACTGCAAGCTTTCCTCGAGTTGCCGAATATTACCAACGAGGAAAAGGCTACCGCCCATTTCCTGTTGGGACAGGTCTATTTCGAACTGGCTACCAAAGAGCGGAAGCAGGAACAGGTCCTGAACGAGTTTAAGAAAGGCTTTCGCACTTACCGGGAATGGACCGGGGACCTGGAAATAAATCGGACCGAACTTCAGTCCTTGCTCGAGCAAGCCAGACATGAAGTTGAAATGGAATTTGATGCCCAGAAGAGCGACACCCTGTTTGTCGCGCCAGGCAAGCCCTGGTACAAGAAATGGTGGGTGATCGGCTCCGGGGTCGGGGTGGTCGCTTTGGCGGCGGTTTTGCTGGTCGGCGGCGGCGATGACAACGGTGGGACGGAGGTGGACACGATTCCCGATTTTCCCAACCCGCCGTCAAAAAGGTAATTTTTAAAATCTGACCAGCTTGTTCGGAATTTCCGGGAGTTCCTTCTCCTTGAGCATCGCGGTAATTTGCCGGAGATTCATCTTCATCAGTTTGGGATGGTGAGTGTGCCCCATAACGAATACCCGCTTGTCATTATCACGCAGCTGGCTGAAAGCGTAATTGATAAACATCTGCTCCCGGGTATGTGTCCCGAGAAATGATGATTTTATCGCATCCAGATATGGTTCGCTCTTTTTTACTATATCCCCTAGCCTTGATATTGGCTCGGTCGGAATAACCAGATTTCTGACTACCCAGTAGCCTCTTTTCCAATTTTGATCGTTATTGTACGGACAGGCGGCATGCCCGTGTTCCAGCCGGATACAATTATCGATACCCCGCTTCAGTGGTGTTTCAAGGGGATTATTTGACCAGTTGTCATGGTTGCCTCTGATGATGTTCAGCTTCTTTTCGGAACTTAAAACTCTGAATAGTTGCGTTAACACGGGGTATTTTTTTTCTATTTCTTGAACGAATATATCAGGGTTCTTAAAACTGTTCAGAGTATTTTGATAATTTTCTTTTTTTTCTTTAAATCCTTTAATTATTACATCATAATTCCCGCTTAACGTGACAGGTGAGGAGTATTTGTAATCTGAATATGAGATACTCCCGTTTTTAATATCTTCATAAAGCTCGATATTTCGTTGTAAATCGGCAATGTGCTTTTCAACAACCAATTTACTCTCCCACATTTCATAACAATCACCGAGCTGAATAAATTCGACATCGACCCCGTTATGTTCCGCCCAGTCTTTGGTCAGGGTAAGAAAACGCACCAGCTCGTCCTCCAGAGATTCAATTTCACCCCAGTCCTTTTTGGTGATAAAATTGTCCCAGGCTTTCTTTTTAAAATAATGCAGGTGCAGATCCGGGATAAGAACCAGCATTCGATTGCTTTCCAAAACGGGCTTTTTCAGATAGACCTGGTCTATGACATACCCTCGGCTGGGGCTCTTGAGTTGTAGGTAACCCAGAAGATTTCTTATGTGGGGAGTAACGTTATCGGATAATTTACCTTTATAAGTCTCCAGCCAGCTGCACAGGGCGATATCGCTGCCGGCAATCAGGCCGAAGGTGGTGGTAGCTGTGCCTTCCTGGTCAGCCTGCCAGGCGCCGGCGTCGAGCAGCACAAAATATTTAACCGCCAGTGAGCGAATTCGGGTGCCGGAATTAAGCTTCGAGGGAAGTTCATATTCAAGGTCGGGAAAATCCAAATCGTACGGTCCCGGCGGGACATCCTCCAACCGGACAAAACCGTTTTGATCCAGCCGGCCCTCGAGAGCCGCGCTGCCGTCGGGAGGAACCAGGGCGAAGGCGGCCTCGGGCACCGGTTGGTCGGTTTCATCGATAAGCTCCAGCTCGATGAAATCCGTAAAATAAAGCAAACCTGATTTCTGTTTGTCGCCGTAAGAAGTGTCATTGATAATGACTTTGAAAAAATAAGCCGGTGCCGAGTAGGCTCCGCCGTATTTTTGCATCTCCTTTTGAGTTGGTATCTTGGCCGTATCGTCCGGGTAATCGAACCGCCAGTCAATTTCCAGCCGGTCATCAATGATGCTCGAATACATTTCGGTTACTTTTATATGGCAGCCGAACTCGTTGTACTCGTATATAATAATTTTTGCCGGGGTCATATTCGGGCATTTGTGCGTCTTTACCGTCAAAGTTACTATATCTTCCCGTCTGACTTTGTCGGCACTCCATTTCATTTCCACCGGCTCGACCGGGAGGATGACAAAAATCTTTTCAGACTCTCCTTTGAGGCCGTTTTTCGGGAGAGAGACCTCGAAATATAAAGAATCGCCCGGTTCGCAATCTTCCGGCACGTTAAAGCTTCCGATGTAAATATTGCTTCTTACTTTATCATCAAATTTTGCCAGGGTCTCGCCGCTGTCGTTTTTTATGGTGATTTTTATGGGAGCGCCGTAACCGACGAAAGACGTGAGAACTTGATAAGCAACTACATGACCGGGACCGGCTGTGGCGCTGTTCCAGTTCAGAGACAGCAGTTGCGATTCAAGCTGAATTTCGTTGGTTCTGTCGGTGGGTATGGTATATTTAAGAATTGTCATTTAATATTTATTATCTAAAAATCGAATAATTGATCTAACCGTCTCATATTGAATAAATTTACAATATTTATATTCTTACCGTCAAGTGGATTTTATTGAACTATGGTACTGAACCGAATGGTCCGATTCTTTATATTGTCTCATCTGTAATCAGACGCTTTATCCAATTGATATGTGGGTGCCCCACCCTTTTGGATGGGACACCTGTCTATTTTAATGCCCTTACTTTGATGGACAAGACACTAAAGGTGTGTGAGTTAGATACAGGTAGTCAATTAACCGGGTGATGTCGGAGATGTCCGGCTCGCCCCCGGAGCCGTTGGCGTCGGCTTCCTCGGGGCAGCACAGCTCGACATGACTGATATAGAGATAATCTATCAACCGGGTGATATCCGATATGTCTGGTTCTTCTTCCATAGAGCAGTTGGCGTTGCCGGTGTAATCAACACAACAAATCCCAAAAGCTACTACGAAGGGTGACAGCGAGGTAGTCCTGCCGCAGATTATGTTATTGTCGCGATCCCGGCTGACAATAGGCATCCGAGACGGGAGCCCATCGACATAATGATACATCGAAAGCATCATCTCTTCAGCGTATGTAAGACCTTCGTCATCGTAGTGAATACAGATAATAATATCACCGGAGTAACCTGCTTCAGTCGTGATATTGAAATAAACCGGTGAGGCCATGGGCAGGATGTAATATGAAGAAGGTGCCTCAGGACCATCGGTGGTAATCGTCATCGAAGTTATGTCGGAGTTATAGACATTAGTGAAAGTAACGGTGATTTCACCAAAATCAACCTCAACATTGTCACCAGTAGGTGTGTCATCTGAGAACGTACAGACATCACCGATATCATCCCCGTTCCCGTCTTCCTGTCCGGGATTGGCATATAAGACGCAGTTGTCACATAAATCACCGTAACCGTCGTTATCATAATCTTCCTGCTCGGGGTTTCCTTCGTCCGGACAGTTATCGCAAACGTTACCAAAGCCATCGAAATCATTATCATTTTGATAAACATTGGAAACGAGGGGGCAATTATCGAGTTCGTCGTCAATCCCGTCAGCGTCGTCATCATAATCACAGACGTCGCCATCACCATCCAGGTCGGTATCTAACTGTGACGGATTGTATTCCCAGGGGCAATTATCACAGTAATCTCCGGCGCCGTCTTCATCCCAATCTTCCTGATTGGAATTGGCCAGGTTGGGACAGTTGTCACAATCGTCACCCACGTCATCCCCGTCAGCATCGGTTTGAGCCGGATTATAATCGTCCGGGCAGTTGTCAAGATCGCAGGGATTACCAAGATATTGCGGATCGCCGTACCCGTCCCCGTCGGAATCGATACAACCGTAGGAAGTTGGCAGGAAGACGGAGATAATGGCGGTGGAGTTGTTGGTTTCGTAAGACCTGTAAGCATCGACTACAGGGAAGTCCTCCGAGCCCGTATATCCTACTATAAGAATACTGTCTGAGTTTAAATACATTCTATTGGGTAAGTCATTTGAGGATCCGCCGTAATAGGTACTGAATGCAATTGAACTGAAAGCCTGGTCGAATTTAGCGAGAATAAAGTCATAGGTCCCAATGATATTTTCAAAGATGGCGTTTACAATCGGGAGATTGTCCGATTTTGAGGAACCATAAACATATACATTATAATCATCATCTAATTCGATATCTTTGATATTATCCCAATCATTGCCACCGAAATAGCTGCTGTTAAAAAGCATTATGGGGGTACAGTTAAAGCAAAGTTTAGAAACAAAACCGTCTGTGCTGCCACCCTGGAAAGTTCCCATACCCGGTAAAGCATTTGAAACGGGAAAGTCTGTTGAAACAGTATAGCCGGCAATATAGATATTATCAGCGTCGTCTCTGACAATTCCGAATGGCAGATCATTATCACTGCCTCCCAGATAGGTACTGGCCAGGAGGCTCGAGGTTACGTTGTCACCAAAGAGTTTTGCCACAAAGGCATCGCTATTGCCAGCCAGGGTAGCCTGGTGTGGGTTTATCATTGTTAAGTCTGTGGATTCGGTACTACCCGTTATAAAGGCGGTATCTCTTTTCAGGATAATATCATATCCGTTATCATCTTCTGCACCACCATAGTATGTACTGAAGAGAAGGAAGGTACCGTTAGAGTTAAGCCGGGAAATAAAAACATCATAATGACCGGCATTTGAAGCCTGTATCGGATTAGCCGTAGGAAAGTCCGTTGAAGTGGTATAACCGATTACATGTAAATTATCGTTATGGTCCAGGGCCATGTCATTTAAATAATCAACCCCCGTACCGCCTAAGTAAGTACAGTAGATAAAGTTGCTTCCGGTATTATTAAGCTTAGCAATAAATCCGTCGTCATTTTCTGGTGAGA
The DNA here is from genome assembly GCA_016926795.1 of Candidatus Zixiibacteriota bacterium. GTDB lineage: Bacteria > Zixibacteria > MSB-5A5 > GN15 > FEB-12 > JAFGNW01. Next base: position 9,109 of record JAFGNW010000174.1, read on the forward strand.
CAGGTTGTAAGGCATTGTAAGTCGGGAAATCTGTCGATCTTGTCCAGCCACTGACATAAATATCACTGTTGTCGTTAATAGCTATGTTGTATCCCTTTTCATGAGCACTGCCGCCAATATAGGTACTGAAAACGAGTTCACTGCCGTCCGGTGTCATTTTGGTCACGAAAACATCGTAATCCCCTGCGTAGGTACCCTGGATGGGGGTACCGGCTACAGGAAAGTCAGAAGAAGATGTCGTCCCGCAAAAGTAAATATAGCCGTCTTCATCAACCACAATGTCCTCGATGGCATCAGTCATATCTCCACCGAAATAAGTGCTGTATTTTAAAATGGGGTCTATGACGAGAGGAAGTTCCGGGTTATAGCTTTCGCTCATCTCAAACCCGAAGGTATTTTCAGACAAGATGACAAAATTACCGGTAACAGACTTTCTCTGGCCGTCTTCGATTTGATAGATAACCGGCTTCAACTCGGTGATTTCGTTCCAATCCGTCTCAATTACCAGTTGTCCCTCATCGGAGATTCGAATTGATTTGGCTCCTTCATAGCGTATCCGGATATTATCGGGGTCAGCTCCGGGTGAGACGATGAAATCATATTCCAGTCTTTTTTTATGGCCGTAATAATTTAAATCTATTCCCGGATAGATATCTTTATAGGTGACGCCTTTATAATTAGAAACATTACGATACCATTTATTCGGGTCATTACCCAAAAAGTAGTTGCATTTGTAATCCTGTAATTCTTCAGGAACTATTTCAGGGGCGGGATTGGCGCCCTCGAGCAGGGCACCTACGATCAGGTTTTCTTCTCGTACTGTTTCCGTGAAGGGGATTAAGCTAAAATGGTTGGATTTAGGATTTTCCACGGATGTGTTCTTTTTATTTTGACGCTTAAAATGGTAATAAATGCCATCTGATGTAATCCAGATTAACAACCCACCGATATTGGTTCGATATTTCACCTGAGAATCCCATTGGCCTGCATTTTCGGTAAAGTTCAGATCCCCGGAATAGTTTATTTCCTGTCCTGGTGTAATTGCCGCTTCCTCATTTTGTCCGGATGGCGACGGGATAGTAAGAAAAACAAGAAAAAATGTGATGAGCAGTACGCGCGATGGTTTCATTGACCCTCCTCATTTTAGTTTATATTACTTGTTTTTTTCTCTTGATAAAGAGTTGATGAAAACAGGATAAGTTTATTGCTTAACATGTAATTTTATTAGCAGTAGCTGACAAAAAGGTTTATATCCCTAGCCTCCGCTTTTTATAATAAAAAGAATTTAAAGCGTTGTAATCTGGTTACACCAGAATTTAATGTATGCTCGTGAACGTTAAGAGTGATTTAAGAAAAATCACAATTAAATATAACAATATAATCCAGGAAAATCAAGAAAATTGTTTAAGCATTTCATGAAGTGCTTATCGATTGTGTGTCATTCTTTTCAAAGAATGTTAATCAACCGGGTATCTAATTCCGCAAAGGGTACAATAAAAAATACGCCCAGGAGGAGTCGAACCCCCAACCTTCTGATCCGTAGTCAGACGCTCTATCCAATTGAGCTATGGGCGCATTTTAATCTAATTTGAGGTTCTAAGTATAATATCTTCGGTTGATTTGTCAACTCCTTTTAAAGGCTAAATCCCCCCGGACTAACGCTGGGAAAAGTAGATTATCAAAACCGCTATGATAATAAAAATCATGAAGATAAGAGAGATAGTCAACCTATTTCCGCCGCTTTCGCTTTTTTGGGCGGCCACCTTTTTTTTTTCGGGCAGGTTGTTTTTGAAAGCCTTGATCTTGGCCAGCCAGTCGTCCTCGATTTCTAAAAGCTCCTCGTTTTCTTCCGGAAGAGTGTAAACATCGACATCCGGCAGGGGGGACTCGAAAACATCGGTAACCTCCAGGGCGATAACCGTGACATTATCCTGACCGCCGCGGTCATTGGCCATTTGAACCAAATATTCGACGATTTGCTCGATATCCCGATCGGCCTTGCGAGCGACCTCGAATATCTCATCATCGTCGGCGAAACCGCACAATCCATCCGAACAGAGAATAAAGATATCCCCGGGTTTGACTTTGACAATCCGGTAATCCACCTCAACATTACCGCGCACTCCTAGAGCACGGGTGATGACGTTTTTTCCGACAAAAGAACTGGCTTCGTTTTGTGAGATATTTTCCGAATCCTGGATTTCCTGTATCCAGGAATGGTCCTTGGTCAGGGGTACCAGTGCTTTTTCTTCCAGCCGGTAAGCACGGCTGTCGCCGACATGAGCGACCGAGACAAAATCCGCCTCGAAGGCGGTGGCGACCACGGTGGTGCCCATCCCGGCTTTGGAAGGGTCCTCAAGAGCGGCGTTATAGACCGCCCGATTGGCCAGCCGGATAGCTTTCGTCAGCAATTCCCCGCTGGCCGGCAGGGGTTTGCCTAAATCCAGCTTGGGGTCATCCAGCAGAGGTTTGTTAAAATGGGAAAAGACCGTCTGAATCGTATCAGCAGCCAGCATCGAGGCAACCTCACCGGCCTGGTGTCCACCCATACCGTCACAGACGGCAAATACGTTATTCTCCGCGTCGAGATGTAAATAATCCTCGTTACCGGAGCGAACCAGGCCTTTGTCTGTTTTACCGGCAACCTTTACCTTGAGGGGCACTGTCTGTCCTTTTTTCTTATTGAGACCGGTTAACTAATCGAATAATATTCAATCCCGCAAACTTGTACAAGCTTAAAAAATATCATTTTATATAATAAAAGCCGGTTTCGGACACAAATAAAAAACCCCGACCGAGCCGGGGTTTTTTTAAGTTTTTGATGGGGATGTTTATTATTTAACAAGAATCATCTTTTTGGTCTGGCTGGTTGTTTCGGTTGCCAGACGGTAGAGATAGACGCCGCTGGCCAGGCCGCCGGCGTTGAACTCGACTTGATGATTACCGGCCGATAACGAGCCTAAATCTCTTTCATCGACCAGCCGCCCGGTTATGTCGTAAATCTGCAGATTCACGTGCGAAAGGCTGGCCAGGTTAAACGCGAAGGTCGTGGTCGGATTAAACGGATTGGGGTAGTTCTGATACAGTTCGAAAGAACCGGGCAGATTGACAATCGGATCGTCAACATCGGTAACGGATACGGTCAGGCTGGCCGTACCGGAAGCGGTGACCGAGGGGTCGTTATGGGAGAAAACCGTGAAATGAATAACATCGGTCGGGGGCTCACCGGGCCACAGCGGGATAATCACCCGGAAATAAACGTAAACGGTATCGCCCGGGTCGGCATGAGTGGCACTGTCCTGAGGGATGGTCGTCCAGCCCTTGTCGGTATAAGCGGTGATTCCGAATAAATCCAGGGCGTTGCCGAGGTTTTCTACCCCGACCTTGACCGAAATGGTTTCACCCGGTCTGACCGCCCGGGGACCGGGGCTCACAACAATCTGCAGAGCGATTTCCACGCTGTCCTCAACTACGCTCAGGGCGATTTCCTTGGTCGCCTTGTCGGTCCAGGTACAGTCGCCGATACAATCGGCCAGCAGGCCGTTAATGTAGAAGGTAATCACGTCACCGTCAACTGCGCCTTCATCGGTCGGATCATCGGGATCGGTCGTATCGTCACCAACCACCGCCATTGCCCCGAACAGACCGGTGGTATGAACAATCCAGGACCCGCAGTGAATCCCGTCAGGGTCGTAAGCGTCGATGACCGTACCCACCGGCGCCGGAATGCCGTTATAGGAAGCCGTACCGGCAAAGAAACAGGCCCAGGGGGTTGATTGGGCTTGAGCGCCTATGGTAAATAAGAGTATCAGTCCTCCTAAAAGAACTGCTTTCAATAAATTATTTTTCACAACATCACCACCAATTTTATCCGGTCGGGGCGTTAAGCCCCGACCGTTGTTAAATATGATTTATTTCAGTAACATCATCTTCTTGGTTTCACTGAAATCGCCGGCTGTGAGGCGGTAGAAGTAGATACCGGAAGCCACCTTGCTGCCTGCCAGGTTGGTGCCGTTCCAGGTTATTTCATTACTGCCGGCACCGGCAATTCCATCAAACGGTACAGCAACAACTTTGCCAAGGACGTTGAAGATCTCAATCTTGGCCGGGCCTTCGGAAACCATATTGAAGCTGATCCGGGTCGATGGATTGAACGGGTTCGGATAGTTCTGCTCCAGAGAATAATTCTGAGGCAGATTACCGGTGTTGTTTTTCGCCGACAGCTGGATAACTTCAATCCTGTCACCGTTATTGGTCCAGGTGAAGGTTTCCTCAACTTCAACGCCGTCAACCTGCAGATAAATTCTATCGCCGGCCTTCAGGTCTGAACCATCGGCCCCGGCGTAAACCGGCATGAAACCGAACTCGCCGTCTTTGGTCATTGAGAAGCTGCCGACCTTGATTCCGGTGGCGGTATGGGCTGAAATTGTTGCACCCGCTTGCACTAATTTACCGTCTAAGGTTAAATTAGCTGAATATAGGTTAACCCATAAGTTGGTAGCCGTTACATCCGAAGCGTTTAGGCTGGCCGCCGCGATAATCTTGGGATGTACAGCCGGAGCTGCAACCGGAGGCAGAGTACCGGGATAGGTCAGATAATCGTTATCGTTAACCTTTAACCAGTAGCCGTGGCAGGTGGACATCTCCAGCAGGGTGCTGAACTGCCAGCCCGGCCGATAAACCATCAGGCTGTCGTCGAAGCCCAAGGCTACCAGCAGGTTATCTTCCTGAAGCAGGTTATCGAGAGCTACTTCGGTGCCGAGAGTTGCATCCGGCAGGTAACTGACAAGGTTCCAGCCCTTGTTTAACATAATTGGAGTATTGTCCGGAACCGGTGAGCCGGTCATTTCCATCGTGAAGGCCTGACCGGCTTTGACTTTAACCCAGTAACCGCTCAGATGGTCAACGTAATCGAGGGTAGAGAACTGCAGCAGATCCGGGTCATAGGTCAAGCCGCCCTGTTCAAAACCGAGAATGACATCGATTTTGTCCATGTAAGGGCCGAATACGGCGTCAATATCATTTTCGGCGTTGACGTTCCAGCTGATCAGGTTCCAGCCGTCGGAAAGGTCGCAGCTGTGGACGTTCACAATACCGACCTCGAGACAGACATTAATATTCTGATAGGGCGGCATATTGGAAGCCTGAGGATAGACGGTGCTTTCCATAGAGGTGGCTTCCTCGCCGTTAATAAAGAAGTGTACCAGCTGGCCGGGAACCATACCCTCGATTTCGGGGGTTTCCGAATCATCCTGGTACACAGGCATGAAACCGTACAGACCGGCTGTCGTCACCGGGAACTGACCGCAGAGGTTACCCGCGGCATCGCGAGCTTCGACATAGGAGCCGACCGGCATCAAAGCGTCATAATATATGTTGGTTTCGCAATAGTAGTTGACGAACCAGGGATGCGGTTCAAAAGCGAAAGTTTCAATCGGGGTGAGATGAATCATCACGCCCTTGTCTATCATATCGAGCTCTTCAACCTTCTTGGGATAATAACCTTCTTTGTAGGCCCAGAGGCTGAAGGGCAGATTTTCCACATTTTCGAAGAGGAAGGAACCGATGCCGCCGGTGGTGGCGGTCATTATCGGAGCATTGTTGAAATCGAGCGGGTAAGCAAAGAGCTCAACTGTCGCTCCGGCAATAGCCGTACCGGTGCCTTCTTCAACCACCCAGCCGCAGAAATCAAACGGCTTGGTCTCGACGTCGATACTGCCGCCGTCCGTAAACGGTACTTCCACTTCGATACCGCTGCCGCAATTACGCGCGAAATAGGCAAAATCGGTCAGTTCCGCGAAGAAGTTCAACGGATATTCCGCCTCGATAATATCACAGGAAGTCGAGAAATGCAGGTTGACGAAATTCTGCTGGGAATGGGGCGGATAATAATCCTGAGTACCGGCGTCGCAGTCGATGGCAACCATCTGGTTTTCGTTATTGATAACGACATTTTTGATGTCAAAGTAATCTATAACGGATTCAGCGAATGATACCGAATCGAGGTGTATATCGGGCGTAGTCCAGGCCATCGAGGCGCCTATGGCTTGCAGGTCGCAACTGTTGGTGAAGGTGACCGGAACCATAAACTGACCACCCGGCGAGACACCGGCATTGTGGATAACCAGCGTATCGGCACTCGGTGGCGGGAAAACCTCAATCGTGACCCAGAGTTCTGTGCCCATGAATTCTTCGCAGATGTTCTCATAATCGGAGTTAAGCCGGAACGAAATAGTATGAATCCCTTCAGTCAAACCGGAAGCGTCGACGGTAACCGTTACTTCGGCCGGGGTGTGGCCGTATACGGGTGTGCCGCTCGCACCGGCGCCGTCGATATCGAAAAAGACAATGTCGCAGATGGGAGTATCAACGTCGCAATCAATCAGGAAGTCAAAGTTATCGTTGCTCATGGAACTGGCGACGTTGAAAGTAAGGGAAACGGGGTCGGTAATGCCACTGGCCTCGACCGTCGTGAAGGCAAAGAGGCTATCGGTAACGGTCGGAATTACACACGGTGGCGGGTCGATATGTAAATTAACGTAAACTTGCAGGGGTGAATTCGAAGCGGTGTCAGAGACAACCCTGAAGCTGTCGACATAGTCACCGGCCGTCAAACCGTCGGTATTGATAACGACATAAATCGTATCAGGTGTGAGACCGCCGGCTTTCGGCAGAGAAAAGTAAGTGTCGATATCTTTGAACAGGGCGTAAGGAATATTACCGCCGTAAAAATCTCGAACCAGTATATACTGCATCGTATCCGATAAGACGGGGCCGTTCTCGATAGCGTTGAAGAATAAAGCCGTTTCGGAAACCTCCAGCATCGGCTGATTGGCCACGGTTAGTTTGACATAGGTAAATCGGGGTGAATTTACCACGCCTTCGGCGTGCACCTGGATGGAATCGAAATATTCACCAGCCGGAACACCGGTAATATCGATATTGACTTCGACGGTGTATGGGGTGGTGCCCATCGAGGGTATCAAAATCCAGGTATTGCTGGTCAGGAAAGACAGGGTGAAATCAACTTCACTGTCGTCGGACATAGCCACCAGAAAAGACTGCATGGACGGGTTGTCGCCGTTTTCCACGGCGGTGAATTCTAAAGTATCGGTCGGTACCAGGAGGATAGCCTGGGCACTGATTGACAGCTTGACATAAACCAACTGCGGCGAATTCGAGGCCGTGTCTGAGGTTACTTCGATTGTACCCAGGTAATCGCCCTCGGTTATACCGGCGATGTTCACATTAACCTCAACATCGGCGGGGGTGGTCCCGGAGGCGTTGCCGAGAGAAATCCAGGTGTCGCCGACCGTAACAGCAGCATTATAGGGAATAGCGGCTCCGTCTAACTCGGAGACGCTGAAAGTCTGCATGCCCGGATTGGTTCCGTTTTCAACGGCGTTGTAATAGAGGGTATCCACGGAGATAACCAACTCCGGCTGGGGCTCAACCGTTAACCGGACATAGACCGTTTGCGGGGAGTTAGCGGCGGCTGCGGAGGTGACCGAAACAGCGCCGTTATAAACCCCGGCGGTCACGCCGGTAATATCGATATTGACTTCCACATCGGCCGGGGTGGTCCCGGAAGCATTGCCGAGATTAATCCAGCTCTCGCCGATACTTACGGCCGCGTTAAAAGCGATGGCGCCGCCGTAAAACTCGGAGACGTTGAAAGTCTGCATAACCGGATTGTCGCCGTTGGCAACGGCTGTAAATTTAAGCGTATCCGAGGGTACGACCAGGACCGGCTGAGGGTCAAGCGTCAGCTTCGCATAAACGGTCAGGGGAGAATTGTCCGCTTCGGCTGAAGCGACCGTTATCGGCAGGACGTGCACTCCCTCGGTCAGACCGGAAATGTTGACGTTCACCTCGACATCGGCCGGGGTCGTTCCGGACGCGTTGCCCAGGGTGACCCAGCCCGGGTTCACCGAGGCGGTATAGCTGATAGCGCCGCCCTCGGCCTCCGAAACCGTGAAAGTCTGCATGGTCGGATTGACGCCGTTAACCACACCGAAGAACTCTACGGTGTCGGTGGATATCTGAAGGGATTTGGGGGAAGAGGGGTTGGCGTCGGTGACATCGATAGCGCCTACCCAGTGCGGGAAATAATCACCGCCGGTAGAACTGACGAATTTGTAATTAACACCCGAATTGTAGGTGAAAGTATCGATGTGAACCACGTCGGAACTGGTCCAGGCGGCTGTAACGATGGCGTTATAAGTCGCCCAGAGTTGTCTGGTCGGGTTGGGGCGAACACCGGGTGTAAACAGGCGAATCCCCACAAAAGCGAACTGCCGATTGATGTTGGCAAGAGCCACGTCATTATTATCAAAAAAGACGGGGGCGATAAAGCCGCTGACCCCGGGGCCGGCGACCGCACCGGTCATCTGGAGTTTGGGGTTATCCCAGCCGAAACCCATGGTCGCGCCGTTCAAAGTATCAGCGTCATCGAAAACCCACAGTTCTAACTGAACGTTATATGAAGAAGTGCTGGCGTTAGGCTGCACAGTGACAATTAAGTCAATCGTGTCCTTGGCGCCGCTTTCATCAGCCATGGCTGGTACGGCTGAAAAGGCAATCAGGAGAACAAAGGTTAGTAACAGTTTAAACTTCATTTTGGAAAACTCCTCCAAGTTTTGTATTTTTAATTACTTTAGCATCTTTATAATAATCATAAGTGCCGTTTTCAATCGGGGCTTAAGGCCGTCCAAGCCGCCAACAGATTATTTCATAAAAAAACCATCATAATGAAAAAACGGAGATTTCCTTATAAAAATCCGTTGCAGCAAGAGATTTTCTCCCTGTCATAAAAACCGCAATATTTATTGGCAAACCAGTATTGTTAGACCAAAATGGAGTAACTTAGGATTTTGTAAAAGTTATGCAAACTCCTACCTTCCTCGACCACCCTGAATATAAATTAAAATTCCGTATTGTCAAGGGATTCGAGCAAGAATGTAGAAAATATGCACAGTCTATTTTGTTGCCTCCTTTAATCTTCGGCGTCTCATCCAGAAGATGGTCACTACCAGGAGGGCGCCTAAAATGTCAACCAGTACATCGCCGATGTCGGAATAACGACCCGGTATGAAACTTTGATAAAATTCATCGAGCGCGGCGAATATAATCAGAAATATCGATGACAGAACATAAGCCGCGGTTAAGTTTATATTTGAACTGATGTTGGCAAAGGACCGGAAAGTCAGAAAAGCAAATACGGCATATTCGATAAAATGCGCAAGCTTGTCCACGGCGATAAACTTCAGTTCGGGAGCCTGTAGTCGGGGAATCGAGGAAACGGTTATTATCGCGCTGGCATAAAGCATCATCGGCAAGTGATAGTAAATAAAGGGCCTAAGCGGCCCGGATTTTATATGACGTATTTTCATCTCTGCCATCGGTAAGGAATTTCCCGTTATTAGTCAAGATTAATGACTGCAAAAAAGTTGCCGCCTCAGGAAAAA
>JAFGNW010000175.1 GCA_016926795.1 Candidatus Zixiibacteriota bacterium
GAAATAATAAAAACCGTCAGCGCGAGTGTCAAAAATGTTAATAAAAATTTCTTCGTCATCATAAAACCTTTTTAACAAAAAATAACATCCAAAATTATAAATAGTGCCCCCGAAAAAGCTGAATTAAAAAAAAACGAGGTAAAGTTGCAAGAAAAATTATTCCCCGGATTTTTTAGGCTGGGATTTGTTCTCCACCCGGGTGGTGTCGTATTTATATTCTTTGACCCAATTGAGGGCTTCAATCAGCCGGTCGGTGGTCTGGTAACCGGGCAGGGGGCCTATCCTGATCCCTTCAGGAGAGATAAACCAGAAAGTGGGAAAACCGCGGACGCCAAACTGGGCGTGGGTTAAATTCTTCTGCGAAATTTTATAACCGTCGATATCGAGCATATCATTGGAATCCCCCCAGACTTTAACCGGAATAAAATGGTCGTTGATAGTTTCAATTACGGTGGGATCGCTGAACGCTTCTTTTTCCATCCGTTTGCACCAGCCGCACCAGGAAGCTGTGAAATCTATAAAAATATGTTTCTTTTCGGTTTTGATTTTGGTCAATCCCTCGGGGTAGGTTAGCCAGGCGATTTCACTTTTGGCGTTTGCCTGTATTTTGGGCTTTTCTGTTTTACTGGAATCGGTGCCGGGGGGTTTGTTATCCGAGGCCTGAAGTCCGAAAGAAATTAGAGCCGGGATAAGGATAAGAAATATCGTCCGTTTAAAAAGCTTCATAAATAAACCAACTCTGTCAGTGTTACTCGTTTAATATAATATAAAAGTTAGATAGCAATATAACCTAAAAGATTCATTAATAGTTATTGTTTTTAACGCCCATCGGTCGTAAATAGGCGGCTGAGTCGCCCAGCAACTCTTTCAGGCTGTTGAGTAGTTTAAAATCAAGATTCACGGCGTACTTATTCGACTTAATATACACTACCGAACCGTTTTCCCTGGTTTCCAGAAGAACCGGAACATTGCCCTTGTTTTTGGCCAGGGAAGAAAGGGCTTTATCAATAATTTTTTCGGAGCAATTCTCATCAAACTTTATAACCAGCTGGCAATTAAATCGTTCCGTTAACTTTTCCAGGGGCATGACCTCGTTAGTGATAATCTTGGCGGCTTCCCCCTCACGGGTGTTGACCCGTCCCGTAACCAGCACCATATTATCGACTTCGACACAGTCTTTGGCTTTTTCGAAGCAGTCCGAAAAGAGAATCAGCTCCACCCCGCCGGAAAAATCCTCAAGGGTGGCGAAAGCCATCATATTTCCCTTTTTATCGACCATTTTTTTGACGGCGGTAATAATACCCCCGACCGTAACCTCGCGGCCGTCAGGGACCTGGACCAGGCCGGCGGCGTTGGTGGTAGTAAACACAGCCAGTTCGTCGCGGTACTTATCCAGGGGATGGCCGGAGATGTAAAAACCGAGCATGGTTTTCTCACGGGCCAGCATTTCGGAGGTGGACCAGTCCTGGATTTCCGGAAGTTTCGGGGCGACCCGCTCGACCTCGACCGAGGTTCCGGCGAAGAGGTCGTGAGTGCTGGAGGTTTCAAAGACCCGGTGACCGAATTCGAGCATCGCCGTCACCGCCTCGAATTTCTGAGCCCGGCTGCCCGGCAGAGAATCACAGGCGCCGGCGGCGATAAGGGACTCCAGGGTCCGACGGTTGAGCATCCGGGGCTGGACCCGGCTGACCAGGTCGGGCAGGTCGGCATAAGGTCCGTTTTCAAACCGCTCATCAGCGATCGCAAGAGCGGGTCCCCCGCCGACGTTTTTCACCGCCTGCAGACCGAACCGCACCCTGCCGTCCGTTACCGAGAAATCGATTTTAGATTCGTTGATATCCGGCGGCAATACTTTGATGCCCATCCGCCGGCATTCTTCCAGCAGGATATAAATCCGGTCGGTGTCGTTGATTTCCGATGTCATCAGCGCCGCCATGAACTCCTTCGGGTAATAACATTTCAGCCAGGCGGTCTGGTAGGCGATATAGGCATAACAGGTCGAATGCGCCTTGTTGAAACCGTAACGGGCGAACTTTTCAATCTGGTGGAAAACTTCCTCGGAAATCTTGTGCTCGATTTTTTCATCATCAGCTCCTTCGAGAAATTCCCTTTTCTGGGCGGCCATCAGGGCGGCGTCTTTCTTGCCCATAGCCTTCCGCAGCAGGTCCGCCTTGCCGATCGAATACCCGGCCATCTTGTTGGCGATATGCAGCACCTGCTCCTGGAAGACGATAACCCCGTAGGTATCTTTGAGAATGTCTTCCAGCACGGGGTGTAAAAATTTGATATCCTTGGCGCCTTTTTTCCGTTCGATATAGGTATCTATCATGCCCGAATCCAGCGGTCCCGGCCGGTACAGGGCGTTCATGGCGGTGATGTCGGTAAAGGTGGTCGGCGCCAGCTTGCGAAGGTAATCGCGCATTCCGGCCGATTCAAACTGGAACACGCCAATCGTTTCCCCGCGGGCAAACAGCTTGTACACTTTCTTGTCGTCGAGGGGGATACGGTCGAGGTCGAGTGAGTCGCCGGGATGGTTCTCCTTTATCATTTTCAGGGCGTCATCGATAACCGTCAGCGTTTTCAAACCGAGGAAATCCATCTTGAGCAGGCCGATTTTCTCGACCATTTTCATATCGTACTGAGTGGTTATTTCATCCTTACTGCCCTTTAAAAGCGGCACATAGTTGGTCAGGGCCGAAGGCGCTATCACCACCCCCGCCGCATGGGTGGAACAGTGCCGCGCCAGGCCCTCGAGCGTTTGGGAATAGTTTATCAGCCGCTCGATACGCTTGTCGTTCTCGATAAGTTCCCGCAGTTCGGGGACCTGCTCAAGAGCTTTCTCAAGCGTCATATCAACCGACAGGGGAATCATTTTGGCGATTTTGTCCACCTCGCCGTAAGGAATGCTGAGCACCCGGCCGACATCGCGCACCACCGCCCGAGCCGCCATAGTCCCGAAAGTGATAATCTGTGAGACGTTGTCCTCGCCGTATTTTTCCACCACGTACCGGATGATTTTATCGCGGCCCCGGTCGGCGAAATCGATATCGATATCCGGCATCGAGACCCGTTCGGGATTAAGAAACCGTTCGAACAGCAAATCGAACCTGATCGGGTCGATATCGGTTATCTTAAGCGTATAAGACACCAGCGAGCCGGCCGCAGAACCGCGGCCCGGTCCGACCCGGACGCCCTCGGAGCGGGCATAATCGCAGAAATCTTTGACAATCAAAAAATACCCTGCATAACGCATCTGTTTGATAACGCCCAGTTCGTATTCCAGCCGCTCCTTTAACTTATCGGTGACTTTCTCGTAGCGTTCGGTCAGCCCCTGCTCGCACAGGTGGCGGAGGTATTCATCGGGATTGACAAAATTTTTCGGGATGGGAAACACCGGCAGTTTCAGCTTGCCCATTTCCAGCTCAAGGTTACATCGCTCGGCAATCTGCACCGTGTTTTCAAGAGCGGTTGTATAATCCCCCAGAACCTGTTCCATCTCCTCGGGAGATTTGAAATAAATCTGGTCGGTGTTGTATTTCATGCGGTCGGTATCTTCGACTGTCTTGCCGGTCTGGATGCATAGAAGGGCGTCATGGGCGTCGGCGTCCTTCTGATGCAAATAGTGGCAGTCATTGGTGGCCACCAGGGGAATACCGGTTTCGCGCGAGATAGCCTCGAGCTTGGGGATTAAAAGCTGTTCCTTCTCGAGACCGTGATTCTGGATTTCGATAAAGAAATTCCCCTGGCCGAAAATATCGTTAAGCTCCCTTGCGGTGGCGACCGCAAGCTCGGTCTCACCCTTAAGCAGGTGCCAGTTGATTTCACCCTTGAGGCAGGCCGAAGTGGCGATCAGCCCCTCGGCATACTGCCGCAGGCTTTCCTTGTCCATGCGGGGACGGTGATAGAAGCCGTCTTTATATGCCAACGAGGCCAGTTTAATCAGGTTTTTATAACCGGTCAGGTCCTTGACCAGAAGCAGCAGGTGGAAGCCGCCGTCGGGAAACTGGTTGGAGGGTTTTTTGTCGAAGCGGCTGCCGCCGGCTACATAAGCCTCACAACCGATAATCGGCTTGATACCGGCCCTGGTGGCTTTCAGATAGAACTCGATGGCACCGAACATGTTACCGTGGTCGGTGATAGCCAGTGCCGGCATTTTATATTCTTTGGCCAGTTCCACCACCTGGTCGATACGGCAGGCGCCGTCGAGCAGCGAATACTGGCTGTGGGTATGCAGATGAACAAAGTTCGCGTATTTCATAGAGGCAAATTCCGTTTAGTTAAGTATATCTCTAAGGTCGTTTAAAAAATCGATTCGGTCAATCTCTTTTTAGAAGCGGCGACCGGGTTTGTGTAAGTTTATATTTTATTAACAATTGGGGGGTGGAAAATGTTTGGGGGATTTAATATGGTGGCGATGATCTTAGTCACTCTTCGACTCCGTTAGGAGTGCCTTGCTAGATCGGAAAAAATGTACTTTTAGTCAGAAAATTACATTGAGCCTAAAAAAACCCGAACTAAAAGTCTGTTTGAGAGAATCACTCTTCGACTCCGCTCAGAGTGACTTACACATAAAACTGAAAAAAACACCTTGAGCCATGAAATATATCTTGAGTTATAAACGTTATCATGAGAAATAAAA
>JAFGNW010000176.1 GCA_016926795.1 Candidatus Zixiibacteriota bacterium
ATGACGTACGTTGCCCGGCCAGGAGCGGTGGGAAAGAACCGCGCCCAGCTGTTCGATTTCGCCGCGGTTGCCGTTTTCACGGACGTCTTTGCCCAGGCTCATCAGGAAATACTCGACCATCGCCGGGATGTCATCGGCGCGTTCATCCAGCGCGGGCAGCTCGATGGGAATCTCATTGAGACGATGGTACAAATCCAGCCGGAAAAGGCCGTTTTTGATGCGCTCGTTCAGGTCGTGGTTGGTGGCGGCAATCAACCGGAAATCAACGGGGCGGGTTTTGGTCTCGCCCAGTCGCCGGACCTGCCGCGTCTCGAGAACTTCGAGCAGTTTCGCCTGGAACTCAGGGGTGGCGTCGGCGATTTCGTTCAAATAGAACGTCCCACCGTCGACCTCCTCGAATATACCCGGTTTTTCTAAATCAGCACCGGTAAACGCCCCGCGGGCATAGCCGAACAGCTCCGACTCCACCATTGAATTGGGCACGGCGGCGGCGTTGACGGTAATCAGCTTACCCTTGCGGCCGCTGAAATAATGAATATAGCGCGCCATCAAGTCCTTGCCGGTACCGGTGGCGCCGGTCAGCAGGACGTTCATCTCGGAGCGGGCGACATGGCGGGCGAACTCCAGAATTTTTTTCATTTTGTAGTTCACCGCCACGATAGTCGGGCACTCGCCGTTTTCGGGCAGCCGGTGCCGCTCCGGTTCAACGGCGGCATCGTTTGGTTTCGCGGATTGAGCCAGCAGGCGGTCGATTTTCTCGACGTAAGGCGTGATTTTTTCCGATTCGAAATATTCGCGAGCCAGGTAAATCAGGGCGGTGCGCTCGCCGTTGGCATAAAGACCGCAGGTAGCGGCCCGGTAGCGCGTCACCGCCAGTTCATAGCGGGCTGAAATCCGGTTGAACAGAGCGATAGCCTTTTTGAACCATTCGCGGGCTTGCGGGTTGTTGCCCCGATGCTGTTCGACGAGGGCCAGTACCCGGTAACAGGCGGCGATTTCCACCTGTTCGTTGATTTTCCCGGCAACCTCGAGCGCCTCGAGAGCGAATTGTTCGGCCCGGTCGAAATCGCCGCGGGCGACACAGATGTCGGCCAGCAGGCGCTTCATCTGGGAATCATGATCGGAGCCGGGGGCGATATCGGCAGCGATTTTCAAACCGCGACGCAAAGCCTTCTCGGCAGCCTCGTAAGCTTCCTCGATAATCAAGACCCATCCGAGATACTCGTAATAGATAGCCTCTTCGCGCTGGTAACCGTTGACCCGTTCGTGCGCCTGTTCGAGAAGTCTTTTGGCCCCCTTGATATCACCACTCTGGGCTTTAGGTACGGCATAGCCGAGGTAGAAAACACACCGGTTGTGTTCGTCGAGCATATCGCATTTATCCAGCCCGGCGCGGTACAAAGCCAGCGATTCCCGAATCCGCCCGGCTTTGCGGTAAATCAAGGCCAGGTTGTTTTCGCACACGCGGACTTTGTCGGTGTTACTGGCCTGCTGATGAATCTCGACGCACTTTTTCAGATTATTGATAGCCTGGTCAATATCGCCTGCAAGCAGGCAGATAAAAGCCAGCCGGTTCAAGGTACGGGCGGCCGTAGTGAAATCGTCCACGCGCAAAAACGAGGAGTAGGCCTCGAGCAGGGCTTCTTTGGCTTCCCGGTACTCACCCCGGTTTTGCAGCTGCCAGCCTTTCAGGTATTTCGCCTGGGCGAACAGACTGTGTTCCGAGGTGGCCTTGTAAACCTGAATGGCCCGGTCCGGGTAATCATGGTTGTAATCACCCAGAAAGAGCAGACATTCAGCCTTGAGAAGATACAAATCACCCTGACTCGACAAATCCAGGTCGGACGCATCCAGGCTGCTCAACAAATCGAGTGACGCCCGGTGTTTATTTTCCTGAAGGAATCTGCGTGCCTGTCCCAGTATTTGTATTATTTGTGCTTTGATCTTCATCGGTGGTCCCGTTACCTTGATTATTGTCTACAGTTTGTTTTCTCACTATGATGACTGTCGGTTCGAATTTCCAACCCAACAGATAAGCGCCGACCATAAACTTGGTTGCCTCCCACCACAGTGATATGTCAGAAAAACCGATACTCTCATAACCTCCGGTTAAATGCAACTCGCCCCAGGGATCGGATTCATCGGGCGTATCATCGGTCCACTCCCGATTATCCTCTCTGGGTTGAAGGGGGTCGTAAGGAGTTGAAATTGCCGGAGGTGCGAAGAGAGTAATACTAAAGACCGCTGTTAACAACAGGGCAATTAAACGCTTCATTTTAACACCTCTATGTTTTGAATGTTTACAGTATTTTTCGCGTACTTCATCGTCAGGGTTTAAGGTGAGGGTATATTTACAAAGCAGATCTTGCGTCTTACCGAAGGAAATTATTTGGCAGAAAGATATTCAGCTCCAGCCGAATGAGACTGTAACTGTTTGATAGGTGAGGGATTTAAGAAAGTACCGTTAAACCCGAAAAAACCATACTTCCTTAATTATAATTTACGCATTTGTTTTAATAATGTCAAGGATAAAACGCATAATTTGCGGAATAACCTTAAGAGTCACCGCCTTTTGTCCGTCCCCGGGGCGGTCGGACGCCCGCTACTAGAAACTTGACGGCCCGGCAGGACGGGCTTGACCCGTGTAACTTTAATTATATATTTCCGTATTAATCGAATATAACAATCACCTAGAAAGGAACAGCTCGATGAGACATTTCTGTCTTATGCTAATCTGTCTTTTTACCGTTGTGCTGTATAGCCCCGGTGCTACGGCCCAAGAGCAACTCAGCGACCCTTATGAAATAATGGAAAAACACATGGACGCTATGGGCGGCCTGGAACGCCTCAAAGCCGAAACGACCAGTTATACCGAGGGCAAGCTGTATCTCGCCGGTCTGGAGGGAAGTTTCAAGCAGTGGAAGCGCTCACCCCTGACCAACCGAACTGAGGTCGACCTGGGAGTTTTCAAACAGATCACCGGTGACAACGGTGAGTTCAGCTGGGTTGAGGACGCCAACGGTAAGGTAAAAATACTGAAGGATGAAAATTCCGTTAAACGCCGGGAAATAAGCCGTCTGAACGACCTCTATGACTATATGAACAAAGACTCGAAAAATTTCTCCCTGACTTTCGATGGCATCGAGAAAGTCGGCGAGAACGACTGCTATATTGTGACCATATCCAACACCATTAACGATGACATCACTAAATACTTTGTAAACGTTGGCAATTATCTCCTGGAGAAAACGGTCAACAAATCGCCCGACGCCGAGACGCATGCGCTCTATTCGGACTACCGAGAGATAAACGGTATTAAAATAGCGTTTCGCCAGGAATCGGTTACTTACCCTATCGAGCAAAAACAGACCGTGGAGCTTATCAAATACGAATCCAACCCGAATATCGACCCAACCCTGTTTGAACCGCCCGGCGGTGACGTAAAGGATTTCGAATTCACCGACGGCGAGAGCGCCGAAAACATTCCGTTTGAGTTCATCGAAAACCATCTCTATATCAAGGTCATTATCAACGGCCGCGAGCGGCTCTGGTGCCTGGATACCGGGGCCGGGATGTCGGTCATCGATTCGGCCTATGCCCGGGAACTGGGTTTGAAGGTCGAGGGGAATTTGAAGGGCCAGGGCGCGGGTCAGACGGTGGACGTCGCTTTCACAACTCTACCACCGTTCAGCATCGAGGGTATCCGTTTTCAGGAACAGAATATTATTGTTATCGACATAGGCAGCCTGTTCAAAAAATGGGATTATGATGTTTACGGCATTTTGGGATATGATTTTCTCTCCCGTTTCGTAATCAAGGTTGACTATGCCGACGAAAAATTATCTTTTTACGACCCGGACAAGTTCGAGTACCGGGGCGACGGTGTGATACTGGACGCGCCGCTGGTGGGCCACACTTTCAGTCTTCCGGTCACGGTGGACGGCATATATTCCGGTCAGTGGTCGGTGGACCTGGGGGCCGGCAGCACCTCGTTCCATTACCCTTTTGCCGAGGAGAACGGTTTTTTGAAGCGCGATGGTATCCATAAACTCGGTATGGGCGCCGGTGGTCATTTTGATGAAAAGATGCTCAAGTTCAAAACAATCGAACTGGCCGGATTTACGGTCAAAGAGCCCTATATAGATTTCCCCCTGCAAAAAAGCGGCGCTTTCGGCAGTTCCGAACTGATAGGCAACCTGGGCAATTCCTTTTTCCGTCATTTCGTGCTGTATCTCGATTACAAGAGCCAGCGGATGATAGTGGAAAAAGGGAAGGATTATGACCGGGTCTTTCCGGTTGACCGGTCGGGACTTCAGTTGATCAGATCAGACGATGATGAGATAGAAGTCTTTAACGCCTCGGAAAACACTCCCTCGGCCAAAGCCGGGTTTCAGAAGGGTGATATTATCATGACCATCAACGATATCAAGGCGGAATATTTCGGCGGCGCTATCGCCATCAGAAAGCTGTTCCAGGAAAAAGCCGGCACCCGATATTCCTTCAAGGTAAAGCGCGGCGATCAAATCAAAGAATTGAGTATGACGTTAAAAGATTTAATATAGCGAGGGTAACAAAATGTACAAAAACATTAAAACGATCCTTCTGACAGGATTGTTGGTATCTCTCCTGGCGGTCAATCTTCATGCCGGGCGTAAAAGGGAGATTAACAAATCTTTCGACGCCAAGAAATCAATCAGGATAACCACTATCAGCGGCGACTGTATTGTACAGGTCGGCGATAAGGACCGGATCGATGTTCGGCTGATATACACCTATACTCCGGAAGACAATTTCGAACCGCTTTTTCGAGCCAAGGGAGACAACCTTTATCTGGAGGAGGACATGACCGGTTCGACCCGCGGCAGCGCCGTGTGGACGCTGACCGTGCCGCCTCAAACCCGCATCAATTTCTCCTCGGCCTCGGGAGGTTTTGAGTCCGACGGCCTGGAAGGACGCGTCATAATCGAAACCGCTTCCGGGGATATCGAGCTGTCCGGTTGTGAAGATAACTTCAGGGTAGAAACGGCCTCGGGTGGCATCACCCTGACCGACAGCAAGGGAGATTTCGATCTCTCGACCGCTTCCGGCGATATCATGGTCAGCGATTGTTCCGGTATTTTCGAAATCGATGTAGCTTCGGGGGATATCGAGACTAACAATTGCCGGGGCGAATTCGAACTCAATACCGCCTCCGGTGATATCGAAGCTTTGAACACGGTTATCGAGGAAGCCAGTTCGTTCGGCTGCGCTTCGGGAGATGTTTATGTCGAGCTGAGCGAGTCGACCGATTTCGACCTGACTCTCTCCTCCGCTTCCGGGCGGGTCGTGCTCGACTACAACGGCCAGCCGGTTAAAGGTCATTTCGAGTTCACCGCCCGGGAAGACCGGGGGGATATCAGAGCGCCGTTCCCTTTCGACCATGAGGAAGTGTATGAGAGATACGACCAGGATTACATAAGCAAATCCTTCACCCTGGGCAGCGACGTTCCCGAGATTTTAATCGAAACCGCCTCGGGCAAAGCGATTCTGGAAAAATAAGATATAGAAGCAGATTGATTTACAAAAAAGGCGCGTGCAATTATCACGCGCTTTTTTATCGTATGGCAGGTTAAAAACGATAAATCAATTCAAAAGCGGTGGTCAGGCGATAATCGCTCGGCTGCTCATCGTCACCGATAAAAACTTTTTGGTCGGAGAAATCACAGCGGCCTTCGATTCGGGCGGTTAAATTCCCGTTCAGCGACAGCGACGGCGCCAGCGAAAGTGACCAAAGGTCCTGGACAAAACCGGTGCACAGGCCGTCATAGTCGTTGAAAAGGTCGAACCGACCGGTTATGGCGGCGCGACTGCTGACATCAAAGCGGTTGAGCAACATCAAAGCCAGCCAGTCGGCCTGGACGTTGTTTTCCAGCGTTCGGGTTTCTAGCCCATAACTAACCTCCCCCCCCAGCAGCCATTTGGGGGTTGGTTTAAACTCAAGGTCAAAATCAAAAACCGAGCGGCGGCTGGAATTGTTGTTGTCCCGCTCCGGGCCGGTAACGGCGGAGAAACCGCACGAGAATTCATCCGCCGGTTGCAAACGCAACCGGGTGCCGATGGTTTTATCTTTATTGTTGTCAACGTTGACATCCCAGCCGTTAACCAGGTAGAAAGACCAATCGAAAACCGGCGAACAGGTAAAGGTGAGCATCAGCCCCAGGACATTTTCCGGCCGGCCGTAAGCATACACCAGGGCGGTTGAGTACTGGTCCCGGTCGGGCGCATCAACCGGCAACCATCCGAAGGGGGCGTTGAATTTCCCGAAAGTGATTTTCCAGCGACTATCCGAACCGGGTCGCCAGTCGATATAGCCCTGCTCGATATCGGCCTGGAATTCATCCGTACTGTCGGTAGTAAATTCGATATCCGTGCGGAAGGCAGAGCTTTGAGACAGACCACCGCTAATATCCAGTTCGACCTGGTCGATTTTGAAAGTAGCCCGGCGCAAGCGATGGTCGTTGTACTCGACCGCCTCGACAAAACCGGTAAGTCTTGTTTTATCGAGGGTATCGAGCGGCGAAATTTTCGCAATTTCATCGGACAATTTACGAATATTCCCAGCTAAAACCGTCAGACTGTCGTAAAATTTTTCGAACTGCCGGGAGTAATATATTTCAAGTGAATCTTCTATCGCGTCTTTTTTTTTCGATGTTTTAACGGCGGGTTTTTCTTCCGGTTCCGGTTTCTTTTCGGGCACCGGGTTGTTTTCAGCCGCCGGTCTCGATTCGGGTGAGAGTTCCTCGAGCTTATGGATTTCACTTTTACTTCGCTCGATATAATCTTTAATATCTTTGTCGTCGGGATTGAGCCGAATGGCTTTTTCCCAGACCGCGACGGCTTCCTCCTGGAGGTTCTGGTTGTATTTTTCAATACCCAGAAATTTATATGCCTCAAAAAGTTGTGAGCGTACCTCCGGATATTCGGGATTTATCCGGCGGACTTCCTCCCATAATATAACAGCCTCGGATATCCGGCCCGCCTCATAAAGCTCTTTTCCTCTTTGAAACATGTTCTCGGGGGTGTTTTTCAGACTGTCAGCCGCCTGCCGGACGGGGACGGAATCATCTCCGGTCGCCGTCTGAACGAAACAAACGAGCAGGCCGATAACAAGAGCCAGAATTATTCTGCCCCGTCCTTTCTCTGTCAGACCCGAAAAGTGATATTTCGTTAAAAAAATAGTCATCTTTATTAATGTCGGTCAGATTTCGAGGAAACTTGAAAAACAGAACTAATCAGAAAAATATCAGAAGCAGGGTTTTGTTTGTTTGACGGGCACCATATTTGTATATAGATTACCTTTTTGAAAATTTTATTAGAAAAAATCAGAATTGACAACCCGGCTATACGGGTAAATTAAGTTAGAGCTTATAGTAAGGATAAAATTATTTTGAAAGATGAATCCCGGCCTTTACCGGTTCAGCACAATCCGTACCTTCACGACCTGGTTCGAGACCTGCTGAAGGTTTATCCTTCCGGCCGGCTGCTGGACATTCCTTCCGGTCCCGGCTATTTCGCCCGGCAGGCTCGGGCGGACGGATTCGATAGCACGGCCGCCGAAATCGACACCGACCTTCACGTTTTCAACGATGTTGCCTACCGGGCAATCGACATGGCCGGTGAGTTTCCCGTCGATTCGGGGAGTTTCAATTATATCGTCTCGATAGAGGGTATCGAGCACATCGAAAACCAGTATCTTTTTCTGCGCGAATGTAATCGAATATTACAACCCGGCGGAAAAATATTTCTGACGACCCCCAACGCGTCCTCGCTGGAGAACCGTCTCGGTTTCCTTTTGACCGGTTTTCACGACAACCCGCCCCGGCCGATTAGAAGCGACCGGAAGAACATTTTCATGGAGCACATCAACCTGATACCCTTTCACCGGCTGGAGGTTTACCTGCGCCTGGCCGGTTTTAAAATAAAGGTACTGACGACTTACCGCATGCGCAAAGGCAGCATGTTTCTATATCCGTTCATCTATCCCCTGGCTTATTTGCGCTACCGGTCGTCGTTTCGGAAACATTTCCGGGGGAAACCGAACGAGGACGAATATTGGGAAATTTACAAGCAATATTTGTCGCGGGTGGTTCTGTGCGGCAGCCATATTGTCGTTGTCGCCGAGAAAAAATAGTTGGAAGGAACAACGAAGAGGAAAGAATTCATGCCTACCGTTAAACTCGACTGGGGCGTCGAGGGCGTTAAATACGCCCTGCGGGACAATGATATTGTTATTATTGTTGACGCGATACGATTCAGCTCGGCGGTTGCGACGGCGGCGGCCGAGGGTTTCACTATCTACCCGGTGTCCGACAATGAAAAGGGTCGCGCGCTGGCTTTGGAAATCGGCGCCGAGCTGGCGGGTGAAGCATCCGGGACCGGGTTTTCTCTATCCCCTTTGAGCTATATTAAAAACGACCGGCACCCGAACAAAAGAGTGGTGCTGGCCTCCCCCAACGGCGCCGCCTGCGCGGCGCTGCTCAAGGAAAACGACATTGGTTATATCGGTTGTTTTCTCAACGCCGCGGCAGTGGCGCGGCGGGCGGGGCGGGAAGCTTCCGAGAGCGGACGCGATATTACCGTCATCGCCGCCGGCGAGGAACGAGCCGCCGAAAAAGACGGCCGGGTATATTATGTCCGGGAAAATAGCGGGCGGGTATTCGCGCCGGAGGATTATCTCGGCGGCGGGGCGATTATTTCATATATGACGCTGCCCAAAGATACGGACGCGATCCTGTGCGAGAGTACTTTTCTGGCTGTCCGTAACCGGCTAAGGGATTTACTTATGGAAAGTTACAGCGGCCGCTGGCTTTTGCAGAACGACGCCCAAAAAGACCTTGAATATCTGCTGCAAATAAATTATTATGATATCATCCCGGTAATCAATAACGGAAAAATTGTGAATATCAATAATGAGTGACGATTGCAAACAAATCTATCTCGATGCTTACGCGAAGTTCAACGCGGGGGATTTTGAAGGCGCCTTCGCCCTGGGAAAGCAATGTCTCGCGGCCACTGCGCCCGACACCTATTACCGCTACGGCACCCTGGGGCTTCTGTGCTGGTGCTCCAATTTCCTGCTCAACAGTTCCAACGTGGAAATTTACGGCAACAAGTTAATCGCCCTCGACACCGGCGGCGACAAACCCTGGTTCGACGGCCTGGCGCGCTTCAATCTCGGGTTGAAATGCCGCCGCAACAACCGCCTTTCTGAGGCGCGGCGTTATTTCACGCGAGCCTCGGAAAATTACGCCGCGTTCAAGCCCAGCCCCGAACAGCCACCCGAGTGGACGATGGTCAACCGCTTTTTTACGACCGTAACCGCGGCGGCCGCCGCCGAAGACCCGGCGCCGCTAAAACAGCTGGCTGAGGACCTTGATAATTTCACGTCCCGCGATGAAGAAATCGAGCATCTCAAACAGGCCGTGAAGCTGAACGTTCGCTATCTCGAAGGTGAGGCGGTTTTATCCGAGGCACAAAGAGCCGCCGATGAGGGCATCAGCCGGACGTTTCTGGCGCTTATTCTCCTCTGCGTGAAGCATATCAACCTTTAAGATTTTTTAAGTGGTTATTATCTCGACGATTAAGAACATGACTTTTTAAAAAATAAGTATATTCACTATTATGAAATTAATGCCTGACGATTTGCTGGTACCAGGATGAAATAAAAAAGGAAAAACCATGATTCCGGAAGAAAAGCAGCAATACGAATTCGACTTCGAGGCGGTCTTCGACCCCGACGATTACTTTTATTTCTACGAAGATATCATCACCGACGAGGTAACCGAGCGGCAGGTTCTTTTTCTAATCAGAGAACTGGAACTCGACCAACCGCGGAAAATACTGGATCTGGCCTGTGGCCACGGCCGGCACGCCAACCGCCTGGCCGGGCTGGGGCACGAGGTCACCGGAGTGGATTTGACCGCCGGTTTTCTCGAGGCCGCCCGCCGAGAGGCCGAAGGAAAAAAGCTCAAAGTCAGATACCTTCAAAAAGACATGCGGGAGATTTCTTTCGATGAAGAGTTCGACCGGGTGCTGTTAATGTTTACGGCGCTCGGTTATTTCAGCGACGAGGAAAATTTTAAAGTTCTCGAGAATATCCACCGTGCCCTCAAACCGGGCGGCCTGCTCTGTTTCGACACCATCAACCGCGACCTTATGCTTAAGAACCTTCGCGCCCACCACATCACGGACAAAGAGGGCAATTTGATGCTGGACCGCAACAGCTTCGACCCCGTCAGCGGTTATATTCACAATCACCGAACCATCATCCGTGACGGCAAAAGAAAAGATTTCAAATTCAGCATCAGGCTGTACAACGCCACTGAAATCTCGCTAATCCTCGAAAGGGCGGGTTTTCAAACGGTAAAAATGTACGGCACCTGGGATTCCGGACCGTTGACGGATGAATCCTGGCGGATGATAGTCATGGCTCAAAAATCTAAGTAGAATTTAAGCTGCTATTACCGTTTTGCCTAAGTTCTTATACCACACCTGATAAGTAAGAATATCCTCAAATCAGCCGATACTGTTAAGATAAAAGCTAAACGGACGGGGAGTAAACGATTGACAGGATAGCCATAATTTTATATATTATAATAAGTTACGTACCCGCGATATCGTTTGCTTAAACCAGGGGAAAGTAGTAATTCTACTTGTATGTAAAATGAGATATTCGTTCATCATATTTATACTGCTGATCATCCCACTGAATTCAACCCCTGCCGAACAGCACGCATCGGGATCGGCGATTATTGACATTTCCGGAAATATTTCAAAGCTCAGTCAATATCATGCAGATAAATCGGGTAACCCGTCTTACATCGAGGGCGTTTTGTCCCAGCCTGTTGCGGCGGGAAAAGAGATCGCCACCGCTTACGACTATTTTGAAAAGAATAAAGAAAGTTATAAAATGTCCGACCCCGCGCGGGAGTTGCAAGTAACCCGAATCGAGCGCGACAAGCTGGGTATGACTCATATTCGCCTGCGGCAGTATTGTGAAGGCGTCCGGGTAATCGGTGGTGACCTGGTTGCGCATTTCACTCCCGAGGGGGTTTTGCGGACAGTCAACGGAATATACCATCCCTTTATAGATATCGCTCCGGTTTTTGACATCACCGCCGAAGAGGCCGTCGATATCGCCGTCGAACAAACGGCCGGAGTTATTACGGATTATCGAACGGTCGAACCGGAGCTGGTGGTGTTTCCTTTCAATGACACTTATTACCTCTGCTGGAGGATGTTTCTCAATACCTTGAAGCCCGCCGGATGGTGGGAATATTATATTGACGCGAAGAAGGGAACGGTTGTTTTTCGTGTCAATCGAATAACTACGTTCAACGACCTGGGCACCGGTGTCGGGGTGATGGGTTATACCCGCAGCACGGTCGAGACGAATTTTAACAACTCGGTTTTCGAGCTGGTCGATTCCACTCGCCAGCAAAACAACAATGTCCGGGGTTATGACGGACAGATGCCCGACGGTGAATTTATCGTCACTTATATAGCCGGTTTAGCGTTGCCGGGTGAAATAGCCGCCGACGCCGACAATCTCTGGGACAGCGCCTATCAGGCGGCGGCGGTGGACGCCCATATTTTTACCGGGGCGATGTATGACTGGTGGCTGCGGGAATTCAACCGCAACAGTTACGATGACAGCGGCGCGACGCTGATGTGCATAGTCGATTACAGCGGCGAAGGTTACAACAACGCTTATTGGGACGGGGTTCGCATCGTCGTCTGGCAACCTTCGGAAGACCGCCGCTCCCTGGCCGGCTGCCCGGAAGTTATCGCTCACGAATGGGCGCACGCCATCACCGAGCACACTTCGGAACTAATTTATTTCAAGGAACCGGGAGCACTCAACGAGTCTTTTTCGGACATGATGGGGGCGGCTTTCGAATGGGCGCACGACAGCCTGGACGTGCCCGACTGGCTTCTGGGGGAAAACAGCTTTTTAAACGGTGCCACCTCGCGCAACATGGCCGAGCCGCATAACAACAGCGACCCGGATTATTTCGGTCTGAGCGACCCCTACTGGTACGACACCGAGGACTGCGTGCCCTCAATGTTCAACGATTATTGCGGTATTCACTCAAACAACGGCGTCGGCAACAAATGGTTCTATTTACTCTCCGACGGCGGTACGCATCACGATGTAACCGTTGAAGGCATCGGAGTCGTCGACGCCGCAAGGGTCGCCTACCGGGCCAACGTTTTTTACTGGGTTTCGGGAATCGATTTCAAAAACGCCGCGCTGGGTACAATTTCGGCCGCGTCAGACCTGGACCCGTCCGGTCTTTGGGCCGAGCAGGTCGAAAAAGCCTGGCAGGCGGTTGGTGTTTCCGCGCCGCCGCCGAAACTTCTGTTCAGCTATCCCGAGGGGGTTCCCTCGCTGGTCAACCGCAACGAGGTAACCGCTTTCGAGGTCCAAATAAGCGGTATCTACGGCGGAACCATGCTCGAGGGCAGCGTGCAATTACATTATTCCATAAACAATCAGCCTTATACCGGTATAACGCTGACCGAGAGCGCCCCCGGTAATTATCCGGTTGTTTTACCAGCGCTGGAGTGTGACAGCACTTTGAGTTTTTATATAAGCGCTGAGGAAGCCGCCACCGGTATTGTTTACGACCCGGATACGGTAAAGCCGCACCTGGTGCGGGCCGCCTCCGAGACAACGGTCGCCTTTGAGGACAACTTTGAAATCAACAGGGGTTGGACGGTGACCGGCGATGCCGAGCGAGGAGAGTGGAGTCGTGCCCTGCCTTACGGAGGCGGTTATCGCACCGACCCGCCGACCGATTTCGACGGTTCCGGGCGGTGTTTCCTGACCGGTAACGGCGGCGGGGACACCGATGTTGATGGCGGGACGACCAGCCTCATCTCACCGACCTTCGACGCCTCCGACAACAGTTATGAAATTCATTACGCCCGCTGGTACGCCAACGATTACAGCCATGCCCCCCACAGCGACATTATGCGGGTTTATGTTTCCAGCGACGATGGTCAGAGCTGGGTGTTGGTAGAGGAAATCGGCCCCGAGGAGCAGGCTTCCGGGGGATGGTTCAGCCTTGAGTTCACGATAAACGATTTTATCTTGCCCACCGCATACATGAAGTTGAAATTCGAGGTTTCTGACCTGGGCGACGGCTCGGTGGTGGAGGCAGCGATTGACGATGTGAGTGTACGTGCCTGGCGCTGCCGGGAATATATCTGTGGCGACATCGATAACAGCGGCGGTGAACCGGACATTTCCGATATCACCCGCGTCATAAGCCATCTCTATCTGGGTGGCGCCCCGCTCGATTACCCGGCCGCCGCCAATGTCGACGGTTCCCCCGACGGCACCATCGATATCTCTGATATAACTTATCTCATCCGATATCTCTATATGGGCGGTTCGGATTTAATCTGCGAATAAAACTGTATTGCATAAAAAAACCGTCCGGTAGGGGACGGTTTTTTATCTTTGCGTTTCAGTAAATCATCTCGGGGTCGGCGGGCTCTTGATTTCGGGCAGGGTTTTCGGTTCTTCTGTGAGCTTCTTCATGATATATTCCACTGCTTTCATCAACTGGTCATCGAAGCCGCGGGCCATGCGGTCGGGGAGGTTGTCGATTTCTATATCCGGTACGACACCGACGTTTTCCATAATCCATTCCCCTTTAAGATTGAGGATGCCGCCCTGGGGTACAGTGTAATAACCGCCGTCGAGCAGCGGGCGATAGCCGGAGATACCGACCACGCCGCCCCAGGTGCGCTTGCCCATCAGCGGTCCGAGCTTGTACTCGCGGAAAAAGTACGGGAAATAATCGCCGTCGGAACAGGAAAACTGATTCATGAGAGTAATCATGTGGGCGTTGATACCCGAGCCGGGGGCCGGGTGCGGTGCGGTGGAGCGGGATTGACCGATGGCCACCACCACCCGGCGCAGTCTTTCCAGAATCAGACCGGAAACGAATCCGCCGCCGTTATAGCGGACATCGATTATTATCCCCGGTTTGCGCATCTGATGATAGAACATTTTGGTGAAGCGTACCAGGCCGAAACTGTCCATATCCGGAATGTGAATGTAACCGATTGTACCGCCGGAGACGGAATCGACATACCGGCGCCGGTCCTCGACCCAGTTGTAATAGCGCAGGCTTTCTTCGGAGGCAATCGGTTTGACGGTTACCTCGCGGGCGCCGGTTTTATCCGGACGGTCGTTGACCGTCACCGTGACGGTTTTGTCGGCGCAGTTTTGGGTCAGAGAATAAGGATTGATATCGCCGTTGACGTCCCGGCCGTTAATCGCCAGGAGATACTCACCTTCTTTGATATCGACACCCGGTTCCCGGAACGGTGAGCGCAGTCCCCGGTCCCAGTATTCACCTTCCAGAATGCGTGCGATTTGAAGCATATTGTTGTCGGGATTGATCTTGAAATCGACTCCGAACAGGCCGATTGCTTCGGTTTTAGGGTCGGCTGCATGCGGGCTGTTCACATAGGTGTGCGAGCAACACAGTTCCCCCACCATCTCACCGAGAATATAAGTCAGGTCGCTGCGGTGCGAGACAAACGGCAGGAGCACTTTGTAGCGGTCGTACATCGCTTTCCAGTCCACTCCGTGCATATTCTCATCGTAGAAGAAATCGCGCTCCATGCGCCAGACCTCATCGAACATCTGGACGAATTCGGCCTTGGGGTCGAGTCTCATTTCCAGATGCGAGATGTCCATTTTACCCTCGGACAGGTCCGCCTTCTGGCCCGAAGTCGGGACGATATAGAAGGCCCTGTCCTTGCTCAAAAGCATTTTGTCGTTTTTGGCTGCCAGGCGATAACCGGCCAGGCCTTCGACAAATTTATAATTCTTCTTCTCTTTGATATCGTACTTGTTTAGTACGTTTTCTTCCTGGGTGACTTTCCCGCTCAGACCGTATATGGGATAAGAAGTATAAAACACCGCCCCGGGAACCGCCGCCAGGGCGCGGTAATTACCGGCCGGGAGGTCAAACGCCACCTGGCGGTCGAAGATGCCATCGAAATCAATTTTCACCGTCAGCGGTAATTCTTTTTCATCTTTTTTGTTTTTATCGTTCGCCGCCTTTTTGTCCGTAACCGGCTCGACCTCGTCGCTCCCCGGTGCGAAAGGCGAACGGCCATCGGCGGCGAGAATGATTAAAAATAAATTGTCGATATTCTGATTGACGAATTGAAATTCATAATCGCCCAGAATGGGATTGAAATCCCGCTTCGACATGAAATACAGATACTTGCCGTCGGGGTCGAAAACGGGCGCGTAATCATCGGTGTAGCCCGGTGTGACCTGGTGTATTTTTTTGTCCTCGAAGGAATAAATAAAGATGGCCGAAATGCGGTTATCGAGTTCCTTGTGGTAGGCCAGGTAACGGCTGTCGGGCGACCAGGAATAGCCGCGAATCATGTCGCTGCGGTCCTGGTCGATTTTAACCGGTTTCTTTTCCTCGATATCGACATAAAACAGGTTCAGTTCCTTATCCGAGAAGGCCAGCTTTTTACTATCCGGTGACCAGACGGGATTATAGCGATGACAGTAACCGTCAAACGTGAGCCGGGTATGCATCTTGCCGTCGGGCGAAGCCAGGTACAACTCTTCCTCGCCGGAAGCGTCGGAGAGATAAGCCACCCATCGACCGTCGGGCGACCAGGCGGGCTGGCGCTCGTTGGCCCCGGAAGTACCGGTCAGGTTGCGCGTATTTCCCTCTTTGGCCGGGACGGTGAACAGCTCCCCCCGGGCGCAGAAGACCGCCCGTTTGCTGTCCGGGGACAGGTCGTAATCGTCAACCCGGTCTGAAACGTTGACAAATTCCGTACGAACCAAAGGCCGGTCGTGGGTGATGGTAATCGATACTTTCTCGAGGTTTTCCGAGGGCAGGTCGAGCACATAAAGGAAACCGCCGTTTTCGAAAGCGATGCCGTCCTGACCGAGGCTGGGCCAGCGGACATCGAACTCGGTGAAAGTCGTGACCGCCCGGGTCTCACCTGTGTTTAAATCGTAAGCGTACAAATTCAGCTTACCGGTGCGGTCGGAGTTAAAGTAAATTTTATCCCGATACCACATCGGCATATTGTCGGTGCCTTCCCAATCGGTGATTTTTTTCGATTCGAAGGTATTCAAATCAAAAGTCCAGACATCCTGGGTCATGCCCCCCTTGTATCTTTTCCACATGCGGAAATCGCGGTGTATGGGGCAATAGGCGACGCTCGAGACATCGGGCGAGAAACTGGTGAAGCCGGCTGGTTTCATCGGCAGCGGTCGCGGCAAACCGCCGTTTATATCGACCAGGTACGCCCGGCCGTCCCACCAGTCATTGGTTTCCTTCCGGGAACGAAACAGCACCTTTCGCCCGTCGGGGTGCCAGCCCATGACGACGTTCTCCGGGCCGAAACGGTCGCTGGTATTTTGAATACCGGGGTGATAGGTCAGGCGTTTCGGTTCCCCGCCCTCGACCGGGATGACGTACACCGCGTAATCGCCGTCGTACTGCCCGGTAAAAGCCAGCTTTTTACCGTCGGGGGAGAATTTGGGAAACATTTCCAAGCCCTCATGGCTGGTGAGCCGAACGGCTTG
>JAFGNW010000177.1 GCA_016926795.1 Candidatus Zixiibacteriota bacterium
TAATATCATATGGTTATTCGAAAAAGACTTAATATCAAAGGACCCGCTCTTGTATTTATTACCACAACTACTCATAACTGGACTCCCTTTTTCAACAATGATAAAATAGCGACGATTGTACTTCATCAACTTAAAGAAACCATAGAATACTATGACGCCTCATTAGTCAGCTATGTACTTATGCCAACTCATTTACATATGCTGTTGGGCATTAATCAAATTGAATTATTATCAAAATTTATGCAGAGTTTCAAAATATTAAACTCGAAGGCAGTGAAAACTTATTTATTAGAGAACAAAAAAGAATATACTAAGAATGAACCTTTTATATTTTGGAAACCGAGATTTGATGACTTGATTATTCAATCTGACAAGCAATTTCGCATCAAAATGGAATATATCCATAACAATCCGGTAAAAGCAGGCTTGGTTGCTGTTCCAAGTGATTGGAAATATTCCAGCGCCGGCGATTGGTTGGATAATAAATCCGGTATTTTACCAATCGATAAAAGTTTTGAATGGTTACTTTAGCCAAAGGGCAGATGTGGACATCTGCCGCTCACAAACTGGGTACCCGGTACTGCTGACTCGTAAGTACTAGTAGCTCGTTCCGACTGAAGCGCAACGAAATGAGATACCCGCCAGGCTTCGTCCGCCGCGGAACCAGCCCCCACAAAGAACGTATCCCGCTGACTGAAAACAACTTACAGCCCACCCTCAAGACAATGCTTGTAAAAAATCAGTTTTTTACTATATTGAATTATAAGATTAATATACCTCACTATCGGTTAACTTATATATCAATTCAAAGGAGGTAACAGATAATAATACTTAACTAAATATTTAACTAAAATATTTAACCGATTCTCTTAAGGGAAATACAATCCCGTTCATTTTCAGGACGTTTCTTTTTTTCATCATTATCTTACAACATCTACATCAAGGCGGGGATTAAATAGTTCCTGTTATTTCAAATTTTAAATCCGACAGCTTTGAATTCTCAAATAAGATTTTCATACTGATCAACGACCTTTAACGGTCATGTCAGAAAAATTGTAAATAATTATCTTATCTTAAAAATTTTAACAGTAAGGAGTAATTATGAGAAAATTCACATTGCTGATTCTGTTTCTGATGCTAATCCCCACCGCTTTATATGCCGGCGACGCCGGGCGCGTCTTTATCGAGGCAGTTCCCGTCGGAGGAGAGGTTACTTCCATCTTCCCCGAAGGTACCGCGCCAGTCAAACTCGAACCGGCTATGTCCTGCCACGGTGAATGGCAGGGACCTCTTGCTTTCGCGATACCGGATTTTTACGAGGGCAACGAATATTACGCCGTTTACCAGGACCCGACCGAAACCGGCTGCACCAACACTTACCCGTTCGAGGTTCAGAACATCATATGGACGGTGAGCAACAACACCGGGAGCGACCTCACGATATTTGTCGTCCCGATAATCTATACCGCCGACCTCGAGGACCCCTTCTGCCCGAAACCGGGGGTGGTCTGGTACCGGGGGCCGGTGTATCATTTCGTCCTGCCGGCCTCGATAACGGGAACGGTTAATTTCCCGATGGCGGGCAACTGCGTGAACGGACCATATTTTGCGGGGATATACTGTCCGGAGTTCATCGGCGGCGGTTTGTTGAACCTGGTGATCGACGATGGCGTGACCTCCCCCTTTCTGGTGCGGCCGTGTGCAACATACTGCAATTATCTGGGCCAGTGGGATGACCTTGCTATCGAATACAGTTTCCCCGGAAATCTCAAGCTCTGGTCGGACGGTGTTAATGCCGACGAGGCGACCTGCGATACCTGCGCGGTGGTACTGGAACCTGGGGTGGACCTCTGGCTGATACCAAGAGACGGTAATCTCGCCTACCAGGCGGAAACCTATTTCCAGACTTTTCCTCTTCCCGCCGACTTCTTTGGTCCCGGCTCGGACCCGTTTGACGGTATCATCGCCATGCAAGGCAGCCCTCTCGGCACCTACCCCGGCGGCGTCTTGGGTCCGACCGACGCCGTTATTGAAAGACTCGATTCGGCCCTGCTTCCGGGCATTGCCTCGAACGATATAGTCGATCTGGAAATCATAGCCCTTTCCCTGGTCAGCACCGAACCGATAATAATAACTTACATGGGCGGCATGGACCCCGAGATGTGGGATGTAAGACTTTGTCTTTCTGAAGTTCCTTTTCAATGGGGGTATATGGAGTTATTGCGGGAATGCTGTCTCGGGGGAGAATTTTTTGCCGAAATGGCGTTCCGGCCCAGGTACGTTTTCACCCACCCGGTTATGGGCGAACGGGTTTATGATTTCGGATTAGACGGCAATCCCCATACCTTCAGCTGGATAACCGAAGATGGGGTCTGGACCACCGAGATGCATCCTCCCTACGGGATGAACACCTCACCGGGATTGGTTAGTCTGGATCATGATTGCAGTTCTTCAACTCCGGATATAGCAATCGGACAGAGCACCAAATTTATGCGCTGTGAGAATACCATAACTCATCCCTGTCATTTTCCCCACCCCTGCCAACCTCAATGTTGTGTTGGTTTGACCGGTGATGTCGACTGCAGCGGTCATCCGGGCGATGCCGAACCGGATATTTCGGATATTACCCGGTTAATCGATTACCTGTATATCAGCCATAAGCCGCTTTGCTGTGCCGAGGAGGCTGATGTCGATGTAAGCGGCGGCGAACCGGACATTTCAGATATCACCTACCTGATTGACCATTTGTATCTTTCGCACAAAGCTCTGCCGAGTTGTCCGTAGAAACATCATTTAATTTAATCTAAGGCCGTTTTTGCCCTGCAGAAACGGCTTTTTTTTGTTATAAATTTCAGCGATTTGTTTACATTCTATCTTATTGACAAAATAATTTTAATCCGCTTAATTTTATGACACCGGTGGCTGGTATCACAGCTCTTGATATTAAAACACAAAGGCGATATCATGGATTTCAGGAAAATATGCTTTCGCGTTTATCCGATTATGGTCCTTATCTCCGCCCTTTACGCCGCGGTTATCTTTTCGCGCATCCCGGAGTACAGAGTTGACCCGCCCTATATTCTGTCATGGTTCGTCGGGCTGTGGTGGGCGACCGATTTGATACCCATCCTGTTTTTGCTGGCGGCTTCGCTGGCCCTCACCGCCATCGGCAACGTCATCTTCAACGGTGGGGAAATCCTGGCCGAATTCGTCCGCACCCAGCCGGACAAATACCGCATCCGGTCGCTGTCGATAACGCTGGTGTTCGGCATTATCGGGATTTACGCCGCCGCGTACGGGCTGGTCGGGCTGGTGCGGTTCGTCTGGTGCGTTTCTCAATTAGTATCGTAACCGTCGGATGAGAAACTATATCGAATATATTCAAAGTGTCAGGTCAAGACCCGGCACAAGCCCTGAATCGCGGTGCACGAGGATGTACGCCGCGCACAAAACCCGACCTTCTTTTGTATTAATACGGCCTGACCTTTACCACCTGTCATCCCCGACTTCATCGGGGATCCAGGTTCCCCCACAAAAAGTGATTTTACCGGTAAATAATTTTTATTATCTTATCCTTTAATTCCGAGTAAAAAACTTTATTACGAGGTATTTCAATGTCCGTTGATATCATAAAAAAGCTCAAGGCCGAAATCAAAAAGCAGGACAAGCCATCGAACAGAATCAACTACCAGCAGTTTCACAAGGAAAAGCTCAAAGAACCTACCGGGCTTAAAGCCCCGGTCCTTCGCAAGATTTCGAATGAAATTTACCGGGGAATCGACGATAAATCAAAAAAAAATATTTTGAAAATCGGGGATATGCTTCTCGAAGACGGTACGCGGTATTTTCTTTTTTTCGCATTCGAATGGGCGGGCAAAGTCAAGAAAGATTTCGAGAAAAACGATTTCCCCCGCTTCGAACGCTGGCTGAAAAAATACGTCAACAACTGGGGGGCATGCGACCATCTCTGCACCGGACCGCTGGGGCACCTCGTGCTGCTATACCCGGAGCTGTCAGCCAAAACCAAAAAGTGGACAACCTCCAAAAACCTCTGGCTGAGGCGGGCGGCGGCTGTTAGTTTGATTGTTCCCGTCCGCAACAAATTGCTTCTTGACGAGGTTTTCCAAACCGCCGATAACCTGTTGAGCGATTCGGAGGACCTGGTTCAGAAGGGCTACGGCTGGATGCTCAAGGTGGCCGGCGACCGCTATCCCGATGAGGTTTTCGATTACGTGATGAAAAACAAGGCGATCATGCCGCGTACGGCTCTGCGGTATGCCATCGAGAAATACCCGCTGGCCAAACGCAAGCAGGCGATGGTGAAGTGAACCCCGACGCAGTGGGGGACAATAATCAAAGGTCGCTGCCGTCCATGGTAATCAGGGGTTCATGGTTTTGGGGGCCGATAAAAATCACGCTTTTATAAAGGTCCCTGCCGTAACGCCGCATGCGGGCAAATTCGTCGATCGATATCTTGACATGGCGGGCTCGGGAACGATTAAAATCATATGCTTCGACATTGGGATCGTTAAAATAAACAAACCTGCCGTCAAAACCGGTAATGGCCACATAATGCGGAGCCTTCTCCCCGGTCAAACGATAGGTGCTGATAAGTACCACCGGCACTCGTCCCCGGTGTATGCCGGCCATGATTTCCTCGAACGGAAAATCAAAATACTGTACCGGCACTCCCAGGGCCTCGGTTTTGTCGAGAAAATCTTCGTGTACGATACGGATGACCTTGCGCTTGAAATCTTTTCGGACGGACGAGAAAAACGGCGTCTGGTTTTTGGAGAGAATAACGCGGGTAAGAAATCCGCGCCTTCGGGCAGCCAGAGCCAGACCCAGCGGGTCGCAACCGCCCAGCCCGGAAGACATATAAATCGAGGTGGCCTCTTTCCAGATTAACAGTTCCAGCGTGAAATTCAGTTGTAAATCCGGCAGAAAATGTTTGAAAGCCATCATCATCGAGGCCGGTCCGCAGGTGTAATCGAGCGACTGGGCGTAATACGGCACCGAAAGGAGTACCCGGTCGGGGGCTTTTTCCGTCAGGACTTTGGTCATTTTATAACCGGCAGCGCCGTCTTCATAGTAATCCGGCAGGGTGTCCTCGGTTTTATAACCGTGCTTTTCGTAAAAGGCAATTGCGGAAAGGTTGTCGCTCCGGACCTCAAGGGACAAAACCTCACACCGCCGTCGGGCGGCTTCCAGCTCGCATTCCTTCAGCAACTGTGCCCCGAGTCCTTTGCCCTGAATACGGGGCGTCACGGCGATATTGTAGAGCCGGCCCACCCTCAGATTTTTCCGCCACAACAAGTAGGCTGACCCTACCATCTCGCTGCCGAGTTCCAACACCAGAACGGAGGCGTGCGCCTCCGTCACGAGGTATTCAATCTGGTCTTCGGAGAAGCGGTCGAGTTTAAAAACCTCGTTTTCCAGAGCGACCAGGCGGTCCAGGTCCTTAATATTAGCCAGACGAATTTGAGCCGTTGCGGTCATTGGCCTTTATGCCCTCCATTAGAAATCGCACAACCTCTTCGTACAGGTTCGAGGATTTCTGGTCCTCGTCGCCGCCGATGATGGTCGGGTTGTCGTTTACTTCGATGACCACAAAATCATCCCCGTTTTGTTTCAAATCGACCCCGTAAAGACCGTTCCCAATCGCCCGGGTTGCTTTGAGGGCTGTTTCAAGAAGTCCGGGGGGGGCTTTTTCGATAGCCACACCGACAACCGGACCGTAGATAGACCGTCCCTCCGCAGTATAGGTATGGATTTTCCAGTGTTTTTTAGGGATGGTGTACTGGCAGACGTAGAGGACCTTTTCGGCCAGGATACCCACCCGCCAGTCAAAATCCGATTTAATGAAGTTCTGGATCACAATGCGGTCAGCCCGGCGCAAGAACTTATTGCCGACCTTGACAAATTCTTCCGGAGTATAGACCCGGTCCACATAAAGTGAAAAGCTGCTGTTGGGCGCCTTGAGGACCATCGGCGCGCCAAATCGTTCCAGAAGCAGTTTACCGTACTCGAGGTTGACATCCTCGGTCTGGATAAATTCGGTCATAGGAATCGGTACCCCGGCCCGTGAAAGGTGGTGATACATATTGACCTTGTCGCAGCAAATGAAAATCGAATCGGGGTCGTCGATAACCCGCAAACCGTTTAGCTGCGCCATCCGGGAAGCCACGTAAGTCGAATTAAGGGGGTCCGTCAGAGCCCGGATAAAAATAGCATCGTACTCGGGTATTTTATACATGTCCGGCCGGAAAAGGTAATCGGCTGAATGACCCAGCTTACGGGCCGACTGAGCAAAACGCATCAGGGCGTTCATTTCATCCGAGTTGGAGATGGTGTGACGTTCCACGTATATGCCTATTCTTCCCATTGCACTACCCCTTCCAGGTACTGCCGTTCCCTTTTTTTCAAGTCATTGAACGGCAACTGCGAAATATCACTCAAAAGAATGCGGCCGTCCGCCAAGGTCAGGACCCTCACTTTGGCCAGGGGGATGCGAAAGATATCCCAAATCGGGCGGGCAATTTCACGGAATCGCGGCGAAACACACCAGCCGAAAACCGCCCGGAAATGATTGACTTCGGCCCCGGACGGTATCTCCTGACAACAGATAGCGTAGGTGAAGTTCCGGGTCATGGACTTGCTCACCGACTTCACCCGAGACGGCTGATGGACTATGCGACTGCGAATCATGAAGGGATTGATCGGGTCGATTATGACCGGTGGTTCAAAATAGCCGTTGGAGATATAATACTCCGGAACAGGCAAACCGGCGATAGTAGCCTTTTCCAGAAAGATAGGGGTGATATAGGCGTCGAGCATTTCCTTGCAGGTCGGGTGAATCTTCCTCCCTTCCAACTCCACATCCTGGGAAATATAATAGGGGAGTTCCAGGTAATCGTAATTACCGGCCAGATTAACCAGGAAATCACCCTCCTTATAACGGGCGATAACGGGACCGCGTCTTTGTTTTTTTGAAGTCATTTTGCTAAATGCTTTCCTCCACTTAATTTTATCCGGGTTTTCCAAAACCCTTAAAAATATACTTCTCAATATATTTAACTCAAATATTATTTTACTCGGGAAAGTTCCCTTCGGATATTTTTTTTACTTCCACTTGAGCCGGTCCATGGTTAATTTTAACATGGATAATTAACGAGATTAAACCAAAATTAGTCAGATGGAGGAATATCGGATGAAAAAGGGTATGATTGTTATCGGGGTTCTGCTCTGGGCTTTTTTTGCGGTGACCGCCGCCGGTCAGACCGTTGAAAAGCCAGAGCAAACCCCAATTGAGAAAGTCGTCGACACGGCAAAAAAAGCCGAAGAAAAGACCGAGCCGACCCTTATCGGCGAGTGGATCCTTAACTCCAGCAAGTACCGCACCAGGGGGTCGATAACCTTCAAAGAGGACAGTACTTATTCCAAAACCGAATGGGACCCGGATGGGATCGGGGCAACCATAGCGGGGGAATATAAGACAGACCGTTCCAAAGAGCCATTTGCCATCAACCTCTGTCTGAACAAGTGCGGCGGGCCGGGCTCGGAATGGACGACGCTTTTCGGGATATTCAGGTTCCGGGAGGACGGCACGGTAATTATAATAACCTCGCCCGACACCAACCAGCCCGAGAACTTTGACAAGGAACCCGAAATGTACACCATGATACTGACCCGGGTGGAAAAGAAAGAATAGCCAAAGGATGCTTATATGGAGTATCGTTTTCGACCGGTAAAGGAAGAAGACCACCGGGCGCTGACCGATATATTCAATTATTACATCGAAAACAGTTTCGCCGCCTATCGCGAGAACAAAATCGACACGACCTTCGTCGAAATTCTCAGGCGGGTTGCCGGCGACCACCCGATTTACACGGTCGAATCGGAAGAGGGCGAAGTCACCGGATTCGGGATGATACACCCCTATCACCCGGCGGAAACTTTTACCCGGGTAGCCGAGTTGTCCTATTTCCTCGCGCCGGCCCATACCGGCCGGGGCCTGGGAACAATACTATTGAACCGACTGATAGAAGACGCCCGGGAAAGAGGCATCGACACCCTGGTGGCTAGCATTTCATCGAAAAACGAGCAGAGTATAAATTTTCACAAAAAGCACGGCTTTGTCGAATGCGGCCGGTTTAAATGCATCGGCCGTAAATGGGGCGAAGATTTCGATGTAATCTGGATGCAAAAGTTCATATAAGTTAATTCCCGGTCATATCGAAAAAGTAATTTTATGGTTTTTCAAACCGACAGACTGGTTATTCGCAAAGCCGAACCCTCCGACAGCGACGTCGAGTTCTTTTACCGCCTCTGCACCGACCCGAAGGTCATGACCAACGTCGGCTTTCCGTACGGTTTGAAAATCACCCGCGAGGCCATCCGCTCCGGTTTCGAACAACAGGTTACGACCGAGTTCAATACCCGGCTGGTTGTGGAACTGAAAGCCACCGGCGAGCCAGTCGGCGAGTGCAAACTGGGTTCACCGGATGAGAACGGCATCAGCGAGACCGATATCAAGCTCCTGCCGCAATTTTGGGGCAAGGGATACGGCACGGAAATCAAGCGGGGGCTGGTTGATTATCTCTTCACCCACACGGCTTGTCGGGCGGTCAAGGCTTCCCCCAATAAAAACAATATCGCATCACAGAGAATGCAGGAAAAAGTGGGCGGCAAAAAGGTGGGTGAGCATACCTACCGTTTTCCGGAAGAGATGAGGGCCTACACGGTCGATGTTGAGTCTTACATTTACCAGGTTTTCCGGGAAGACTGGGAGCGTTTGAAAAAATAAGTTCACACAACCGTCGAAAATCATTATAATCCCCCAAAAACAGCAACCGGATTAACGCGGGAGAAAGCCATGCCGCCAACCAATTCCACCGTCACCGACCTGTATTGTTCTAAATGTCGGGCTCGATTTGATATAAACTCCGTTCAAAATCTATGTCTATGCGGCGGACCGCTCCTGGTCGATTACGACTACAACGAGGCCGGGCGGTATTTGACCCGGGAAGTACTTAAATCCCGTCCGGACTCAATGTGGAAATACCGGGAAGTCCTGCCGGTTAAAAACGATACCAACATCATCACCCTCGGCGAGGGCGGCACGCCCCTGTTGCCGTCGCGAGCCATCGGGGCGGAACTGGGTCTGTCCCATCTATATTTCAAGGACGAATCGGTCAATCCGACCGGCTCTTTCAAAGCCCGGGGTCTGGGGATGGCCGTTTCTCGTGCCCGGGAGCTCGGTATAAAGAAAGTCATTATTCCCACCGCTGGTAACGCCGGTTCGGCGGTGGCCGCTTATGCTGCCCGGGCTGGCATGCAGGCCCTGATTATAATGCCCAAAGATGTTCCGGCGTCATTTCTGGTCGACTGTGTTTACCACGGCGCGCAAATCGAGTTGGTCGAGGGCACTATCAAAGACTGTGGCGCCAGGGCTGCCAAAAAAGTCAAAAACGAGGGCTGGTTCTCGATGGCCACTCTGAAAGAGCCATACCGGATCGAGGGCAAAAAAACCATGGGGTATGAACTCGCCGAGCAATTCAATTTCAAGCTGCCCGATGTTATCATCTACCCCACTGGCGGCGGGACAGGGATTATCGGCATGTGGAAAGCGTTCGACGAAATGGAAAAAATGGGGCTTATCGATTCGCGCCGGCCAAGAATGGTATCGGTTCAGGCCGAGGGCTGTGCCCCTATCCCCCGCGCGTTCGAGCAGGGTCTGGAAAGGGCCGATGAATTCCCCAACCCAACCACTTTAGCGGCAGGCCTTCGGGTCCCCTCGGCGGTGGGCGATTTTTTAATTCTCAGGGTCGTCCGCGACAGCCATGGCACAGCGCTGGCGGTTTCGGACGAGGACATTATCCGCGATACCAAAGAACTGGGCGCCAGGGAAGGGATTTTCGCCGCGCCCGAGGGCGGGGCTTCGCTGGCCTGCCTGAAAAAACTGATTGAAACCGGCTTCGTCAAAACGTCCGATAAAATAGTCGTTTTTATTACCGGCAGCGGTTACAAATACCTCGATGTTTTACAGGCGGAGATATGACCGAGCTTTAACACATCAAACAAACCATTGACAACCTTTTATATACCGGCTAATATATTTCCATGCCGATAGAATTTTCCTGTCAACAATGCGGCGCGCGAATCATCATCAGGCATTTATCACCGGGCGAGACCGCCCGATGCAAAAATTGCGGCGCCGGAAACATCGTCCCCGAGGGGGGCGTTATCCCGGAAACAGCTCGCGA
Source organism: Candidatus Zixiibacteriota bacterium (assembly GCA_016926795.1). Lineage (GTDB taxonomy): Bacteria > Zixibacteria > MSB-5A5 > GN15 > FEB-12 > JAFGNW01. The sequence continues at coordinate 10,266 of JAFGNW010000177.1, forward strand.
GGACAAACCGAAAACCTTCCCGGCTCAGCCTCCTCGAGACAAAAACGAAGTTTCCGCCAAACGCCGTTCCGAGAAAACCGCCCCGGTGGTGCTGAGCCTTCTGTCTTTCCTGATGCTTCTCGAAATCGTGATAACCCTGATTATGTACGACCTGCACGATTACCTGGGAAACCCCCTGCAGTCGGAGGAATACCGCTTTTTCATCGTCCTCGGATTTATTTTGATAGTCACCATCCTGACTGCTCTTGTTTTCTTTTCCGTATGGCTATACCGGGTCCATGAGGAACTGGCCGTTTTCTATCCAGGTTACCCGGTCAAGCCGGCCGCGGCCGTCATCCGCCTGCTGGTCCCGGTCTATAATATCTGGGGGTTCTGGAACATCTTCATGACTGTGATCCGGCATTTTCGAAAGGACAGCGACCGGATTAAACAGACCGCGCGGAGACTCTATTTTCCTTTTATGGCGGTGTTTATTTTAAATATCGCGGGTTACCTGACTTTCATAAAATACCTGTTTCCCTCCGATAAATTGTCCTACGCGGGTCTGTTCACTCCGGAGGATATGCTGTTCAACGCCGTCGCCCTGGTTCAATTAATTTTGACAATTGTCATTTTTGTTTTAATCAGAAAAGCCCTGAAGATTAATTCGGAGCGTGTAAGCCCGGTATAGTCATCGGGCCGCTTTTTTTAACAGGGCTATCTGGCCGGCATGGTAGAGGTTGTGCTGAATTATAGCGTGCAGCAGTTCTGTCACCGTATAATCGCCCTTCGGTACCCTCCTCGATAAATCCCGGTCGTCGAGTTGGGCCACCGCGGCGACCAGCCGGTCATGGTTGGCTCTTATTTCCTTCACCGCCGCGCTCCATTGTTCTTCGGAGCCTTCATTGATTTCAGACCAGTCCCAGACTTCCGGCGGCCGATAAATCAACTCCGGCTTCTCCCCCGTCAGCCATTTAAAGGCGGTATCTTCCCACCGGGCTACGTGTTGTACGATTTCAATTATATTGTGCGCGGCGACGATAGGTCGGAGGGTCGCTGCTTCGCAGGTTACGCCTATCAGGGAATCGTTCATGCCCGGAAACAGCCAGCCCTCGCTGTCGAAGGAAACCTCGAGCAGTTTAAGAATTCTATTTACCTCGTTCACAGGTACCCCCGTTTTGTATTTCTTCTTAAAAACCCATAAGCGAACTCAACAGCAGCGGGACGACAAAACCTATAATGTTGAAAGTCATGTGCACGGCTACCGCCGGCACCAGGCTGCCGGTGGTCTCCCTGAAGTAGCCGGCGATAAGCCCCAGCAGAAAACAGGACAGGATAATATTAAAAAGCATAATACCCGGCATGATATTCAGCAGGCAGAGATGTCCCAGAGCGAACATTACGGCGCAAATGATAACCGGCAGGCTGACGAAAAGATTCCCCAGCTTGAATCCGTATTTCTTCAAAGGTTTCATCAAACCGTACAGAAGACCGCGGTAGAGGATTTCCTCGCAGGTACTGGCGACTATCCAGACCGATATAACCATTCCCCAGAAACTTTTCGGGGCCATCTGATCCATATTTTCCGGCGGTCCACCAGCCATACTCATCATGAACATCGCGAATATTATCATACCCAGCTCAACCGGAATACTTATCAGAACCGACCAGCCCAGGGGTTTCAGGGCGGTTCCCCTGAAGCCGAACTCTTTGAATTTCCCTCTGCCCAGAACCAGCATCAGGACCAGGGACATTACCAGAAAAGTGGCTTGGGTAACGTTACTGCTGTCAATAAAAGTATTATTGATAACGTTTTTTATGAAACCAATTTTCGGAACGACATACAAACCCGAAAAATATATAGCGGCACCCGTTAATATTACCAGTAATAATCTCAGGTAAGCCTTCATCTTTGACCCTCGCTCATTCTTTCAAAAAGAAGAACAATATTTTTTTTAACCGTTAAGATAAGTTTTCAGTTTTTTCAGTTCAACTTTAAACTCGGTTCCCTCGCGTTCCAGAACATAACCCATTTGCGCGTTGATTTTCTGCATGGGTTCATTGACGGCCCGCATCACGGTGATAATTTTTTCGTTTGTCGGAAATTCCTCACCGAGTTTGAAATACAGGGCGGCTTTCAGCCAGCGGGCCAGCCTCCGGCTGCGATAATCCTGCCGCACCCCGGTCATCGCCTGGGAGGCGCTGCTGGGATTGGCGAGGCTGATTTCAGCCATGCTAACACCAACCGGTTCGTTCCTCTCGTTGAACAGGATGACTTTATGTGATGGTACCTTATTCTCGCGGCGCCAGATAATCTGTTTTTTCATATCCTCGACCGATACTTTGTAGTTCATCCCGCCGTCCCCCTCCTCTGGCATGTCGCACAGAAGATCCGTCAACAGAACGGCCAGCTCCTCCAGGCAGTTTTCGGGTGTCTCCGGAAAAAATTCAAGGTGCAAATTCTCGTTCCTTCGGGGAATTGTATCCAGCCATTCATGGAGAACCTCGTTATTGGCCCGGTTGCGATAGAGGACAAATTCGTTCAGCCCGTTCAAGCGCTGTCCCCCCCAGGCATCCGCTACGGCTGTCAAACGCCGGCCAAACGCCACCATGAAGGTTTCCCGAAGGTCCCGGAAGACCATCCATTCGGTCAGTTGCCGGGCTGCGATTTTTCTGATGCTCTCCGGAATGTTGTTGTAAAGAGCGTCGCAATCGCTGAAAACCATTTGCTCCGGCCGGCCAAAATTAAAAGCCCGCAGGCTCACCCAACCGACGGCAACGTCCTGTTCGAATATAACTGCCCGATAATAACACGCTTCTTTAGCGGCTTCGGAAAGCATCGTATTTTTGAATTCTTGCCAGGGAACGTCCCGACAAAAGGATTTGTAGCGTTCTTTCAACTGGCGTAAAAGCCCGTGATAATCGTGCCAGTGGTTGTCGGAAAAATACGGTGAGGTTATGTCAAGTAACGATAACACGGTGATTCTCGAACAGTAAAGACCGGCCTACACAGGCAAAAAGACAAATATACGGCTTAAATAACAAAATAAATATTTTCAGTCAAGTAGTATCCTGCGGTCGCCTGGAATGTATATAAAACGGGGGTACCGAAAAAGACGTTTCGGCAACCCCCGAGAAAAGCAACTTGTCTGAAACGGGAGCTCTCTAGATGTCCTCGCCTTCTTTCAATTTATCGATTTCTTCGGCGAGTTCACGAAGCTTTTCATAAGGAATGGCCGACCAGCTTTCTACCAGATGGGCACCGTGGGCGCGGCTGAGCATCGATACTTTGGCGGCGGTTTCTTCATCCGGGGCCTCGTAAATATCCATATAATCCCAGTATCCGAGCAGCGCATAATGAGCCAGGAAATTAACTTCCGGACATAACTGCTTTATCTGTCGAAACCAAACGCAGCGGCTTCGATCCTGATTCCGCAACTTAGCACCGACCTCAACAAGTTGCGCCTCCGGCGTCGCGACTTTTGTCATCAAAACAAAGGTCTTCATAAGGCACCTCCCTTTATGCTATACGTTTACAGGCTGTGTAGAATATATTTTAAACAATATAGCTATCTAACGTAAAAACCCCGGGTTGCGTGCTAATCAATGCTGCTTTCAAACATAATATACGAAATTTTTATAAAAAGGCACTAAAAATTTAAGTCGTCTTAAAAAATTTTCCGGGGTCGCATAGAATGGAAGCGCTTAATTGCCTTTACTTTAAAAAAATCGCCCGGAATTTGTTGCTAAAGGGTTTTTTATGTCGCATATTTACCGCGAAGGTAATTTAATCAACAGATATTTTTATGGATTCCGTAAGTATTAACGAGTTGTCTTTCCTGCCGCCCTACATTATTCCGTTTTTAATCTTTTTCGCCCGCATTATCGATGTTTCGATGGGAACGATTCGCATTATTCTGGTCAGTCGGGGCAATCGGGCATTAGCCACCCTGCTCGCTTTCGGGGAGATTCTTATCTGGCTTATAGCTATCAGCCAGATAATGAGCAACCTTACCAGCTGGGAAAATTTTATCGCGTACGCTGCAGGGTTTGCCACCGGAACCTACGTGGGCATGTCCATCGAACGCCGGCTGGCTATCGGCAAGCTTATGGTTCGGATTATCATCCCGCGCGAAGCGGCCGACCTGATAGTCTATCTTATCGCGCAAAATTACCGCCTTACCTATATCGAGGCCGAGGGTGCCCTGGGACCCAAAACCGTTATCTTTACCATCGTCCGGAAAAACCATCTCAAAGACTTGCTCAAAAAAGTCAAAGAATACTCCCCCGAGGCTTTCTATACGGTCGAAGATGTCCGCATGGCCCGGGACCCGGAACTGGATCAGGCACATTATTTCTCACGCCATCACCTCCTGCATCCTTTCCAGTGGTTTCGCAAAGGTAAATAATTTCTTTTCGCACACCTTATTCCCGCAGCAGGGGAACCTCCCGGTTCACACCGTTGTTTATCGAGAATACGCAAATGACGTTAATATCCGGAGGCTTCAATGTTTTTTAAACTAACCGTAATTTTACTGACGGTTTTATTCCTAACGTTCAATATCGCCGGGGCGGTGGATAAAGTCAAAAAAAACGAAGACACCCCCGCGGAAAAAATTAAAAACGATTCGATTAAAACGATTGACGTACCCTTTCAGACCATCATTGGCGAGGAAACCTGTCTCGATAAAATCAAAGCCAAAGCTTATTTGCTGGTCAACGTCGCCAGCCGCTGCGGCTTTACCAAACAGTATGAACAACTGGAGGAGCTTTATCGCCGATACAGGGACCGGGGACTGGTGGTAATCGGTTTTCCGGCTAACAATTTTGGAAGCCAGGAACCGGGGACTAACGAGGAAATACTTAATTTCTGTACCAGTCGGTTCGATGTCACTTTCCCGATGATGTCCAAAATCAGCGTCAAGGGTGAGGACAAGCATCAGCTTTATGTTTATCTGACCGAAAAATCCGCTTTCCCCGGAGAGATTCCCTGGAATTTCACCAAATTTCTGTTGGACAAAAACGGCACCGTGACCGGCCGTTTCGACCCGCAGACCGGTCCTCTGGATAAAGATTTAGTCGCTAAAATCGAAGAGCTTCTGAAATAGGATACTGCCGGGATATCGATTATCCCGGCGGATATCATCTTTCGAAAAAAAAAACATTCCTTCTTTATTACTTAAAAGCTCTCTTCCCTCTGCCGATATAACTGTTTATAGCTTGAATATTTTAACGATACCGTTTCACCTCGAAAGGGAGGTTCATATGCGCAAGGTTTTAATTTCCATGGTTTTATTGTTTTTTATGGGATGTTTTACCGCTTCCCCGGGGCGGGCTGATGTGAGTTTCGGCCTGTCGGTCGGTGAAGAGGGCATCAAGAGTTTTTATCTGGCGGTGGGCGAGCATTACCGGGTCCCCGAAAAAGAGATAGTCATCGTCAGACAGAAAAATATCCCCAACGAGGAAATGCCGGTGGTCTTTTTCCTGGCCAAACGAACCGGGACAACCCCGGAAGCGATTATCAAACTTCGCCTGGGCGGCAAATCCTGGATGGAAATCACGGCTCATTTCGGCCTCTCGGCGGAGATTTACTACGTGCCGGTCAAAGAGGTTTCCGGCCCCCCCTACGGCAAGGCATATGGGCACTTCAAAAACCGCGAACGCAACCAATGGCGGGAAATTAAACTTACCGATGGCGATATCGTCAATTTCGTCAACCTCAAATTCATCTCCGAACATTACGGCTGCTCCCCCGACGAAGTCGTTAAAATGCGCGAAAACGGCAAGAATTTTATCGACATCAATACCGAAGTCAAAAAGAACAAGGGGCAGGCTAAAAAAGAAGCCAGGGTAGCGGCCAAAGAAGACTCTCCCTCAAAGACTAAGAGTAAAGGTAAAAATAAATAGCATGAAAAAATTTCGAGAAAAAACGACCGTCGTTTTCGGCGGTCGTTTTTTTTGTTCACACGGCTTTCTGTCGAAAGCGACTGCCTGTGACGACTCCGAAAAGTATCAGAAAAATTCCCAGAAAACCGTAAACGCCGATTGTCTCCGAGAATATGAAATAACCGAATAAGATAGCGTAAACCGTACCGAGATAATTAAAATTGCTGATATTGGCGGCTTTTTCGAGCTGGTAGCCTTTGGTCATGAAAATCTGGGCGACCGTTGTGGCCAGGCCGATTAAAATCAGAATTATCCATTCTTTGGGGTTCGGGCTGACCCAGTGAAAAACGGTGTAGGTACCGATAATCGGAACGGTCACCAGGGGGAAATAAAAAACCACCACCAGGGGATGGTCGAAATCCTTGAGCTTGCGAATGAAATTGTAAGCCAGAGCCGAGCACACCGCGGCCGCGACCCCGATTGTCATTTCGGTGACGGTGATACGGGGGTCGAACCCCTTGATCATCACTACCCCACCGAACGAAACGAAAAAAAACAGCCATTGAGCCGGGCGGGGATATTCTTGGAGCAGGAAGCCGGCGATGATAATCGTGAAAATGGGCGATAGGTATTGAATCGTCACGGCGCTGGCCAGGGGCATATTCTGCAGGGTGTAGAAATACATCATCAAAGCGGCGGTGCCGGCCAGACCGCGCAGGAGCAGGTATTTTTTGTTGTTCCCCCAGGGGCTGAGGCGCGCTTTCAACAACAGAAAATAACAGACCACCAGCGAGACCAGCGCTCGGAAGAAAACTATTTCATAAGCGGGGATTTGATCCAGGTATTTCACGCCGATATTCATCAGCGCGAAAAAGACGGTCGAAACCAGGATGTACTTTACGCCGGCGGTGATGGTTATCCTCCGGATTCACGATATAAAAGCTCCAGTTGCGACAGAGTCGCGGTGACGGCGTGCTCTACCCGCAACAGCCAGCGGCCAAGGGTGAACCTTCGAAATCCCGTCTTTTCCATTGTCTCGATTTCAAACGGCACCCAGCCCCCCTCGGGACCGATAGCAAATAGCAGCCAGCTTGCTTTTTTGTCCATGATTTCCCCTAAATCTCCTTTAGCTTCCGGGTCGGCGGCCAGCTTAACTAGCTTGATATCTGAGTTTCTTTCTAGACCCGGCAGGGTATCCTCGAAAAAGACTTTGAACCGGTCATGAACGACCACCTCAGGCAAACGGGTCAGTTTACCCTGGCTGAGTCCCTCAATAAGATGGGGAACGTAATTTTCCGGCTCGAGCAAAGGCGACTGGAAATAACTCTTCTCCACCCGGTTGGCCCGGATCAGATGCAAAGACCGCACCCCCATCATAGCCGAAGTAAACAATACTTTCTTCAAGGTCTGGGGACGCGGCAGGGCACAGATTAGGTCGACCGTCAGTTCCGGCGGCGGAATATTTTCGAGATTCTCGACTCTCACGGTTATATCTTTTGCAGATATTTTCTCGATTACAGCCCTCCCCCGAGGCCCGTTGAGCAGACCGATTTCAAAAGAGCCCCCGGCTTCCAACTTCAAAACCGTTCTGATATGCTCGGCGCGATAGTCCTGTAAAAGATACCGGGTATCGTCAAGTTTATCGCTGTCTGTCAATATAATCAGATTCATTGTCGCCTTCTCAATTTACAAAACAAGGATATAATATCTTTAAGGTCAAGGCAACCTGTTAATTACGCTTCCACGACATCCAACCCGGTAAAAAAAACATATTTTGTTCGCTCAATCCGGCCGATACAAAAATTATAATATATATCCGGCTGTATTATTTGTCAAAGGAGGGTGCATGTCCTTAAAATTAGACCTTCAGAAACTGCTGCAAAAGGAGATTCAACAATCCCAACCGTTGATAGATACCGACGAGGTCAAGGAAGAGTTTCTGGCCTGGCTGGCCGAGGTAAAATTTCCCGCCTATCCCGATGCCAAGTCCTGGGAAGAATGTCTGCAGGTTTTTCCTCCCGACCCGGAAGAAAAACAACTGGATTCCGGTCGGCGCATCCGACTGGCCCTGCGGCTTTATACTCGTGAGAATCAGTATCTGGTGATGTTATCCGAAAATCTCGCCCCCGAATCGCGGGGGGTGTATTCCCTGTCCGTGCACGTCAACTGGCGGGATAAGGAAAAGCATTTACAGAGGCTGGTCGAGGAAACCTATACCGGTCATTTCGAGGATTCGCTGCGTTCCAAACACACCCTTTGGGCGCAGACGGTCAGGGTTGAGGATATTCAAGACGCTCTCGGCAATTGTGCGACCGCCATCCTGGGCAATGAACTGGTCGGCCGCAAAGAAAGTAAAATAGATAAAACGACGATAAACAAACCGCAACAGACAAAACTGCATTTCCCCGAAGAATA
>JAFGNW010000178.1 GCA_016926795.1 Candidatus Zixiibacteriota bacterium
CTGCGAGCTAAGCGACGTAGCGAATAGCAGGTCAGACCGCAGGTCTGTAAAAGTAAGAACCCCGGCTTTAGCCGGGGGAATCTATGTGATAAAAGTTGTCTTAATTTGTTATTTGAAGGTATTTATCAAATACTATTGAGTATTGACTTTTTGGCCTATCTCTTTTTATTACAGTCTGATATTAAAATTGACTCGCGAGGTATTTGGAAATGTCAAATAAAGCTATAGTCAAACGAACTCCGTTTTGTGAGTATCATGAAGCGGCCGGAGCCAAAATGGTGGCTTTCGCCGGATATTATATGCCCATTCAATATAAGGGGATAACCGAGGAACACCTGGCCGTGAGGAAAAATGTCGGCATGTTTGACCTGTCCCATATGGGGGAATTCGAGGTAACCGGGAACGACGCCCTGGCGTTCCTGCAGAAAACCACGACGAATAACGTCGCCGTTTTGAAATCGGGGGAAATTCAGTACAATTGCATGACTTATGATAACGGCGGGATTGTCGATGACCTGCTGGTCTACCGGATGGAAGACCGCTTTTTCCTGGTGGTCAACGCCGCCAATATCGATAAGGATTTCGCCTGGTTGTCCTCGCATCTCGAGGGCGATGCTGTTTTGGAAAATCATTCCGATGATTTCGGCCTGCTGGCTATCCAGGGTCCGAACGCCGAAAAAGTCTTGGCTAAAATGACGTCCTACAACCTGGCTGAAATACCGTACTATCATCATGTCACGGCCGAAATTGCCGGGGTGGAGTTGATGTTCTCCCGGACCGGTTATACCGGTGAGGACGGCTTCGAGTTGTACATTCCCCCCGAACATTGCGCGACCTTATGGGAAGCGGCGATAGCAGCGGGCAGGGAATTCAATATGGAGCTGATCGGCCTGGGCGCCCGCGATACACTGCGGCTGGAGATGAAAATGGCTCTATACGGTAACGATATCGACCAGACCACCACACCTATCGAGGCTGGTTTGGGCTGGATTGTAAATCTGGAAAAGGATTTTATCGGCAAAGATATAATCGCCCGACAGAAAGAGGAAAAACCCCCGCGCCGCCTGGTCTGCCTGGAGATGAACGACAAGGTTTTTCCCCGCCACGGTTACGATATTTACAGCGATGAAAAGGTGGTCGGGCAGGTGACTTCGGGTACGTTCTCGCCGTCGCTGCAGAAACCGATCGCGCTCGGATATGTCCCGCGTGAGCTTTCGAAAAGCGGCAGCGCGGTAGAAATCGATATTCGCAAGAAGAGATTCCCGGCGGTGGTGGTAAAACCGCCGTTTTATAAAAACGGTACGCACAAGTAAGAGTCGAAATGGATATTAAGCTGTTTTTAACTCCCCTGCCGTTCGAGCGGGCCAATGTAAGCGATAAGACGGTGGTGGTGATCGATGTCCTGCGTTCCTCGACCTCGATTTGCGCCTCTCTGAAAGCCGGTGCCCGGGGTGTGATACCCACCGCCGGACCCGGCGAAGCCGTCGAGATGCGAAGCAAATTGGGCGCTGACAACGCCCTTCTGGCGGGGGAACGCGATGGGGTGAAAATCGAGAATTTCCATCTCGGTAACTCACCGCTGGAATTTACCGATGAAGTCGTCAAAAATAAATACATAATCCTGACGACCACTAACGGCACCGCTATCTTCAACCAGGCCAATAAGGCCCGGCTTATTGTATCCTGCGGGCTGGTGAACGTCTCCCGGGCGGCGCAAAAAGTCGCTGGGGAAAACCGCGATGTGATGATTGTCTGCGCCGGGGAGAAGGGGGGTTTTTCCATCGAGGATACCCTTTGCGGCGGGATGTTGATTCACCTGTTGAGCACCATGCATAAAAAAGAGGTTGTCTTAAGCGACGCCGGGTCGCTGGCGCTGCTTCTGTACCGGGCCAACAAGACCGCCATCCGGCAATCGATTGCCCAGGGGGAACACGGGCGCAGCCTGGCCTCGCTCGGCTTCAAAGACGATGTCGAGTTTGCCACCGAGGTGGACGCTCTGCCGGTCCTGCCGGTTTTGAAAGACGGCCGGTTGATTCTGGAAAGCGACGCCGTGAGCGTATAAAATAAATCGTTAATCTTTAGCCCTTTTTTAAGGTATAACTAAATGATGAGAATTACAGCCTGTTTGATAGTTATTTTAGCCTTTTGTCTCGGAAACGCCGCCCTGGCGGATAACGCGGTGCGCTTTACGTTCGAGGTTTACCAGCAAGATGCCGCCAACGACCGGGAGGTGAAACTCGTTTCGGATACCGCCCGGCTTCTGGAAGGTGTCCGCGCCTACGGTTTTCTGGTCAATTTTTCGTTTGAAATCGAAATAACCCGGGTTGACAGTAATAAGGTCTTTTTCAATACCCATGTTTTCACGCTGTCCCCTCAGGCGGACGCCATCGCCCGCAGTTTCCAGGTCGAGTACGGCCTGCCGGCCCGTATCGATAACTTAAGCGGCAAGAACGGGACGGTTTTTTCGATGCTTTTCACGCCCCTTGAAAAAAGCGACCTGAATCCCTTTCCCTGTACCTATGTTCATTACCTCGCGGATAATTTCAAGTTCGACCCGACCGCTTATACCGACCTGTATTACGTGCCGAACACTTACGGCGATTTTTACTGGAATTCGGTCAAGGGACTTTTGGAAGAGCGCTTCCGGCTCTTTCGTGATTTGAATAATTTCAACCTGCCCGGCAAGTATTCGGTCTTTCTCTGTCCCTGCCCGATTTATTCGGTTATCTGGGACCGAAGGTTCGGGATGATGGTGGACCCTACCCGCAACAACGCCTTCGTTCTCTTCGGCAAGGACATCAATTCGGTTGACCCGTTCGTGCTGCTGCAGGCTTCCATCTTCCGCAATTACGGCTATGCCCCGCCGTTTCTTTCCGAGGGTTTCGCCAACTATCTTTCTTTCGTCAATTACGATATGAAGAAGATTGCCGCGAAAGACAATCCGCCGCCGCTCGAAACGCTGATGAACACTTTCAATTATCTCGAAGCCGACCCGTACCTGGCCGACCGCATGGCGGGCAGTTTTGTCCGGTTTCTGATAAACCAGTACAAAATCGACGTCTTTTTGCAGCTGTACCGCCGGGCCGATGATTTGAACCTCAAAGAGTCTATCGAACAGACCTACGGTAAAAAATTACCGGAACTGGAAAAGGACTGGCGGCATTATCTGGACACGGTCAGCATTACCACGCAACAGTTGGATTATTATGCCCAGCAGGCGGAAGTGACGTTCGATTACCGGCGGATGCTTGAATTTTATCAGGACCTGATGACCCGGGTGATTAAGCGGGAGGATTCCTCGACAGCCCTGACCAAACTGGTGCGGGCTTACTTCTTCACCGGCGATTATTACCGGGCTACGGAAACCCAGCGACTGCTCGTCGAACTGGACAGTGCTGATGCCCGCGGCTGGATGGCTCTGGGCAATTACCAGATGATGAACGGGTATTACGATTCCGCATACAGTAACCTCGAGAAAGCGCGGTCGCTGGATACAGCCGACAATATGATTCGGTTCAACCTGGCGCTGAACAGTTACTACCGGGGTGACCGAAACAAAGCTCGCGAGTTGTTTCTCAAGGTCATTGAGCAGCCGATGGACGCTACCGCCCAGGGGGAGAGTCGGGTGATGCTGGGCAATATCTTCCTCGAATCGGGAAACAAAGACGATAAGACCGCCGCCGAACGGTATCTGGCCGAGGTGGTGTCCATCGAGGGCAATATCTTACAGGGCAACAATGTCTCGCCCGCCAACCATTTGTGGATGGGTGTGGCCAATATGGGGCTGGGTGATTTCGGTACGGCTTACGAATATCTGAATGTCGCCCTGTACCTGGAAACGCGGCCGTTTTACCTGGGACTGATTAATTTATGGCTGGGCAAGTTGGCCGACGTCCGGGGTGAACGGGAAATTGCCCGGGAACATTATGGTCGGGTGCTTTCTCTGGCATCGCCGGTCTATTGCCAGGACGAGGCCCGGAAATACCTCGATAAGCCGTATCAACAATAGTTATGATTAATTTTTTAAATGCCACCATTCTCCTGGCGGCGGCGGCCGCCTTAATACCGCTTATTATTCACCTGTTGTCCAGACGGCGGGTGAAGGTAGTCGAGTTTTCCTCGCTGCGATATCTGAAAGCCATGCAGCGGCGGCAGGTGCGGCGTCTAAAAATCCGCCAGTGGCTGCTTTTGCTGCTGCGGATGCTGATAATCCTGGCGGCGGTGATGGCGTTCGCCCGCCCCACTACCAAAAGCGACCTGGTCGGTTCCCATGCAGCGGTTTCGGCGGTGGTGCTGTTCGACAACTCGGCCTCGATGAACCGCTTTGTCGCCGACGGCAATTTGTTTGAAATCGCCCGTCAGAGGACAAAGGAACTGCTGGAGACTTTCGGTCAGTCCGACCGGGTGAGCCTTATCCCGCTGGGGAATTTGACCGGTGCCGGAGAGGAAATCGCTTTCGGTTCGGCGGCGGTGGCATTGAAAAAACTGGACCTTTTAAAAATCAACTTCACCCGCGCGGAGCTCGAGACCGCCCTCGAACTGGCGGTGGAACTGCTGAGCGGCGCCCGGAATCTCAACCGGGAAATTTATCTGGTTACCGACCGGCAGAAAAAATCCCTGCCGGAAAAAACGCTGCTGAAAGATTTCGCGGCGGAGGTTTATTTCGTCGATTTACCGCTGGAAGAAAACGACAACTGCGGTCTGACGGCGATTGATTTCGGCGGTCAGCTGATTCAGCCGGGTTATAATTTTGACCTCGCGGCGACCGTGAAAAATTACGGTCTGGAAATAAAAAAAGATATTCTGGCATCGCTGTTTATCGACGGCAAGCGGGTTTCGCAGACCGATTTCGAAATCGATGCCGAAAGCGAAACCGAGGTGCGCTTCACCCAGGCGGTTTCCCGCACCGGCTTTCACAGCGGTTGGGTCGAGATTGCCGACGACAAATACATGCCCGACAACCGTTATTATTTCAGTTTCAACATTCCCGAACGGTTCAATCTGCTCGTTATTAACGGTGATTACGCCGGGCCGTACATGGCTCTGGCGCTGGTGCCCGACAATACCCTCGGAAGATTCTGGTCGGTCAAGGAAGCGCGGCCGGAGGATTTATCCGGCGTCAATTTCGACGATTACGATGTTATTTTCCTGGCCGGCGCGCCCGAGCTGAACGCCACTTATACCAATCGTCTGAAATCTTTCGTCCGCCGGGGTAAAGCTCTCTTGGTGACCTACGGTGGGGGCACCAATATTGATTATTTCAACAATAACTGGACCAACGTCACCGGGGTCGTTTATAGGGAACCGGCGCAGAAAGTTTTCTCCCGGGCCGGCTATTATACCCTGCAGTCGATAGAGATGAACCACCCGATTTTTTCGGTGTACGGCTTCGAGGAAAACAAACCCCCGGAGATTAAATTTTATACCCTGCCGAAATTGAGTTTGCAGGATAACGTCCGTACCCTGATACGTTTCAGCGGCGACCGGCCGGCCCTGGTCGAGACCGTCTTCGGCTCGGGCAAGGTGCTGACTTTTACCGGGCCGATGGCGCCCGAATATTCCGATTTTACCGGTCATGCCTTTTTCGTGCCGTTCGTCTCCCGAGTGGCTGAGTACCTGGCCTCGGACCTGTCATCACTGGATTTACGGCTTTACACCGGGAACCGCATCACCCGTTCGCTTTCGCTGCCCGGTTCGATTGCCTACCCGGTGGAGCTGATTACACCCGACAGCAGCCGTTATAATATTCCCCCCGAGGAGGACCAGGGCGCGCTGGTGGTTAAGGTCGCTCCGACCGACCTGCCGGGTATTTACAGTATCCGTTATCAGGGTCGGGAAATAGACCGGTTCGCGGTAAATATCGACCCGGCTGAGAACGACCTGACCGCAGCCGACCGGGACCGGTTCGCCGCCGCCCTGGGTGTCGGCGATTATCGAAACCTTCAGGATGACCGGGAATTGGCTTCGGTCATCTCGGAGTTCCGCTATGGCCGGGAGCTCTGGCAGCTTTTCCTCTGGCTGGCGGTTATTTTTGTTATTCTGGAAATCATCCTGGCCCGCAGCGCCCCGCCCGAGGAGTAAATCATGACCCTGCTGGCGGCCGAGAAAATCTCCAAAAAATTCAAAGACCAGATTATTCTCGATACGGTCTCGTTCACCATCAGCAGCAGCGAGGTACTCGGCCTGGTGGGTAAAAACGGTGTCGGCAAAACAACCCTGCTGGAGATTCTGGCCGGGAAGCAGGAAGCCGACAGCGGCGTCATCAACCGTTCCCGCAATTGTATCGTCGATTATATCGAGCAGGAGAAATCGGATTACCTCGACGAAACCCTGTTCGAGTTTGTCGCCGGGGCTCGTGAAGATTTGTTTTCAATGCGGGAGGAAATAAGAACCCTGGAGCATTACCTGGCCGACAATCCGCACGACCGGGAAACTCTCAACCGCCTGGGCGCTCTGCAGCACCGGTTCGAAACCGAAGGCGGCTTTGATATAGAAAACGAGATAAAGATAATTCTCGAGGGGTTGGGTTTTAGTGAGGAACGTTTTATAGACCGCCTGAGCAATTTTTCCGGGGGGGAGAAGAACCGGGCCGGGCTGGCGCGCCTTCTGGCGGGGAAGGGCAATCTGCTGCTTCTGGACGAGCCGACCAACCATCTCGATATCGAATCCACTACCTGGCTGGAAGAGTATCTCAAAAAACTCGACAAGGCCTGCATTATCGTCTCTCATGACCGCGCTTTCTTGCGCGCTACGGTGGCCAAAATATGGGAAATGAATTTTGGCCGGCTGGAAGTCTATCATGGTTCGTTTGAGAATTATCTTGCCGAACGCACCGAACGCCAGCGTCTGGCGCAGCATCATTACCAGCATCAGCAGGAAGAGATTAAGCGCATCGAGGAATTCATCCGGCGCAATATGGCCGGGCAGAAAACCAAACAGGCTCAGTCAAAGCTCAAATACCTCAACCGTATCAAGCGGCTCCCACCACCCAAAAGCGATGAAAGGGGGCCGACCATCAACGTTTCCCTCTCCGGTCGGTCGTACAATCATGTCCTGGCGGTGGACATGGTTACGTTCGGTTACGGCGATACCCCGGTGGTGGAAAAGGTCGGCTTCGATATTTACCGGGGGGATAAAATCGGCCTGATCGGCCGCAACGGTTCGGGCAAATCGACTATCCTGAAAACCCTCATCGGTGAATTGGCCCCGGTAAGCGGCGCTGTCAAGCTGGGTAACAAGGTCGATGTCGGTTATTTTGACCAGGAGCTTTCGGATTTGAATACCGGCGCCACCATTCTGGACAATATCTGGGAGGTGGACACCCGGGCCGAAGGGGGCACCATGCGGTCGTTTCTGGCCCGGTTCGGTTTTACCGGCGAGGACGTTTTCAAACCGGTGGCGGCGCTTTCCGGCGGGGAAAAAACCAAACTCTGCCTGGCCCGGCTTTTGTACCATCCGGCCAACTTTATCATTCTCGACGAGCCGACCAACCACCTGGATATTAACGCCCGCGAGGCGCTCGAGAACGCTCTTGTCGAATTCGACGGCTGCTGTCTGATAGTCAGCCATGACCGCTATTTCCTCGATAAAGTGGTCGGCAGGATTATTCATATCGACGATGGCCGGGTTGACTTTTACGACGGCAATTATTCTTTCTTCCTGGAAAAAACCGCACCGGTCGAGACGGTCGTAAAAGTAAAAAACGACGACCAGAAACAGGCGTACCTTGATTTTAAGGAGCAGTCCCGCCGCCGCGCCCGGCATAAGAAAGAAATCGAACAGACCCTCGGTAAAATCGCCGGATTGGAAAAACGATTGCACCGGGTCGCGGAAGACATAAATAATAATATCCCAACCGACGATTGGGAGCAGCTTCAACTGGCCCATGAACAAAAAAAACGACTGGAAAACGAAATCCTGGACCTTTACGCCCGGCTGGAAAAACTGGAGGCCGAGGAAATTGATTAAGATATTAAGCATTTCCGCCTCGCCGGTCGAGGGTGCCTCGACCGATATTATTCTGAGAGCCGCCGCCGCCGCCCTGACCGATAACCTGCAGCCCGAGCTGAAAGTCGAGAATTATTTTATCAAACTCAATGAACTGAATTATATTCCCTGTCAGGCCTGCGGCCGGGCCCCGACTCCAGCTTATTGTTTTTTCGAGGATGATCTTGACGACGTTTATCGCCTGCTGGTTGAATGCGATTGTATATTATTCGGTTCGCCGGTGTATTTCGACACTGTCTCAGCCCAGGCTAAGATGCTTATCGACCGTTGCAACTGTTTCCGCCCGGCTGATTTCGAGCATATCGACCCGGACCATGCTTTTATCAAACTGATGAAACGGAAACGTCCAGGAGCGATGGTCCTGGTCGGCGGTAAACAGGGCTGGTTCGAGGGCGCCCGCCGGACTATCGCCGGGTTTTTCAAGTGGCTGGATATAACCAACCAGGGCCATTTGATATATCATTCCGAGGATTATAACAAAAAGGGGACAGCCGCCGATGAGCCGGAAATATTATCCGAAGCTCGAAAGCTGGGGGAGAAACTGGCCGGATTGATTTTACGGAAAGATGA
Organism: Candidatus Zixiibacteriota bacterium; assembly: GCA_016926795.1. Lineage (GTDB taxonomy): Bacteria > Zixibacteria > MSB-5A5 > GN15 > FEB-12 > JAFGNW01. Next base: position 8,578 of record JAFGNW010000178.1, read on the forward strand.
GCGATCATAAGACAAAAAAGTATTACCGCGACCGGGCGGCCGAGTACGAACAGATTTATTATCGGCACGTGCCGGGTCGCCACCGGGAAATCGACGATGAGATCGATCGCCTAAAAAGCCATGTCTCCAACCGAACAGTGCTGGAGCTGGCCTGCGGTACCGGTTACTGGACGGATAAAATGGCCGAAACCGCCGAATCGATAATCGCCCTTGATATCTGGATGGAGATGCTCGATGAAGCCCGGAAGAAAAAATACCGGAATCCGGTGGCTTTTATTCGGGCGGATATGACACACCTGCCGCTTAAGCCCGCCCTTTTCGACTTGGTGGCGGTAGGTTTCTGGTTTTCCCATCA
>JAFGNW010000179.1 GCA_016926795.1 Candidatus Zixiibacteriota bacterium
ATAAAAAATAATATTATTTTAAACAAATTTGGAACAAATACTATACAGACCCTTGTTGTATTTATTGTAAGTTGTAACACAAACCCAAAAGAAGGAGTTAAAAATGAAAACCTTTGACATCATCGTTGCCGCGCTGCTGGTTATCGGCGGCCTTAATTGGGGCTTGGTGGGCCTTTTGAATTTCGACCTCGTCGCCGCCATTTTTGGAGCCGGTAGTACTCTCGGCAACCTGGTCTATATCCTGGTTGGCCTTTCCGCCATTTACCAGGTTCTTCAGCTGAAGTCCATTCAGCGTCGTTGGGGGGTAGCGTCCCGTTAAGGGACACCCCCAACTCGTACTGACGAAATGTATTCATTAAATAATTATTGGAGGTTCCTCATGAAAAAACATCATGTTTTAAGTTTGACCTTAATTATGGTTCTGGCTTTGGCTTCGTTCGGCTTCGCCGGTTCCTGCGGCAGCAAGGCTGCCCATACCCACAGCGCGTCTTCGGCCGATAAAGTCGAAAAGAAAGATATCGTCGAAACCGCTATTTCCGCTGAAAAATTTAACACTTTGGTAGCGGCTGTCAAAGCGGCCGGCCTGGTGGAAACATTACAGGGTGATGGTCCTTTTACCGTCTTTGCCCCAACCGACGAGGCTTTTGCCAAGCTGCCCGAAGGTACAGTAGAAGCTCTTCTAAATGATAAGGAAAAGCTCACCGCTATTCTTACCTATCACGTTGTGCCCGGTAAAGTTCTGGCGGAAGACGTGGTCAAGCTGGACAAGGCCGCCACGGTTAACGGCGAATATATCGCCATTAATACCTCTGAAGACGGTGTCATGGTCGATAACGCCAATATAATCGCCACTGATATTCTCTGTAAAAATGGTGTTATCCATATTATCGACGCGGTTGTACTGCCCAAGGGCAAGAAATCATAATTACAACCAGCAAGGCATAAGGTTTTACAATGCATAAACAAAAGAAAAATGATACGGAGGATGTAATGAAATTCTTTAAAACCATTTTAACGATTACCATGCTGCTGGCGGTCACCGCCACGGCTTCCCTGGCCGGCAATGCCAGACTGCAGGTCATCCACAACGCGGCCGACCCGGCCGCGGAAACAGTCGATGTTTATGTCAACGGTGATTTACTCCTTAATGATTTCGCTTTCCGTAAGGCAACTCCTTTCGTAGAAGTTCCGGCCGGTGTTGAATTGAATATCGGCGTGGCACCGGGTAACAGCTTGTCAGCCGATGATATTATCGCCAGTTTCCCCGTGACTCTTGAAGTAAATGAAACTTATGTGGCAATAGCCAACGGTGTACTCGACCCGAACAATTTTTCTGATAACCCGGACGGTCGTGATATTGCTTTCAATATTTTCCCGCGTGATAACATTCGCCAGAAAGCCCGCTGGGGTTATTTCGTCAATTTTATCGCTTTCCACGGCGCCACCGACGCCCCTACTGTCGACGTACGCGTCAAGGGCTGGCCTTACGGTGCCCTGGTCGATGGTTTGACATATAGCGAATTCTCAAATTACGGAACAGTTCTTCCTTTAAAGTATGTCCTGGAAGTCACCCCTGGTAATGATAAATCGACGGTGGTGGCTTCTTTTGAGGCTGACCTGAGAGGTCTGCGGGGCGGGGCGGCGGTAATTTTCGCTTCCGGTTTTTTGAGCCCTGAAAGCGGCCAGCCCGGTTTTGGCCTGTTTGCGGCCCTGCCCGATGGTACCGTGGTCGAGTTCCCCATGCTGGACAGCAAAGCCCGGCTACAGGTTATTCATAACGCCGCCGACCCGGCCGCTGAAGTGGTCGATATTTATGTCAATGGTAACCTCTTCCAGAACGACTTCACCTTCCGCACCGCCACGCCGTTTATCGATGTTCCGGCAGGTGTTGAACTCAATATCGGGGTTGCCCCCGGAAACAGTTCGTCGGCGAGTGATGTTATAGCAAACTTCCCAGTCACTTTCGAAGGCAATAAAACTTATGTTGTGATGGCCAACGGCGTGCTCGACCCGGGTGCTTTCAGCGACAATCCTGACGGTCGGGATATCGGCTTTACCATCTTTGCCCGCGACGATGGACGGGAAAAAGCCCGGCGCTTTTATTATGTCGATATCTCCGTCTTCCACGGCGCTACTGACGCCCCAACGGTTGATGTCGTCGTGCAAAACAACGAGCGTACGATTCTGGTCGATGACGCTGCCTATGGCGATTTCACTGACTATCTCAAACTTTGGCCAAAAGAATACTACCTAGATATTACGTCCGGTAACGACAACAGCACGGTTGTGGCTACCTTTCAAGCCGATTTATCTGGTCTGCGGGGCGGTGCCGCGACGGTTTTCGCCTCCGGATTTCTGAACCCGGCCGAGAACCAGGCTGTCTTTGGGTTGTTCGCCGCCCTGCCGAACGGTGATGTCGTGGAACTGCCCCGGATTACATCCAGCGCGCGTCTTCAGGTCATCCATAACGCTGCTGACCCGGCCGCTGACGTGGTCGATATTTATGTCAATGGTGACCTCTTCCAGAACGACTTCGCCTTCCGTACCGCCACGCCGTTTGTCGACGTTCCGGCGGGTGTCGAGCTCAATATCGGGGTCGCCCCCGGGAACAGCAGTTCCGCTGATGATATCATCGCCTCTTTCCCGGTCACATTCGAAAATCGGAAAACATACATAGCCATCGCTAACGGCGTACTCAACCCGGGTGACTTTAATTCCAATCCTGACGGCCGCAATATCGGCTTTACCATTTTCGCGAAGGATGATATTCAAGAACAGGCTCGATGGGGCAGCCTGGTTGATTTGATCGTTTTCCACGGCGCCACCGATGCTCCGGCGGTCGATGTGCTGGTCCGAAATTGGTACAATTACCGACTTATTGATGACCTTACTTATGGCGATTTCTCAAAATACCGCCACCTCTGGGCGAGTTCTTATACTCTGGATATCACCCCGGCCGGTGACAATGGTACGGTGGTAGCCTCTTTCCAGGCTGACCTTCAGGGTCTTAAAGGCGGCGCGGCGGTGGTCTTCGCATCCGGTTTCCTGGTCCCGGCTGATGAAAACCAGCCGGCTTTCGGTCTCTATGCCGCTTTGCCTAACGGCCAGGTTGTGGAATTACCGGCCGCTAACAAGAATATGCCCTCCCTGGCCGCCAAAGAAACAGCCGACCTGAACCTTCCCGACCAATTCGGCCTGAACCAGAATTATCCCAATCCCTTCAACCCGAGCACGATTATTTCGTTTAACCTGCCAACGGCCGCCAATGTCAATCTCACTGTTTACAATTTGCTGGGCCAGCAGGTCACAACCCTGGTCAACGAGAGTATAAGTGCCGGTCAGCACCAGGTTGAATTCAACGCCTCGAACCTGGCTTCCGGGATTTACTTTTATAAGCTGGACGCGGGTTCGTTCAGTGATACCAAAAAGATGATACTGCTTAAATAAACACGTCTCAAATATTATACCCACGCCAAAAGGCGGAAAGAACTTAACTCTTTCCGCCTTTATATTTTTCAGGCCAAAAAAACTACGGCAACATGACGGGCATCCCCATAGCGGGCCAGATGAACTTTATAAAGACGGCCAGGATCCCCATCAGCAGGAGGCTGGCCGGGATACCGGCGACAAAGAACTCACCACTGGTAAACTGCTTGCTTTCGTAGGCGATGGCGTTGGGAGCCGCCCCCACCAGAAGCAGGAACGGCATGCCGGCGGTGACCAGGGAGGCGAAGAGGACAATTTCCGGGGCCACGCCCAGGTAAGGGGCGATCACCAGAGCCACCGGCAGTGAAATGGCGATTGCCGCCACGTTCATGATGAAGTTGGTCATAATCAGGACAAAGAAGGCGATACCGAGCACAAAGATAAACGGGGTGGCATGCTGCAGAATACTGAGCCATTCAATAGCCAGCCAGCTGGCGGCACCGGTGTGCCAGAGACAAAAACCGATACTCATCGCACCGCCGAAAAGAAGCACGATATTCCAGGGGATTTCTTCGAGGTCCTTGATGGTCAGTATCTTGAAAAGAAAAAACAGGGCCGTGGATATTAATATTATGGCGCTTTTATTGACCTCAGCAAAAAACGGGATGAACGACCGCAGGCTCATTACGGCGATAGTTGAAAAGACAATTACCAGAGTGAGAACCTCGGTGCGGGAGATGGGTCCTAAATTGGTATAGAGAGTGTTGGCCCGTTCCCTCAGTCCGGGTATGGTTTTCTGTTCCGGGCGGAAGATAAGCATGAAGAAACCCCAGAGCAGGAAAACCATGACGAAACCAACCGGCAGCATGTAATAAGTAAGTTCGAAGAAACTGATTTCTCGGCCGGTAATATCACGGAAGAAACCGATGGCCACCGCTCCCCGGGCGGCGCCCAGAAGGGTAATAATACTGCCCGCTCCGGCTACAAAAGCCATCCCGATAAAGAGCCCCTTGCCGAATCTGGTCGGCTTGCTGTTCTGTTCATAGAGCGAATAAATAGCCATCAACAAAGGATAAACTGCAGCGGCGACAGCGGTGTGAGCCATTATCAGGGTAAGCGAGGCTGTCATGACAAAGCAGCCCAGGTAAATCATGCTCGTTTTCTCGCCGACCATCAGGAGCATTTTATAAGCCATGCGTTTGGTGAGGCCGGTCCGGGCGAAAGACATACCGATCACCACCGAACCGATAATGAACCACACCGAGGGGTCCATGAAATCACCGAAAGCGACTTCAGCCGGTCGAATCAAAAAGAGAGCCTGGATGATCCCGATAACAATGCCCGTGACACCGATCGGGATAACCTCGAAAACCCACCAGGTGCCGGCCAGGAGGAACAGGGCCAGGGCGGCTTTCCCCTCGCGCGTTAGCGGAAAATGCTCTCCTTTGGGGTCCACGGCGTCCGGCCAGGCCGGGGAGTAATAAACAATACAGAAAAGACCCACACCGAGAAAAATGAAAAAAAGGCGTTTCCAGTCGATACGACGGACAACCTGGGCCATATATATTTTATTAGGACCCAAATCCGTCGTTTCGATTGTCGCTGTTTGATTACCTTGCTTCTTGAACCGCTTAAACATCGATGCTCCAACTACCTCAAAGTAAAAAATCTTTCGCGGGATTTAATCGGATAAAAGGTTGGCTATTTCATTAAATACATCCACACTGCGCACCACACCCACCACCATCTTGTCCTTCACCACCGGTATCAGGTTCAAATCCATATTGATCATTTTATAAATAATTTTGGCCAGGTGGTCCTCAAAGTCAACGGTGGTGACAATCGGCTGCATAACGTCGGTGACCGGCTGGTCGGCTTGTTCCTGCATGCTCCGGGCCACTTTACCGCTGGACAGGTCGACCAGGTTGGGGTCGGCTTCGATATTGAAAAGCTGTTTGCGATGCGGCACGGACATGGTTTTAAGGAATTTGGGCTCCAGGCCGCGCAGGATATCGCGCCGTCGGACAATGCCCAGCAGATGCTGGTCATCATCGAAGACCAGAAGAGCGCGCGGCAGAGAACGCTGCCCTTTGACTTCTATAACCGACAACTCCATTTCTGCCACCGCTTCCCGTAAAGTTAACGTATGCGGAATATGAGGATATTTGTTTAAGGGAATCATTATATCTTTAGCGTGTTTCGACGGCATCTGTTCACTCCTGTATAATATAATTTCAGCTTACACCCGATAAAAGACAGATCTGCTCCTCAGGAAAGTGACGAGCTTTTCTTTAATACTTTTTTTCACCCTGACAACAGGTTTTTTATACTTCTCGTTAATTCAGCCCCTGACCGGATGCCCGATTTTTATCATTTCGGCGCTTA
>JAFGNW010000180.1 GCA_016926795.1 Candidatus Zixiibacteriota bacterium
AGTATCCCGGTGGGTGAGGCCAGGTAACAGGCTTCCATAAAACCGAAACCGGCCCCGCAGAAAGCGCCGATGATTATAAATCTTTCAAGGCGCGGATTAAACCAGAAGATAATTATAATAATAACGGCCAGCTTGATGATTTCCTGGACCAGGCCGGTCGCTAAGGCCGGCGACAGACCCCAACTGTAGAAAGAACCTCCGGTCGACACAGCGGGAAACAGCCATTTGGCGATGATGTATTTCTGCAGCGGGAATTGAGTCAAAAGCATAAGAAAATATACGGCTACCCCGATTAACAAAGCCGGGTAAGCCCGTTTCCATTTAAAGCCCTTCCGGACCAAAAACATAAGCGAAAGAAGGGTCACCAGCAAATAGAAAAGGTACGCCGGCAGAGTAGAAAGGAAAGTCATCAGAGTATATTTTGGTCTGAGAGTCGAAGTCTGGGGTTTCTTCTGAACCAGGTCAAGATAACCTCTTATCCGGGACTGGGGAAAATCAATCCGGACCAGTCTTTTATCGGGCGTCAGGAACAGGATGAATTCCTGGGGTTGGGTCAGGTGAATCTGAAACACCGAATCGAATTTGTTCCGGTAAATTTCTTTATACAGGAATTTATCCACCGTTCCCGTAATCGCTGATTTATACATCGATTGTGGTAAGTATATCGTATCCCGAAGAGTATCCCCTACATTTATATCTCTCATTGCCAGGAACAGTTCGAGCTGGTCGATAAAATAGTTTTCCCAGGCAAACAGGTCGGTCGCAAAAGGTTCCGTTTTTTCCACTTTCTTACCGGAACGGGTAAAATAACCCTTTAATACTCCCTTTTCGAGTTCAAACTCGAACTTTTCGACATTCTCGTTAACGCTTATTTTAAGCTTATCGCCGAGGTAATATCCTTCATCACTTATATAATGGTCTCCCTCGATATCGAGCGCCATCGGGTTTTCGGGACGATCATATTTGAGGGTAAGTTTTTCATCGATAACATAGCCGCGGCGACCGTTGATTTTGATATCTTCTTTCACGACCGATACCAGCCGGCCGATGGTGGTGTCGCGGGTCACGAACGTCCACTGGCGGGTTTCTCCAACCGGGCGGTACTGCTCGAAACTAAGATATTTGGCACCGGTCAGGGAATCGGGGAGGTCTTTATCCTGGGCAGTGGCGATTTTCGGCAACAGAAAAAGCGCCAATATCAATAATATGTACAACCTGTCCATCATGGTTCATAGAAAGTAACAAATAACAACCGGTTGTCAAACAAAATCATTATCCCGGAACGGGCGTATACGTTTTACCGGAGGACATTTTACTTAAAAGGCGGGAGACGATTTTAAACGACAATTTTGAGGCTTCATCGAGGAAAAGAATAAATTCTCCGGCCGCGGCGCTCTCGGCCGTATCGGAAATGATACGAACTATTACAAAAGGGACCCTGTTCATAAAACACACCTGCCCAACGGCGCCGCCTTCCATTTCCGTTGCCACGGCTCCGAATTCCCGCTGCAGCCAGCGAATCTTCTTCTTATCGTTTATAAAGGTATCCCCGGATGCGATAGTCCCCACCAGCATCCGGTTTTCGCAAGTTTCGATATCGGCGGTTTCTTCGAAAGCGTCACAAGCGGCCCGCACGAGACCGGGATTGGCCTCAATCAGCCGGGCCAGTTCGGGTATTTCACCCGGTCTGCGGCCAAAAGCGGTCAGGTCGATATTGTACTGGACGACGTAATTGGAAATCACGACATCACCCGCCTTCAAATTGGGCCAGGGCGCCGGCCAAGCCGGTAAAAATAACTGCGTTTACTCCAAAGCGGTCTATCAACAATTGTGTCGCCACGGCGGCGTTGACTTTACCCACGCCGCAGCGGAGTAAAATTACCCTCTGCCCCGCCAGGTTACCGAAATGAAATTCAATTCCGGCCTGAACGACCACCTGTTCCGGCTCTATATTTTCTTTTAAAAGAGCTATTTCTTCTTCCAGAGCGCTGATTAAGCCGATTATATTACCACCCCCCTTATAATATGGTTATTTTCCGTATATCGGCTGGTTAATGAAATAATATAGACGGGTTCCGTTAAAGGCCGGGCTTAAGGGCAGTGATTACCAGGTCCCGGGAGGATTTGATAAAGCGGCGATTTAAAAAAAGGTCGGCATACTTGCATATTTTAACAAAACCGGTTGTTTTCAGTCCGGATGTCATTTCGTCAACGGTAAAATTATCGAATTCGCTCCGAAAAGGTTCGGTCAGAACCGGCTTTTGGTTCATATCCAGACGAATCACATACAGCGAATATTTACGCCCGCGCCTTTCGGTCATACGTACAAAAACCAGTCCGTCTTTCACGGTGGTCCTGACCGGCATTAATACTCCCTCCTCGAGCGCCGTGTAATTGAGCATCTGAATCAGAAGCGTCCCCCCCGGTTTCAGGACAGCCCGGAAATTTTTTATAGCTTTTCGCAAGCCGCCCAGCGTCCCCACTCCGCTGACGGCGTTAGCCAGGCAAACGACCAGGTCAAACTTATTATACATATTACGCGGCAGCTTTTCGAATTGACCGTACTGGAAAGACCTGACGCCCTCCGTTTCGGTCATATTCGACCGGGCCAGTTCTATCATTTTACGGGAGCGGTCGATCCCGACCACCGTCACCCCCTCGGCGGCCAGCAGTCTTGTCGTCAAACCGGTGGCGCATCCGGCATCGAGCACCGTCGTGGGTTGAAACTTTTTCAGGATGGCCTTGACTTCTTCAGCATGATTCTTCTCGCGCCGGGCGGCATCGGTCATTAAATCGTATTCGTGCGCGTAAATATCGAAAAAGGATTTTCGTTTCATCTCAGTTCCTTTTTAATAAATATCAGGAAATACGTTTTTTAAGATAGGCAACCAGTTCGGAACGGGGAATTCTTTCCTGGAAGCCTTCGGCCTTGAGCCATTTTTCACGGTCACTGGTCTGCTCGGCTTTGGCTGCCCCGGCCTCGAGATTTTTAATTGTCACCAGGCCGCTCTCGAATTCCTCCGAGCCGGCAATAACGGCGAACGGTATCCCCAGCTTGTCCCCGTATTTAACCTGGCGGGTGAGATTTTTAGTGTCGCCGCAGAATATCTCCGAGGGAATGCCGGCATCCCGCAGCTCCTTTAATATTTTCAAATAATCCGGTAAACGCTCCCGGTCCATTACGGTTATCAGCACCTGCGAGGTGGATGTCTGCAACGAGACGGCTTTTAACTCGATTAAGGCGGCCATCAGCCGGTCGATGCCGATCGAGGAACCAACCGCCGGGACGGATTGATTCAGAAACCGCTCCACCAGATTATCATAGCGACCGCCGGAAAAAACCGAGCCGAAATCGGGAAGGTCCGTCAGGGTCGTTTCAAACACCGGACCGGTATAATATCCCAGACCGCGGACAATTGTCAGGTCGACGGTCGTTTTGGAATCATCGATAGCCATATTATCGAGATGACTTTGTACCTGTCTCAGTTCCGCGATACCCTCCCGGGAACCGGGGACATCGCCTATTAAATCCACCACCCGGTCGAGGGGGTCACCCTCGGGATGAGCCGCGATATCGAGAAACTTTTCGATATTGTCAATCCATCTGCTGTCGAGATTGAGGCCGGCTATCTTATCGCCGGAGCTGTCCGTCCGACCGGGCCCGAGTTCCAGCAGCACCGCCTCCTTGCCCTGTTTTTCGAGCTTGTCGATAACCCGCATAACATCGGGACCGGATTCGGCGGGAATCCCCGCCCATTCGATAAGACCGTTGAGAATTTTTCGGTTGGAATAGCGGACTTTGAATTTTTCGATTCCGAGTTGTTCGAAAATCGTGACCATAGCGGCGATAATCTCGGCGTCGGCCAGCATGTTTCTGGTGCCAACAATATCGATATCGAACTGCATGAATTCGCGAAACCGGCCCG
>JAFGNW010000181.1 GCA_016926795.1 Candidatus Zixiibacteriota bacterium
AGGTCGTAAGGGTCCCAGTCCCCGTCGCCTTCGAAATCATAAACCGCCAGTGAAACCCGCTGGTTGGTGGTCAAATTCCAGACCTCGAAAGGCACCGAATAGGTAGGTTGCGGTACCCAGTATTCGATAACCGAGGGGGCAACGGTGGCGTTACCGGTATAACGCAGTTCATAGGTCGCCCGGTACGGCGCATCACCATAGATATTGGCCATACTACCGGTAAAATTCGGTACCGTGGCGCCGTAAAAAGCACCCATCGCTAAAGTCGTATCGGAACCGCTGAAACCGGTTTGGACATATTCCCTCGGTTCCCGGTCGCCGTTACGGACCACCACCCGCATTCCTTCGGTCAACGGGTAATAATCCGGCTCGTCCTCATAAACGGTCTGGTCCTGCAACAGGGTATCGCCGGTAGTGATGTTTATCAGGTGCCAGGTGGTGACATCGGGATAGTCCGAAAAAGTTACCTGGTACCGGTCGCCCTGCAGGGAATCCTCGTTAAAGATGATGGGGTAAACCAGACCCTCGGAGGGTTCGTCGGTTCCGCTGTAATTATGCGTCACGCTACCCGCGGCGTCGTAGAATCCGGCCGGGTCGTTGCGCGGCATCAGAGCTACGACATTGGGGGATACACCCGCGATACCAAAACCGTTCTGTAACGGGTCGACATTGGCGGCGGAATCCCCTTTATCGAAAGCTACCAGACAGTACCAGTATTCCATGCCGTTGTAAAGGTTCGAATCTATAAGGGTATGGGGCACGGGGTCGTCCGGGTCAATAACCGGATAGAAAGCGATCGGGTAATAATCAACGTCGAGACAGTAATTGGTGTTTTCTTCGTTGACCTCACCCCAGGTCCGACCCTGGTTGTCACTTCGGTAAAGTTTATAACCGGCGAAGTCGCGTTCCATCAGGCGGGGGTCCACACTGGACTGGGCGGTGTCGTTCCAGTACAGGTAAACTTTATTTTCGGCCGCCCGGCCCCAGAGAGTCGGGGTGATGGGCGGTTCCGGCCCGATGAAATTACTTTCGTAAAGCTGCTGCGCCCGGTCGGCGTTTTCCAGGAATTCCTCGGTATCGTCACCGGCGATGATGGCATAAACAACGCGCACCGTCTTGCCGGCGGTGAGATCGATACCGCGGGTGCACTGAATGTAATACTGGTCGGTCGGAGGCAGCGAAGTATCAAACTGAGTGCTGTTGATCATGGCAAAACGGGGCGGGTCGGTGGTGGGCACCAGTCCCCAGTCACCGGTCCGGAAGGCGGTCATACCGATATCGTCCGGAGTTTCCAGATATTTCGTCCCCATAATCCCGGTTCGGCTTTGCCAGCCGGGGTCGTAACCGAGCGAGTCGTAGGTCCAGGCCAGGTTGCGGATCGAATCGGAAGCCACCATATCCATGAGACGGCCGTTTTCTCCGGTGCCGTCCGGGCCGCCAACGTCGATATCGACATACAGACCGAACGCGAAATTGTTGTAATCAACCGCACTAGTATTTTTAATTTCCAGGATAACAAAGATAAAGTCCTCGTTATAGCAGTAGTTCCATTGGAGTATGGTATGGGTCATTTCCAGTCCCATCAGCGAACTGCCGCCGGCGGCATCGTTAAAACGGAAATGCGACACTTGCACTGAGACCGGACCGCCCGGATAAAATTCACTGCTTTCGGGGTCATAATGCTTGGCATAAACCCAATCCGCGGAATCGCTGTCCCACTGGCGCCAGCCGTAAGCTGGGTAACCGTTACCCAGACCAACCGTGTCGGATCGGTCATAATCGTAATAACGGGTGGTGTCGGTGGACAGAAGGATTTTATTCTCACTGGAGCCGGAAACTATCGAGGGCACACCCTGGAATTCGTCCCAGGTATTGGCCACCAGGGTGTCGCCGGCAGCCGTGGTGGCGCCCATCCAATACATTATCTCTCCGATATAGTTATGACCCGAATTTCGGGGCCATTCACCGGAGGGCAGATTATACGGCCAGTAACCACCGATATAGCCGTGGTTATCAACCGTCGTCACAATATTACCGATATTGTGGGTTATCTGGTCGATGGTGACCGGTGAGGGTGACAGAGCCAGGCCGCTGTCGTTTTGGCCCAGCAAGCTGTTATCCGTCTCAATCGGCCGGGCTGCCAGGACCAGGGTCTGGGCCAGCAGCAGCACAAACACCGACACGACATATAAACAAATTTTTGATTTCGTTTGCATCTCCTACTCTCCGGTTTAGAAGTTTAATTCTAACCCGGTCCGTACAGTCCGGGGGGCTGAATAGTTTAAGGGATCATGGTCATATAGATAATCGAGTTGATCGAGTTTAGCCTGATCCAGCGTCAATCCGGCCGAAACCGCGTTATTGTCATCGTCGGGTTCGCCGGTTATCGGGTAAACGTTTATGACGTTGAGCCGGTTGAAGAGATTGTCAACCTCAACAAAGAATGTCAGGAAATTGCTGTTCTGCCTGCCGAAGTAGAAATCCTTGTTGAAGCGGAAATCCACGGTATAGTTGGCGGGCAGCCGTCCCTCGTTTCTCTCGCCCAAACGCACTCCGGAAACATCGGTCTTGGTGTAAGGCAATCCGGAACCGTAATTACCCACGACGTTGAAACCCCAGGCTCCGGGGACCTTAAGACCGAAGAAATTACCGGACCATTCGAGGGGAACGCGATAGTCGAGGACGGCCGTAACGGTATGCCGCTGGTCGAAATCAAGGTAATATTCCGTGACCGGCGGCAGAGTATCGGTCGCGGCGGGATTCAGGTAAGTCGTATAGGCTTCATAAGCGTCGGAACCGTTGCCGGTGGCGATCATGTAACTGTAAGAAAGGGAAGCGCTTAAATAACCGCTGCCGGGCAGCTTATCCAGGGCGATATCGAAACCCTGCACCGAGCCGTAATCTGCGTTGACAAATTGCGTCGCCATGCTGGTGCCGCCTCCGACGTTGGAATAGTAACGGGTCGTAACCAGGTCCTCGATATCTTTATAGAAGGCGGTGACGTCCAGCCGGAGGTCCTGACCGATCAGGTGGTCGAGGCCCAGCTCGTAAGAAATTGTCCGTTCCGGTTCGAGGTCGGGATTACCCAGAAGCGGCAGGCCGCTAGAAATGTCGCCCTGCAAGTTCGTATATAAATATGTATAACGGGGGACCTGATAGTATACACCATAGTTGAAGTGCATAACCGTTTTTTCCGAGACCGGGAAAGATATCCCGAAACGAGGTGATAAATTGGACTTGGAATCCGCTTCTTTATAGATGGGATCTTCCTCCCCGGGAGTGGTATTATATGAAATATCGGCATCGCGGTAATCAAAACGAAGACCGAAATTGACAATATAATCTTCATATTCCAGCTTATCCTGAATATAGAACGAAGCATAAGTCGGCTTGCTGGAGTATACTTCACCGTAGGGGTTGGTGTTATAGAACTGTTTGTCGTCCCAGAAAATATCATATTTGCGATATTCAAATCCGGCCTTGATCTGGTTATGTTTGTCAAACTGGTCAATTATACTGGCGTTAAAGGAGTTATATTTCGATTCCCGATAATTGTACCGGGGAATATAATCATCACCGTTGATAAAGCCGGTCATCCAGTACTCATCGTCATAATGAGGTGTGTTACCGTAATTGTCCTCATGGATGGTACCGTCATAAACGCCGTTTTCATCCTCGCTGTACCCGGGCCACTCGCTCCAGTGTAAATCCAACAGGCCTTCCGGAGCCTGTTTGATTTTGGTGGAGAAGCGATTGAAGCTGACCTGGGTAATAATCCGGTCGCTCACGCTGTAATTACCGGAGATACCGAACAGATAAGCGTCGCTCTCGAACATCGGCAGGCCGTCGAGGTTGAAATCATAAGAGCGATTGTTGTTGTCGCGATGAGTATAAAAAGCCCCGTCAGCCTTGTAATAAGTGAAATTACTCTTCAACTTGAAATTGGGCATCGGCTGCATCGACAGTTTGGCCGTACCCGTGTATGAGATGTTCCAGTTGTGCGGCAGGTACGAGTTGTTGCGCAGATACTCACCGGCCGTGAAAAAGGTGTACCGCTTGGACTGAAGCCCCGGAAGCGGACCCGACAGGTTGAAACTCAGCGACCGGTTGTCCAGCTGAGTCAGTTTGCCCCAGGAGCCGTTATTAACGTTGTACGGATGCCCGTAAGCTTCGTACATTCTGATTTTGCCCCGATAACTGGAACCTCCCTCGCGAGTAACGGCGCTGACCACGCCCGAGAGAGCTTCACCGTATTCGGCCGTGAAACCGCCCGAGGTCAGGGTCAGTTCCTCCAGGGCATTGGGCATGATTCTCATCCCGGCGTTGGCCACAAACGGATCCTGAATCGAAAATCCGTCGTAATAGTACGAAATCTGCCCCGCCCGGCCGCCGCGAACGTGGAGGTTGTTGTCCCGCCCGACCAATACCCCGGGGTAGTTAGTCAGGATGGATTGAACCGAGATCACGTTGGGCATATTTTTCAAACGGTCGGAGGTAAAGATGACCTTCGATTCCGTTAGGTCTTTCTGGATAACGGGATTGGAAGCAATCACCACCACTTCCCTTTTCAATTCCACCGCCACCTGCTGCAAAGTAAAATCGACCGGTGTGGTCAAATCCAGAAGTACCCGAACGCCCTCTTTTTGCACCATTTCATAACCGACGTGGCTGACAACGACATCGTATTTCCCCACGGGAACCCCGATGATGAAATACTCGCCGTCTTCGTCAGTAGTTGTCGCCAGGTTGGCTCCCACAACTTTTACGGTTGCCCCAACGACGGGTTCACCCGTGCTGGTATTTTCCACCACTCCAGAAATTTTACCGGTCACTCCTGCGAAGACATTTAGGGATGTCAGTAATAAACAGAAGACCAATGGAGCGGCGAGTTTAAATAAAAGCCGCTTATCCAAAGTTAATCCTCCAATATACTTAAATGTTATTTATCAAAAACTTTCATACGAATAAACCTGACATGAATAATATCGGAAGCTCGTGGGAATTCTTAATCACTATAGAAGAATAAAAAAAGATGCTCTTATATATTTTAAAATCGGCCTGTCAAGTTTTTCGCATTTTTCCCGATAAATCTAAGTATGTTTTTAAAATAGGCTTGCGTTCGATAAATATTAAAAAAAAGTAAGTACCTGTACCCCTTCATCAAATAGAAGATGGGATAGCTGCTTCAACATGCTTGACTTCAAATATAGACTTCTAAGATGGTTATCCTTAACCGTCTTACTATGCCTGCTCAGCTTTGCTGAGAGCAGGTCCCAGAATATTGTATTTCTGACAACTGACAGTTTGACCTATACCCAGCGAACTATCAGCGGGGCTACGAGACTGATCATAAAAGAACACGAAAACGCCAATTTCCATAAATTCTTCATTGCCGCCTCCCAGGGAGAAGATAAAACCTATGTGGACGCGATAAGAAATCTCAAACCCACCCTTATTTTTACGGTTGGCAGCTCCGCCACCTCGTTCGCCCAGAAAAACTTCACTGATATCCCCATTGTTTTTTCCTCGGTGATGTATCCGGTCATTTCCGGTTTTGTAGAATCTTTCACCCGGCCGGGCAAAAACATTACCGGCGCGTCCTTGAATATCCAGGCTGATATTCAGTTTAAGTATTTCAAGGAAATCATTCCTGATTTAAAGAAAATCGGGGTATTATATACCAATAACACTCGTTCCCTGATTCCCCCGGCGGAAATAATCGCCAAATCGATGGGACTGGAGCTGGTGGCAATTAAAATCAATACTGAAAAGGAGTTACCGGGAGCTTTGGACTCGTTGGCCAAGACTGTCGACGGTCTCTGGTCGGTGGCCGACCCCAACCTCTTTAACCCCCAATCGACCAAGTATATTCTCCTGAATTCACTGCGTAAGGGTTTGCCTTTCATGGGCTTCTCCCGTTATGTGGTGGAATCGGGAGCTCTTTTCGCCATTGATTTCGATTACAAGGCGATCGGCCGCCAGGCCGGTGAAATCGCCAATAAAATCATCGCCGGGGGAAACCCCGCTGAAATCGGCGTCACCTGCCCCGACGTTCGCTGGTTTCACTACAATGAAAAGACCGCAAGCCATCTGAATATTAAAATCCCCGAGGAACTGGCCGCCGTCGCCAAGGAGGTGTACCGATGAGTCTCTTTGGCAATATTTTCAAAGCCAACCTGCGGCTGAAAATCATTATGCCCATTTCCGTGATGCTGGTTATTTCACTTCTGGTCATAAGCGCCTATCTCATCCAGCGTCAGTCGGAAAGTATCCTCCGGGAACTGGAAATAAGCGGCGAAACCATCCTCAAGATGCTGGCCGTTAACGCCGAGAGCGGCGTCCTTTTTGAGTCCAAATATGAGCTGGACGAACTGCTGGGCATCCTCAATAATTTCGAATCGGTCGAGTATGCTATTATAACCAACAAGGACGGCACCGTGCTGGCGGAAACCGGACGTAAGGCGTTCGATGACACCTGGAAGGTCCATGAATTCAAGGGCATTCACAGCAAAGATGAGGACCTTGACTATGTTATTCACGTATCGACCGAAACCGGCAAGGAAATCCTAAACCTCTCGGCCCCCATTGTCACCAAAAAGGAAATTCTCAACCGGGAAAATCTCGGCATCACCAGCGGTATCAATTACTCCATGACCAAGGATTATGTCTCCGAAGTCATCGGTAAAATCGAACTGGGCATGTCTTTAGAAAAAGTCAACAAGTCCATCATGGTGGCCCGGACGGCCGCGATTCTGCTCACAATTATCGTTCTCACTTTCACCATCATCATGCTGACCTTCATAATCAGCGCCATTACCAAACCGGTGACGGAACTGGTCAACGTTACCGACCAGATCAGCAAAGGTGACCTGAGCAAGCGGGTCGAAATTAACCAGAAGGACGAAATCGGTCAACTGGCTCAGACTTTCAACAAGATGATAGTTTCCCTGAAACAGTCCCGGGACGAAATAGAGCAATATAACCGGACTCTCGAGGAAAAGATATTCGAACGCACCCAGCAGCTCGAGGAAGCCCAGGCGCAACTTATTCAGTCTGAGAAAATGAGCGCCCTGGGTCAGCTTGCCGCCGGGGTGGCGCACGAGCTGAACAACCCCCTGGGCGGTATCCTGGGATACGCCCAGTTCACTCTGGAAAAGCTTAAAAAGAATATCCCCGAAAAAACGAGCTCCAAGGAGATCGACAGCTATATCCGCTATGTCACCGATATCGAATGTCAGTCCCGGCGCTGCAAGACAATCGTCCAGAATCTCCTGCGCTTCTCGCGAGCCTCGAAGAACATCGAGTTCGAGGATGTCAACGTCAACAAAACCATCGAAGAAACCGTAACGTTCGTGGAGCACCAGCTGCACCTCAACCAGATAGAGCTCGAGGTTTCCCTGTCGCCCGACCTGCCGCTAATCCAGGGCAATGTCGGCCAGTTGCAGCAGGTCTTCACCAACCTGATTATAAACGGCATGCACGCCTCCGAACCCGGCTCGAAAATCCAGGTTGTTTCCCGATACAGCCCGGCCCTGGGCGAATTCGGCGGCGCGGTCGAGTTACAGTTTATCGACAAAGGTTCGGGTATCGAAGAAGAGAACCTCAAAAAGATATTCGAGCCGTTCTTCACCACCAAGGAAGTGGGCAAAGGGACCGGGCTGGGGTTGTCCGTAAGTTACGGCATAATAAAAGCTCACGAGGGTGAGATACTGGTATCCTCGACTCCCGGTGAAGGCACTACCTTCACCATCATTCTGCCGGTTCAGAAACCCTCACCAGATACCGATAATGTAAAAGAACAGTCTATAAAAGAACAATAGGTTTCCGGCACCTAATGGAAGAGAAGAAAAAAATATCCGTGCTGATTGTCGAGGACGACGAGAACATCAGGGATTTTCTCCGGGAAGTTCTGGATGACTTTTTAATCAGCACGGCCAGAGATGGAGACGAGGCGATTGCAAAAATCAGGGAGAGCAAGTTTGACCTGGTGATTACCGATTTGCGTATGCCGAACGTACCGGGCGAGGAGGTGGTCAGGTTTTTGCACGACTACAAACCGGCCACGAAAGTAATCGTTATATCCGGTTATTCGAGCCAGTACGCCGTCACCCAATCGGTGACCAACGGGGCTAACGCTTTCTTATCCAAGCCCTTCAGCATCAAGGAACTGATACAAACCGTCTCAAATGTTTTAGGGAGTGACGAAAATCATGACCAGAATCCTAATTATCGATGATTCGAAGGTGATGCGAGACCTGTTAAAAGACTTTCTGACCGAAGAGGGTTATAACACTTTCGCCACCGGCGACAGTCAGGAAGGTATCCGGAAGGGTATAAACGAACAATTCGACATCTGCATCTGCGACATACACCTTCCCGACAAGAACGGTTACGAGATCTTTAAGGAAATTACCGCCCAAAAACCCCAGATACATTTTATCCTTACCGATTCTCTGCCCGACCACCTGTCGGAACAAGCCAAGCAAGCCGGCGCTTATTATCATCTCAAAAAACCGTTCGAACTGGAACAGATGCGGGAAATCATTAACAAAATTTTGAAACCTGCAAAGACATCATGACTGAATCTCAAGACACCATAAAAATAATCGTCGTCGATGACGAGGATATCGTCATCTCATTAATCTGCGACACGCTGGAGGAGGAAGGTTATGCGATTCAAACCGCCTCCAACGGCGAGGACGCCCTCATACTTATCGAGAAGGAAGAATTTGACCTTCTCATCACCGACATCAGGATGCCCGGTATGGACGGTATTGAGCTGGTTCGGCGGGTTCGTGATATCCATCCCGATATCGGCGTCATTTTCATGACCGGCTATGCCAATTTGAATTCGGCCAAGAACGCTATCAAACAGGGTGCTTTTGATTATATCATGAAACCGTTCGAAATCTCGGAAATCAGAAAAGCCGTAAAGGACGCTATCCGGGTTAAAAAAGAAGCTGAGGAAAAGAGTTCAGACCATCAACTCAGCTCCCTGTCCGACCTCAACCAGATGTTGCATAAGGCGGGCGACCACAAATCGCTGACTTTTTCCTTTTTGAAATTCGCCCTTATGCACCAGCATACCGAGTACGGCGCCATCCTGTACTGGAACAAGGAGGAAGAAAAATACGTGATGGTGACGATCCAGGGCGACGAGAACAACGAACAGAATCTCCCCAAACAGCCCCTGGCCGACACCCTGAAAGGTTTTGATTCGAGCCTTCTCAACAAGCCGCTGATTATCAACGGGGTTGAAGAAAATCCCCTTTATCAGAAAAATCCCAATCCGGAAATAAAACCATACATCAATCCCACCTGGATGGATAAAAGCAACCAGATGGTCATCGTCCCGGTGATTCGCAGCGACGGCTTCAAGGCTTTGATTATGCTGGGCTTTGATGAAGATACGGTAAAAATCAAGGAGGCCGATTTCAAATTCCTTTCCATCTCCGGCATATGGCTCGGTATCACTCTTGAAAACCTCTCGCTCCTGAAAGAAACCCAGAAAGCCTATGCCCGGCTCAAGGAACTCCAGGACGAAACCATTCAACTGGAAAAGATGGCCACCAAGGGCGAGATTTCCGCCGAGATCGGTCATGAATTGAACAATTTCCTGGGAGTCATTGCCGGCAACCTGTCGCTTTTGGAATTTCATATCAAGAAGAAACACGGTGATGAGTTCAACAAATATATTACTACCATGACCGAGACGATCGAGAAAATAAAGAAATTCACCAGCGGCCTGATGGACCTCCGGCCGATTTCAACCAAGAAAGATATCATTTATTTCGATAAACTCATCACCGAGGTGATCGATTACCTGAAACCGCAGAAACGTTTCCGCGGGGTACAAATTACGGTTGACCGCCTCGATGAAAACCTGCCGTTCGAGGCCGATAACACTCAGATAATGCAGCTTCTCTACAACGTGTTCAATAACGCCGCCGACGCCTCGGTCGATAAGGAACAACGCGACATTAACGTAACGGTGGCCCGGAACGCCGAAAATAAAAAATTCATTTTTTCGATCAGGGATACCGGGGTGGGTTTCCCGCCCGATCTGCTGGCTAAGGCGTTCAAAGAGAAATTCACCACCAAGAAAAACGGTCACGGCTTCGGCCTGGTGGTTTGTCACCGGATTATAGAATACCATGGGGGCGATTTGCAGGTCGACTCCACGCCCGAGGTCGGCACCACCATTACTATGACTTTTCCGATTTCTGAGAAACAGCCGGAGACCGAAAACGTCCCGGCCTGAGGCCCGGATTTTCATATAGAAAAAAGCCCGCCTTAGCGGGCTTTTTTTATTGAAAAATTTTTAGAATTTACGGCTGCCTCGTTGAGTCAGCGGTTCTCCCCGGGCGCAAAGAGGACATTCCGAAGGCTCCCAGCTGTCGGCGGCGACGGTGGCGAGAGGGTAAAAGGGATAATCTATTTTGACCCGACCACCGGAACGGTCGAGCAACACTCCGACCCCGACAATATCGGCCCCGTAACCGTTGACCAGCTCGATAACTTCCATAAGGGAACGACCGGTGGTCAGGACATCGTCGACAATAATAACTTTCTGTCCTTTATCCAGCGAAAAACCCCGTTTAAAAATTCGCCCGGTCTCCCCCGGCTCGGCATATATCGATTCAATACCGAGATACCGGGCGACTTCGTAGGCGATAATAATACCGCCGGTGGTCGGTCCGACCGCCGTGACCGCACCGGTATCCCTGAAATTGTCAGCCATCGCTTTACAGATTATGGTGCAGACTTTCGGATTTTTCAACAGGGTAAATTTTTCATAATAAACATCGGAGTGCCGGCCCGAGGTCAGTTTAAAATGGCCGGTCAAAAGAGCCTGCGATTCCTTGAATAAATTCAGAATCTCTTCCTGGTTCATCATACCTCCTCAAAGATGACTATTGCAACAGCATTGTACCGGGAATGACTTATCGACATGAGACTGCGCACGCCGACCAGACGGCCGGATATTTTTTCGGGAAAGACAAGGCGGGGCTGACCGCGGTCATCGTTAACAATTTGTATCGCATTAAATGGCGGTCGCCGGTCGAGATATTTTCCCAGCGCCTTGACGGCGGCTTCTTTGGCGGCAAAACGACCGGCGAGAAATTCATACCGGTCTCGGCGCCGCTGGTATATCGGTAACTCGTCAACCCCCAGAATGCGCCTTAAAAAACGTTCGCCGAATCGTTCGACGGCGCTTTTTATTCGAGCGGTTTCAATAATATCTATTCCCAGTGAGGTGACCATAAATGTCAACTTCCCTTGTTTTCAGACTTTTTGGAACATATTAAATTTTTGTTAATTTGGCAAATGCTGAATATTTTTATTGCGTCAATATATTTAATTTTCGTAATTAATAACAGACAACGAAAAAGATTGGAGAGAGATCCATTTGAAAATCTCTAACACTCCACATATGAAGGTTGTCTCTTCATCGCTGCGCGACCGCCGTGACCCATCGCTTAGGTGATGGCAGCGAAGCAAAACGCGAGGAGTGGCTGTAAAAACCCTTTACCGTGCCGAATTGGGAGTTATTTCAAATTTATTCTCTCTCCATCAAAATATAAAGCCGCCGGGTAATCGGCGGTTTTTTTATCCCCTTATAGAATTGCAGCTTAGGAATTGTCGCGGTTCATTTTGCCCCGGGCCAGGGAGGCGAATATCCCTCCGAAACAGAGCACAGCAAAAACAATAAAAGTAATTTTCATGCTTTTAACGAAGGGCTCGAAATATTGCGGCTCGATTTCCGCCCGGCCCAGAAGGAGCGCCAGGATAAGCATGACCACCCCCATCGAAACCATCATGCCGATTTGCCGCATAGCACTGACAAGTGCTCCGGAAACACCGTAATAACGCCGCTCCACCGAACTCATGATAGCGTTGGTATTGGGGGAGGAAAAGAGGGCGAAACCGAAACCGAGAATTATAAGTACGGCAATGACATAGCTCATATCGGTCGCGCCATCCACAAAAACCAGCAGAACCAGCCCGATGAAAGTCATACCCATACCCAGCGAGGCCACTGTCCGCGGTTCGATTTTGTCGGACAGCCGCCCGGCTATCGGTGAGAAGATGGCCTGCACCACCGGCTGAGCGATTAGAACCAGTCCGGCTTCCTGCGGCGACAGGCCCTTCAATTTCTGCAGATACAGGCTGAGCAGGAAGCTGACAGCGAACGTGGCCGCATAATTGATCAGCGCGGCCAGGTTGGAAAAAGCAAATACGGTGTTATACCTAAACAGGTCAATATTGACTACGGGATTTTTAATGCGAGATTCGAAAGTCACAAAAAAGACAAGCCCCGCCAGACCGATCATAATTAATAACCCCGCCGTTGCCGAGGGCAGAGTGGAAAAACCGTACATGGTCGCCAGAAGCGAGAGCCCGAGAATAAACGAACCGGCATAATCGAATCTGGCCCCCTTATCCTCCGCCCAGTCCCCCTTGAGCATAAAAAGTACTACCGCCATGAGAATCATCCCGAGTGGGAGATTGAGCCAGAAAATATACCGCCAGCCGAGCTGCTGGGTGATAATCCCGCCGAAAAACGGTCCGGTGGACAGACCCAGGTAAACCGCCGCCACAGAGATGCCGAGTACCCGTCCCCGGTCACCAACCGGATAAGCCGAAATCAATATCGGCATACCGGTAGCAAATATCATCGAGGACCCGAATCCCTGCAGGACGCGGCATAAAATTATCATCATGCCCGAGATGGCGTTGGCAATAAGCACCGAGGCGATTGCGAACACCACCACCCCCCACATATATATTTTCTTACGACCGTAAATATCCCCCAGGCGACCGAAGGGTATCAGGAAAGTAGCGGCGGCCAGGAGAAAGGCGGTGTTGACCCAGCCGAGCTGGACCGCCCCCATGGAAAATTGTTCCCCGATTGAAGGCAGGGCGACATTGACCGAGGACCCCATGAACGGCCCGATAAAAGAACTGACGGTGGCGACTATCAACGCCGCCTGTTTGGTTTTGGCGTTTACTTCCGACGGCATAATCATTGTCCGAATTTTCTGGAAACATAAGGGAAAGAAATATTTAAAACAACAAAATACAGACGGGTAATGATACGGCGGTTAGAAGATGCCGTTATTCGAACGGGCTTTCCCGGATGGCGGACCTGATCGCCTGCTCGTAATCGATTTCCCCCGATTGACGCTTGACCACCATGAAATAACATTCGCTTCCGACCGAAACAAAATAGAGCCGGTCGCGCTCGATTTCGTACACTCCTTTTTCGCGGGTTTTACCCACCCCCGGCTGGCGGGCAAAAATTTTCATCAGCTCCTGGATGTTCTTGAAAATCATCGCGAACGTTTCCTGGAACTGTTTCGAAGCCTTCTCGCTGATAAAATTACCTTCGTTGTCGATGGTAAAGATTTTTTTGATGCCGGGGATGGAGGCCAGCCGGTCACGCAGGGGCATATTTTTCTCGTGTTTCAGAACTTTTTTGCCGAAACTTACCGGATTATAAAATTCGCTCTGGAGAATGTCCAGGACCTCGGCGTGCTGGCGTTTGATGGTGACTTCCATCCGGTTCTGTTCCTCGGCCGAACTGATGGGTTTGTCAAGGTCCCGTCGAATTTTGTGGACTACCTTGCCCTCATTAATAATCGTAGTGGTGACCTGCGGGGTCGGACGGCCGGCATACTCCGTTTGCACCTGTAAGGTCATCCCCCCCTTTATAATCTTGGAGGTTCGGCCGGCTGGGATATACGTACTGGGCATAATATCTCAAAAAAAATTACATAGTTTTCCTATCACTATATTATCGGCAGATTTAGCGGGCGTGATTAGCAGGTAGAGAAGCCGCAGGAGGGACAGGAAAAACACCCGGCGTCGAAATTCATCGCACCCGCACACTCGGGGCAGATTTCCGCCGGCTGGCGGTATCCGCTTTCCGGGCCGTTTTTTCCCGTCCCGAAATGTCGGTCCAGCACCTGGGCAATAGCGTCCGGTATCGAGGACACCTTTCCCCCCTCGGCGAAAACCGGGCTGGAGCCGCCGATACCGCGAAGTTGCCGAATTACCTGCTCGACCGGGATATGAGAGCGCAAAGCCAGCGAGATAAGCCGGCAAATAGCCTCGCTGTCGGCCATCGTGGAATAACCGGATTTACCGATATGGGCGAAAACCTCGAACGGCTTGCCGTCTTTGACATTTACTGTCACATATAAATTACCATAGCCAGTGCGGATTTTCTCCGTAATGCCCGTCAAAAGGGTAGGGCGTTTCTCTACTTTTTCTTTCTTTTCGACCGGGGCTTCCGCGGCTTTTTTGGCTTTGACCGCCGCCAGCACCTGGTCCGGGCGGGAATTATCCCGATAAATCGTCACCCCCTTGCAGCCGGTATCAAAAGCCAGCATATAGGCTTCGAAGACATCCTCGACCGTCGCCGTTTCGGGCAGGTTGATGGTTTTAGAAACCGAGGAATCACAGTTTTTCTGAAACTCGGCCTGCATCCGGATGTGCTCGGCGGGTTTGATATCGGCCGCCGTCAAAAAGACAGCCTTGATTTCGTCGGGGATTTCCTTGAAAGACGCCAAGGTGTTCTTGCGAGCGATTTTCTCGACAAGCTCATCGGAATAGAAACCGCCTTTTTTCGCCGCTTTTCTGAACAGTGGATTTATCTCCATAAGCCGGGTGCCGTCCATAACGTTCCTCTCGAACGCAATCGAGTAATACGGCTCGATACCCGAGGAACAGCCGGCGATAATCGAAATCGTTCCGGTCGGGGCGATGGTCGTCACGGTGGCGTTGCGCATCGCCACTTCCTGGTCTTTATAAACGGAACCTTCCCAGTTGGGGAATTTCCCCCGCGTTTTGGCCAGTTCTGAGGAATGGTTTTTCGCCTCGGTTTGAATAAAGGCCATGATTTTCTCGCCTAGTTTGAAGGCTTCCTCACGGTTGTAAGGCAAACCCAGTTTGACGAGCATATCCGCCCAGCCCATCACCCCCAGGCCGATACGGCGGTTTTTGCGGGTTTGCTTTTCAATCTCTTCGATAGGGTATTTGTTCTGGTCAATGACGTTATCGAGGAAGTGCACCGCTTTTCGTATAACCGTGCCCAGACGTTCCCAGTCTATGCCGTTGTCGGGGTCGGTGAGGGTGTAATCGTCGGGCAGCGGCTCTTTGATGAACAGGCCCAGGTTTATCGAACCCAGGTTGCAGGAATCAAACGGTGGCAGGGGCTGCTCGCCGCAGGGATTGGTGGATTCGATAATTTCCGAGGGCGCGGTGGGATTGAGCTGGTTCATCCGGTCGATAAAAATTATCCCCGGCTCGCCGGTCGCCCAGGCATGCTCGACGATATTGTCGAACACCTTTTTCGCGTTCAGATGAACTTCCCTGCCATCGACGACGTGCGTCTTTTTCGTATGCGGGTTGTACAGCGGGTACATTTTTTCTTCCTTGACGGCCTCCATGAAAGCGTCGGTAATCGCCACCGAAATATTGAAATTGGTAATCTCGGCGGTATCGTCCTTGCAGGAGATGAATTCGAGAATATCGGGATGGTCCACCCGCAGGATGCCCATATTGGCGCCTCTTCTCGTGCCGCCCTGTTTGACGGCCTCGGTCGAGGAATTGTAAACTTTCATGAACGAGACCGGACCGGAGGCCACGCCCGAGGTCGAGGCCACGACCGAGTTTTTGGGGCGCAGGTTGGAAAAAGAAAAGCCCGTCCCGCCGCCGGATTTGTGAATAAGGGCAGCGTTCTTGTTGGTCTCGAAAATCTCCTCCATGGAGTCCCCCACCGGCAGGACAAAACAGGCCGAGAGCTGGCCCAGCGGCCGCCCGGCGTTCATCAAAGTCGGGGAGTTGGGCATAAACTCGAGCCGCGCCATCATCTCGAAAAAGCCTTGCGCGGTTTTATCGGTCTGGGTATCGTCAGAGCCGTAGCCGCGGTCAGCCTCGGCTATGAATTTGGCCACCCGGATAAACATTTCCCGGGGGCTTTCGATTACCCGGCCCTCGTTATCTTTCATCAAGTAACGCCGTTTGAGGACGGCGAGGGAATTATCGCTTAATTTGATATCCGTATCCTGCCACATAATTATCTACCTTGATTATATTATTCGGTTTATTTTCGGTATATAATTATAACAAAATAAGGCCGGGAAGGAATCACATAATTTCGGCATTTATAAGTACATGTACGGCAAAACATTCCATTGTATTCCGATGATATCTGTCATCCCCGGACTGGCTATAAGCCTTGATAGTATAAACGGAGAAGGTTATCTTGGTTGTGGAGCAAAGGAAGGGTGTCAGTTTCAGGTTCCGTCAGGTCCTGAGACCCCTCCCTGGCGGGGGATTGTGACCTGACGGTCTGACTTGAACAGGGTGTCAGTTCACACTCGCCTGCGGCGAGCAGGAACTGACACAACTTTGAAGAGATGAACACCATGCATCAGTTTCCCTTCCAGGGCAGATGAGGACATCTGCCGCCCACAAAAAGTCGAAACTCTGCGAGATTTCGACCTACAAAATCCCAGAATGTCATCCCCGTGAAAACGGGGATCCAAGAAGTACAAAAAAAGCCTGGATTCCCAATCAAATTGAGAATGACAATTCCTTTAAAGATTTCGCAATTTACTTCCGAATCTATTAATAAAGGAATAATATTTTCCTTCAGGTTCCGTCAGGTCCTGAGCCCGCCGAAGGCGGGATTGTGACCTGATGGTTTATCTTGAAAGGAGTGTCAGGTCACATCCGCCACAGGCGGACAAGACCTGACACAACGCAAAATGAAGAAAATAATTGTCACCACAGGTACTATCGCCGGCGGCTGGCTCGGCTGGTGGCTGGGCAGCCTGGTCGGAGGATTGATGACCGCCTTTATTATTAGTATGGTCGGCACGGGGGCCGGCCTGTATTTCAGCCGCCGTTTAACGCAGTATTGGACCGTTTAATCTCTTTAGTGATGATGTCGAAACTCTTCGAGATTTCGACCTACAGTATTTCAAGCAGGGTTGAAACGAGTAATTCATCAGGGGCAGATGAGGACATCTGCCGCCCACAAAGTACGCCATGTACCAGTACAGTATTTATCAATAAAATCGATTTCTCATTCGGCCGGTAACAAATCCGGGTCGCTCTGGCGCAGCATGTCGATATACCCCACCCCGCGGGTATCGTAATAAGCCTCGGACTTGCCGTAAACCTCGTCCTTGAGCGCCCGGTCGAGACTGATGAACTTATAACCCATATTCTCGATGGCCGTCAACATTTCTTCGAGGTAAATAGCGTTCAGCCGGTTGGCGCGCAA
>JAFGNW010000182.1 GCA_016926795.1 Candidatus Zixiibacteriota bacterium
ATTGTTTCCAAACTTAATTTAACCGAAGAGACCGATGACTGCCATTTCTTTTAACCTCTACTGTCCGGGAAGATATTAACTTTTACAGTTTATTTGACCCGTATTTAGTTTATTAAAACTCAAACATTATGAATTTCAAGAGTAAATATCAAACTGACACGACCGGTCAGTTTATGAATATAGTAAACGGATTCCAAGATATTGGATTACAATGAATTCACTTATCCGGCATCTGGAAAATATTCCAGACGGCGCAAAAAAAACCCCGCCTCTTCAAAGACAGGGTAATTTTAGTGCCCGGCATGTGTCCGCATCAGCCGGTAGTAGAGGCACATAAAGACATGTTACAGTCAAGCAGCGGGTGCCCCACACCTTGGTGTGGGATCCCTTTCATTTTTACTGATAAAAAAGAGTGTCGGGTCACGCTTGCCTATGGCAAGCAGGACCCGACACAACTTTCAATAATTTTACGAACTTGTCCGTCATCCTTCGACAACAACCAGGATGACTTCGACTTCGCCCAGAACAATTAACCTTTGTGCCCTTTACCCAACAACCCTACTTGCTTGACTGCAGGCGGGTTTGTTTCATCTTTTTGGCGCGCGCGGCGATTTCGGTTACCGCCTCGATCGCCTTATCGATATGTTCCTCGGTATTGAAAGCGCCGATCGAGAAACGCACCCCGCCATGAATCTTGTCAATGCCCAGCTGCTTGTGCACCAGCGGCGCGCAGTGCAGGCCGGTCCGGGTGGCGATATTGAAATCTACATCAAGCATTATCCCGACATCGCCGGCCTCCAGTCCCTCGACATTGATTGTCACGGTCGATAAATGATTTTCCAGGTTGTCGCAGCAGTATACCGCAACACCGTCGATATTCTTGAAACCGTCCACCAGCTTCCGCGCCAGTTTCATCTCGTGCTGATATATCTTATCGATACCGCCCTGTTTTTTTATCCATTCCTGGGCCGCCCAGAGGGAGGCGATCCCGACCATATTGGGTGTGCCGTACTCCATGCGGAAGGGGTATTCCTCGAGATGGTACGGGTAAGCCGAGCGCACCCCGGTGCCGCCGCTGCGGGTCTGGCGGATATCGAGATGTTCCCGGACGCACAGGCCGCCGATACCGGTGGAGCCGAGAAGCGACTTGTGCCCGGTAAACGCCAGGACATCGATGTTCATTTTCTGCATATTAATCGGCACTGCGCCGGCGGTCTGGCTGCAGTCGGTGGCGAACACTACCCCCAGTTCTTTGCAGATTTTGCCTATTTCCGCCACCGGCTGGATGGTGCCGATGACGTTGGAGCCGTGGTTGACGATAACCAGCCGCGTGTTCGGCTTGACCGCTTTTCGGATATCGTCCGGGTCCACAAAACCGTTTTCGTCGAACGGGATATAAGTCGCCTCCACACTATGGTCTCGAACCATACAGTTGACCGGCCGGATGACCGAGTTGTGCTCGACATTGGTGGTGACGACATGGTCGCCCTTTTTCAACAAACCCTGGACAATCAGATTCAGGGCGTCGGTGGCGTTGTAGCTGTAACAAAGGCGCTCCGGGTGGGAAACATCACCACCGAAAAAGCGGGTCAGGCGGGCGCGCAAATCCTCGACAATATTACCGGCCTCGATAGCCTTGTCGAAACCGCTGCGGCCGGGGTTGACCCCGCAGTCCCGGTAGAACTTTATCATGAAATCATAGACCTCGTCCGGTTTGGGCCAGGAGGTCGCGGCATTATCAAGATATATCAACTCTTCCACAGATGACTCCGGATATTAAGAACATTTAACATAATTTCGCATCAAGCCATACTTTTCGGTACTTTTTCGCAGTTCCGGCAAATCTTTTTTAGATGGTTCCGGGCAAACCTACCCACAAGGCGGGCAGATATTATACTGTTTTTTCAACTGTTATCTTAAGCCTGACTAAACACCTCAAAAAAAATCAGTCAATATCTTCGCTAAATATAAGGAAAAAAAAGGAAAAGGAAAGGGATAAGATAGGAAAAAGCCTAAATGTTTTCGATGAAATCGAGATACTTTCTGGCCCATTTTTCGCGGGTGTGATGCTCGGCGACATGACGGTTGTAGCGCTCGCCCAGTTTTTTGCCGTCGATTTGTCCGGTGCGCAGTTTCATAATCAACTCGGCCAATTTTTCCGGGGAATCGGAGGGGTAGGCCAGCGCCCCACCGGCAATTTCCAGTTCTTTGAGGGCTTCCCCCTGTCGGGCGCCGAATATAATCGGCCGACCGGAGGCCATATATTCGTACATTTTCGAAGGAAAGGCCATTTTGGCCACCGGGACTTCTTTGAGGCTTTCTATCAGAACATCGCCGGCTTTAAGGAAATAAGGGATATCCTCTAACGGCTGCAGGCCGGTAAAAGATACGTTTTTCAGCCCGTAGTCGCGCACCATGTTCTCCAGAGCGGTTTTTTTCTGGCCGTCACCCACGAAGACAAAATGTATATCCGGCTGGTCGGCCAGTTGACGGGCGGCCTCGACCACCGTTTCCAGCGGCCGCACCCAGCCCAGCGTCCCCGAATAAAGCACCAGGAATTTATCCCCCCAGCCGAATTTTTTCCGGATGCCGTTCGAATTCGAATTGATAAATTCGTCGCTCACTCCCGATTTGACGGTGGCGATGCGCTCCGGTGCCACCCCGATATCGGCCAGGTAGCCCGAGATACCGTCGGTAACCGATACAATCCGGTCCGCCTTGCGATAGAGGGAATGAATAATTTTTCGTATCAGGCGGGTAAACAGCGACTGTTTCAGGTTGCCGAAATCCTCGCTGGATTCGGGCTGAAGGTCCCGAACCTCGATAACGAATTTACCCCGTTTCAGCTTGCTCAAAAGCCAGCCTATAACCGGCGAAGTAACCGGCGGTGTGGAGGCCAGCACCAGGTCATAGCGACTTTTCAAACGGAAAGAATTGAGCAGTGAAGATATCAGGAAAGTTACAAAACCAATCATCCGCCGACCGGGCTTATTGTTCGACGCCGGCAGGACCCAGTTTCGGTACACCCTGACGCCTTCCATTTCTTCCTCACAGAAGAATTTTCCCCGGTATTCCGGAGGCACGATTCCGTCGGGATAATTGGGAATAGCAGTCATTACCGATACCTTATGCCCCTGACCGGCAAAGAATCGGGCGAACTCGTAAAGGCGCCTGACCGCACCCCTTTCAGGCGGAAAATATTGTGTAACTATTAAAATATCCATTTTTCCGTTAGAATGTTACTTCTTTTCAACGCCACAAGCAAGCAATTTATTCAAAACCGTACGTTTTTTGGTCTAAAAAAAGTTTAAAATTACATTTTCTTGGTTATACGGTAGATATCATTGTGGCCGGGCTATTTACCCAGAGAAAAGGTCCTCACTGAAACCCAGTTTTCATCGGCAACCGGTGAGACCAGGTCAATTGCTTCCACTTCGAAAATCTCATCAGACAGATAATAAATAATTTTTTCCTTCACCAGCATCACGCGGTGCAGCGAAATCTCCTTGGCCACCGTGACATGGGGAATAATCTGCTTGAAGGGCAAAGCCAGGTCAAGGCCGGTATAAAGATTCTTGTACAGTTCGTCGATTATCGGGTTCTTTTTCACTTTCCAGTAGATGATCGGCAAGTCCGGATAAAAATCGTCGATGGAACTCAGTTCAATTTTGAACGGTTCGATTTTATAAGTTTCCTTTCTAATGACGCGCGAGATTTCGTCGAGCGAGCGATGCGCCTCGAAGGGAAAGACCAGTGTAACATGGGATGCGATGATGTTGTAATCGGGGTCGAACTGTTCGCGCAGGTTGGCCACCACTTCATCGAGCGGTCGCGGGAGAAAAACTACCGCGGCATAACGATTGGGGCTGTGTTCTTTCTCCAAATTACCTTTGCGATAGCCGGGGTTCATCTTAAAGAAACCTTATTTATAAAAAACAATCTCAATCCTCCGGTTTTTAGCGCGACCTTCGGCGGTCTGGTTGGAAGCCGTGAAATTAGCCTCACCCCGCCCGAAAACCTGCATCCGTTCGGTGGCCACCCCCAGCGTTACCAGATAATCGCGCACCCGATTGGCTCTTTTTTCGGACAGTTTCTGATTCGCCAGGTCGGTGCCGATGTTATCGGTATAGCCGTTTATCTCCATTCTTATATGCGGGACGAAATTCAAAATCCCGGCCAGTGTCTGTAATTTCTTCTTGCTGTTGGGGTCGATTTCGAACGAACCCGACGGATAATTTATATTCAGCACCAGCGGTTTGTCGAAGACTGACAGGTCGATGCAGCCGTAACGGTCGACCTCAACTCCGTACATGGTCGCGGGGCAGTCGTCCAGACCGTCCGCCACCCCGTCGGCGTCGCTGTCAACCGGGCAGCCGGTACTGTCGACTACCGCCCCGATGCGGTTGGTGGGGCAACGGTCGAGAAAATCGGGGATGCCGTCGAAATCCGAATCGACCGGGCAGCCGTAAATATCCACTTTCCCTTTCGCTTCCGGGCCGGTGTCGGGGCAATCGTCCAGACCGTCGGGGACACCGTCCCCGTCACTGTCGAGCGGACAACCGTAATCATCCACCAGCACACCGCGAGGCGTGTTCAAACAGCGGTCTTCATCGTTGCTGACCCCGTCACCATCGCTGTCAAGAACAAATCCGGGTCGTTTACGGAAAGCCGGCTGGGATGACCAGACCGTATCCGATCTCCATACGGCCGGACGGTCCGAACCGCCAAAATTAAAATTCATCCGTACCGTCGCCCCCAGCAGCCATTTATCCAGAACGTCGGTAATTTCCGAAGCAAACTCCGCCCCGGCACCGGTCAGGTAATCGGCCCGCACTCCGAGATTCAGGGACCACCGGGGGATAGGGGAAACAACCAGTTCGGTTTGAGCTGTTAAAAACAATTCCGAAGTCGAAAGGTCGGTGGTTTCATCCTTGGAGCCGGGCACCTTGAAAGTGGTGTTGCTGGTGCCGTCAACCATTTTCCAGAACATGGCGCCGCCCCCCAGACCCATATTTATATTCAGCCAGTTATCACTTGAAAAAAGCAGGCGGTTGAGGGTCACGCCCAGGCGGGTGGCTTTATACTCAATGGCGGCATTGTTGACGATACCCGCCGCCGACCCGCTGGAATCGACCGATTCATCGTTGTCCAGACGGTAATAAGAGTAATCAACTTTGAAATACCAGCCCTCACCGACCCGGTGACCGAGATTGAACCCGTAGCTTAAATCGGGTTCGAACCGGAAAAAATCGCCGCCGGTTAATTTCAGGTAACCGGCGCCGGCGCCGAGGGAATACTTGTAATCGGAACTCCAAGTCGCTGCCGAGCAAGCAAAAACCGCCAGGGCTATGATGATAATACCTTTACGCATAACGGATTAAATTACCGGTAAGGGGATACGGAAATCAATAAAAAACAATCCGCTTTAATATAACTTTTTTACTTCGACCTCGGTGTAGTAATGCTGCAGGATTTTATCGAATGACCAGCCTTTGCGAGCCAGACCGATCGCGCCGCATTGGCACATCCCCACCCCATGGCCGTAACCCCGGCCGTTGAAAATAATCTTTTGCACCCGGCCGGTATTGTCGCGCCGTATTTCCGTCTCGAAATTGCTGGAAGGTAATATAAGTTCCGGATTGGAAGCCCGCTTGAATACCCAGCGGATTCGGTCTTTGTAAAAACGGTAGGCGTCGTTTTCGGTTTTCACCGTCAGGCGGTCGATACGCCCCCCGGCCGTTCGCCCGGTGATGAGGATGTCAGTGATGGGGGAGATGCTGATATCCCGCCCGCGTTCGCCGGACAAATACTGCTCGACTCGGGTTCGCAGCAGTTGTTCGGTGAATTCCTCCCGCCACCGGTAATACTTGGACCAGGAGCAGGCGTCGCCATCGTTAACCGGTTTCAAATACGGCGTCTCTGTCTTGTCCCAGACGTCGGCGATATCATCGGTCATCCCCCCGCAGGTGGAGTGATAATAGGCATTGATAAAATCATCATGGTGGGTAACCACGTACCCCGCCGTTTTCTCAATCGCCCGGTTGACCAGTTTTTCCTCGACCTGCACCCCCTCGTAGAGCTGGTCTATAATACTCGATTTCATATCGTACGGCTCGGCGCCGTATTGCTGAAGGTGTGACATGGCATAAGTACGGGCCGCCACCGCCTGAGCCTTGACCGCTTCGATTTCATCGTCGGTACGCTTCCCGATTTCCGGCGGCACCACCCCTTTTAAGTAGTCTTCCATATAAACGATGTTTATCAACCGCAGACTGCGCCCGTAAGGCAGAACTTTCATAATGCCCCGGTAGCCCTTGCCGGCCAGCAGCAGGTGCTTGTTGTTACCGCGGGGAATGATGTTCACCTCATCGAGACCGTCCTGGATTATATCCCGGTTCTTGTTGATGACTTTAAGGCGCTCTCCCTCGTTGGCCACCTGTACGAGCTGGCTGGAATAAAAAATCGTCTGTTTTCCCTCGCGCAGACATTCAATCGCAAATGAGCCTTCCGCTCCGAGCGTCACCTCCTCCCGGTTCTCTTCCAGAAGGACCCGGACAAACGGCACTTTAATGAAGGTAGTCACGGTTTCTTCCCGGAGACCGGGCACGGTGGCGCAGCTCCAGGCCAGAACCAGCAGCAGGAGTCCGACGATAATTCTGAAGGTCAATTTAAAAATCCTTTTTAAATACGAGGTCTTATTTCCCGAACCGTTCATCCTGTAATCTTCCCGGGGGTTGTACAATTTTACCCAGAACCGGCTGTATTGACCGCGATGTCTTGTTCGTAAAATCGGTTCTGAGCCTTTCACCGCGAAGGCAGGCCAGACCCAGGACCGCATAAGAAGCCGCTTCTACCGTCTCCGGGCTGAAACCCAGCCGCCGCACCGATTCAATTCGGATTTCCGGCAGGTACCGTGCCAGCCTGGTTTTAAAGAAGGTGTTTCTTTCGCCGCCGCCAGTCAAATACAATTTTGAGATATTTTGGTCGGCTTTCAGTATCGGTTCGATTTTTTTAACGATAGCCAGGACAGTAAACTCGGCGGCGGTAGCGATTAAGTCGTTACCGGGAAGATTCAATTTGCGTCCGAAATCGACAATTTTATCCGCAATCTCGAAACCGAATTCCTCCCGCCCGGTGGAGCGGCGGTTCTGCTTGAAAAAGGGATGGGATAAAAGGAGCGCCAGAAGACGCTGAGAAATTTTACCCTTTTGCGCCCGGCGGCCGTTTTTATCGTATTTTTCACCAAACAGGCGGAAGGTCAGTAAATCGACGACGGAATTACCCGGTCCGCAATCGGCCGCCAGAGTTTTATGTGCACCGGTCTTCAGGGGAAAATAGAAATAGTTGGCAATGCCCCCGATATTGACCAAAAGACGGGCTTCGCGAGGGTCGGCCAGAAGTTTTTCCACCGCCGCCGCGGTAATCGGGGCGCCCTCCCGGTCGAGAGCGATATCAGCCTGGCGAAAATCACCGACCGTAATTTTGCCGGTCCGGGCGGCTATCTGCTCCAGCGAACCCAACTGCAGCGTCCCCCGCACGTTATATCCCTCATATCTGACTTTTCGGGGGAGATGGCGCACCGTCTGGCCATGGGAAGCCACGGCGTCGACATATATTTTTTTCTTCTTCAATTTTTTTATAAAGGTATCCGCGGCCCGGCCATAAAACCGGCCCAGGATATTATCGAGATAAATCAGTTCTTCCGGTGCTACCCGGTCGGCGAAAGCGGTTTTGATTATCAACGCTTTTAACGCGGGGGGATATTTTTTCTTGAGACCGGCGAGAAATGATATTTTAAAGCCCGTAGAAGTCCGGGAGATTTTCAGAGCGGCCAGGTCGGCGCTGTCGGCCGAGGTCCCGGAATTTAAGCCGACTACAACCGCAGATTTTTTTTTAAGTACATCCTGTAACGACATGGTCCAAATTATGTCAGTGAATAACCGACATTTTCAACTTAAATTTTATGCCCATTACGCGGTTCAGGGCATCGTTGATTCTCTCTTCGGTAATCTCACCCTCGCGGTAAGCCTCCACGAAGGCGTTATAAGCTTTTCGCGCTTTCTGGAAATCCTGGCCGAAGAGCAGAATATCATGTCCGGCCAAAAACGCCTTAACCGTACGTTCCTCAATATCACCCAGCGCGGTCGCCCCGACCATCGTCAGGTCATCGGTCATTATCGGGCCGTCGAAAGACAGTATCTGGCGAATCATGCCCGAAATGATTTTGCTGGAACCGGTCACGATGGTCTCGTCGATTTTCGGCAGGTGCAAATGTGTGGTCATGATAAAATCGACCCCGGTTTCGACCGCTGCCTGGAACGGTATTTTTTCCCGCTGCTGCCAGATAATTTCGTCATAGAGAGCCACGGCCGTTTTTTTATGGGGGTCGTTGGTCGCCGACCCTAATCCCGGAAAATGTTTGGCGCAGGTGAGCAGACCCTTCGCTTTCGAGACCTTAATCATAGCCTCGACAAAAAGCGAGACCGTCCCGGCATCGGCGGCGAAACAACGCCCTTCCAGGCAGGGATTGTTTTTCCCCGAAGCGATATCGGCCACCGGGGCAAGATTCAAATTTATGCCCAGCGATTCGAGATAAACGGCGGCGCGCGAATAGTCCTCTATAAAATGCTCCACATCCTTTTCCCGACCGTACGTTTCCGCCGAACGGAATTCCGCCGGCATACCCCGTAACCGGCAGACTCGCCCGCCTTCCTGGTCGATAGCCACAAAAGGCGGCGTGCCCCGGTAACAGGCGCGCAGAATCTCTATGTTCTCTCGTGTATTGCCATAGGTGCCGCAATTATCCTCGAAAAGAATAATCCCACCCAGTTGTTCCTGTTTGACAAAATCTATGAAGTCGTCTGGGGGTTTATTACCTGCGAAGCCAACCATAAAAAGCTGGCCTATCCTGTTCAATATATCTTTCATGGTATAAACCTCTTTAAATAATCTCCTAATTTATATAATACAAACCAAATTTTTTCCAGATCCTTTGGCCCGGTAGAGCGCCTGGTCAGCCACCGAAACCAAATCCTCGTGTGACTTCCCGTTTTCGGGATATGAGGTTACGCCCACCGAAACGGTGATTTTCAAACGCCGGTCCTCGCCGGCGTCAACGACCATTTGCTCCACCCTCTCGCGAATGCGCTCGCCGATACGGGAAGCTTCCACCTGAGCCGTTTGCGGCAGAATTACGACGAATTCTTCGCCGCCGTAACGGCAGAAAATATCAACATCGCGAATACACGATTTGATGACGTCCGAGAGTTCCTTCAGGACGACATTGCCCACCTCATGGCCGTAACTGTCGTTTATCTTCTTGAACCAGTCGATATCCACCATAATCAAAGACAACGGCAGGTTATAGCGATAGGCTCTTTTCTTTTCTTCCTGCAGTTTCTGTACGAAATAACGGTAGTTGTAGGTTTCCGTCAATTCATCGATAATCGTCAATTCCTCGGCACGTTTGTGAAGTTCGGCGTTTTCCAGGGCCAGCGCCGCCGAACGCGCCACAATCGAAAGCAGCTGTATATCCCGGTCGCGGAAATAATCCTCCTCCACCGATTCGGCCAGCAGCAGACCGTGCGTCTGCCCGTGAGCCGTCATCGGCACAATCATAACCGAATGAGCCTTATCGTTGAGCGGCTGGTAATCATCGCGACCCCGGATATTCTTCAACCGCAGCGATTCCTGCATTTCACTGGCTTTTTGAACCAGTTCCATACCGGTCATATCGATGGCTTTCAGATGGAAATTATCATGTCCTTCGATTGAACGCGCCCGGTAATAAAATTTACCTCGCTTATCCTGGAATATCAGGGCGTAGTTGTTATACTGCAGGGTATTCTGCATTATGCGCATGACTTCCTTGACGACGCTGTCGGCGTCGAGAATCGCCGCCAAAATTCGCGTGTTCTCATAGATTATCTCGAGTTGTGCCTGGGATTTTTCCAGTTCCGAAGTCCGCAGATTAAGGGTGTCGAACAGCTTCAGAATTCGCCGCTCAGAGCGGCGCAAATACTCGGAAGCATAAGACAAAAACAGAAAATAAGCCCACAAAAAACCGACGCGCATGATAAAATCGAAGACATTGTCCAGCGTCAGCCCCTTGTAAAACAGGACAATATAGCTGAGACTGCAAATCGCCGTCGCCACGGTGGCAAACCAGAACGTCAGCACATAAGCCGCCACCGAAACCGTCAGGAAATATAAAAGGAAAAACGATGATTCATGGGAACCGGTTAAATTAATGAAAAGCGGAATGAAAAATAAGTCGTAAATAATAGCTGTCAGATAGCCCAGTTTCAGGTTGAATTTTCCCTTCAGGCCGGCGTAAAACAATATCAATTGAGCGGCATAGGTGGCGATTATCGCCTCGAAAAACCAGCTTTCAATGTCATTATGATTATCATAAAGACAAAACCAGACTATTCCGACCAGGGTCATAATCCTGGTCAGCAGGAAAATATAGTCAATTCGCGGCAACAGGGTTTTATTTCGGTCTAAAAACAGTTTCATAAATTAAATCCGGTATATACCCTCTATTATCGGTCAACCGGTCGGTTTATTTATTGAATTGAAATAACTTAGATAAAAAATTTAAGGGGTGGAAACGGTTGGTTTGAAAAACCTCTTTAGCGAGAGAAATAAAACCCCGAAAGCGAGTATTAAAAGAATAACGTTGGTGGTCGCAAGAAGCATATTGCGGGCCGGAAGATATTGTACAAATAACGAGTAAGTCAAAGAACCGATTGTGGTTACCATCATAACCGAAGCCGGTATCAGGGTAAACCAGCTCTTTTTACCGGCCCGGTGCAGCCAAACCGTAACAGCAATCAAAGTCAGGGCTGCCAGAAGCTGGTTGGTGGAGCCGAACAGCGGCCAGATTAACCTATAGCCGTTGGTTTTCGCCATAAGAAACATCAAAGCCACCGAGAGGCCCGAGTTGAACCAGAATTTCCGCATCACCACCGGCGGTTTGGCGAAAACCGTCCGCCAGAGTTCCTCGAACAAGTACCGGTTGAGCCGCACCGCCGAATCGAGGGTGGTAATCAGAAAACCTTCCACAATCAGAATCCCGATGACGGTACCAAATGATAATGAAAATCCCAGAGAACCGTTGAGCAGATGCCCCATCGCCAGGGCGAAGGCCAGAATGGGATTTCCGCTGCCTGCTTCCGGCCAGGCGATAGCCAGATATTCGGCAAAGCTAATCGAGGAACCGATCACCACCAGCACCAGGACCGCCAGGAGGCTTTCCAGAAGCATCCCGCCGTAACCGATTCTTTTCGC
>JAFGNW010000183.1 GCA_016926795.1 Candidatus Zixiibacteriota bacterium
AAACAGGGTTTTCACCCGCTTCTGGTGCCGGGGAATCTGCCCGCTGGGGGCGCTGCTCGGGCTTTTTTCTCGATTCGCTATTTTCGGTTTGGAAAAGGATGAAACCACCTGCGACAGCTGCCGCAAATGCGTCATCCACTGCCAGGGAGCCGACAATCCCGAACCGGGTTTTGTCTGGCGGCAGGCCGAATGTCACCTCTGTCTGAACTGCCAGGCTTCCTGCCCGCAGTCCTCGTTGAAATTTAAATTCTTCCCCAATCAGAACGTGACCAAAACCAATCCGGCGCCGACACAGAAAGTCGATATCACCCGCCGCAAGGTAGTCGCCTCGCTGGCCGGCGGTGCGGTTCTGTGGCCGGTATTCCGGGCCGGGGACGCCTTCGAAGTCAACACCAGTGAAAAGCTCATCCGGCCGCCCGGTTCGGTGGGGGAAGAGGATTTCCTGGCGCGCTGTATTCGCTGCGGCCAGTGTATGCGGGTCTGTCCCAACAACGCCCTGCATCCGACTTTCCTCGAAGCCGGGCTGGAAGGTCTCTGGTCACCGATTCTTATAGCTAAAATCGGCTACTGTGAGCATACCTGTACCCTGTGCGGCCAGGTCTGTCCCACCGAGGCTATCCGGGAACTGACGATGGCGGAGAAAATCGGTGATGCGGACCAAGCCCCGACCCGCATCGGTACGGCCTTCATTGACCGGGGGCGGTGTCTCCCCTGGGCCATGGCCAGGCCGTGTATCGTCTGCGAGGAATGGTGCCCAACCTCGCCCAAAGCGATTTTCTTAGATGAAGTTATCGTCCATAACAGCAAGGGGGAAGAAGTAACGGTAAAACAGCCCCATATCGACCCCGACCTCTGTACCGGTTGCGGAGCCTGCGAAAACGCCTGCCCGGTTATCGACCGAGCGGCGGTATATATCACCTCAGTCGGCGAAACCCGCTCACCGAAAAACCAGATTTTACTCGAAAGAAAAGGAACGACATAGATGCGTATATTTTATTCAGCATTATCACTTTTAATATTGATGACGATTGTATTCAGTTGTGGTCAAAAAGAGGATATAAACGCGGCCCGTAATTTCCTGCCGGCTTTTATTGAAGGAACGGGTGTCGAACGGGCTTCGGAAATCAGGATTTTCCGGGGTGAATCTCTTTGGGAATATATCGACGGCGGCGCGGAGCTGTATCACGATTATAATTTTGTCGAGGTTGCCACGGCTGACTATAAAACCGGCGAGGTCGAGTTTGTCGTCGATATCTACCGCTTCGACACCTCTCTGAACGCTTACGGTCTGTACACTAATTTCCGACCGCCCTCACCGGATACGGTCAGGCTGGGGGTGGAGGGATATCAATCCCCGGCCAGCCTGAATTTTGTCAAAGGCGATTATTTAATCCGACTGACCGGTTTTGATGAAACGGAACAGACCGACAACGCCCTGGCCGCAACGGCGCGGGCAATTGAAAAAATAATTCCCGGCCCGACCGACCGACCGGAAATGTTCCGAAGATTTTATTTCGTCGATAAAATCAAGTACACCGACAAGTATCTGACCAAATCATTCCTGGGTAGAAGTTACCTGACCGAATTCTATACTCAGGATTATCTTATCAACGGTGATACCGTCACGATGTTTTTAGCGATGGATACCGGTGAGGTCAAATGCAATCGGTGGGTCGAGGATTTGAGGAGCGATACGAATTTTTTTGAAGCGCCCCGGGGACTCATAACCGTCAACGGCCGCATGTTTACTTATAAGGACCCTTATTACAATGTGGTAATGTCGATTTATGACAGCGGCATTTTATTTGGCATCCTTGACGCCAAATTGGAACATAAGGATATCATGGTCCAATGGGTTATGTCCATGCCCGGTTTTAATGCCGACAGCTCGCAAGCGAGGATTAAACGAATAACCGACAGTACGGGAACTTAATCCGCTCCGGTAAGGAGGCTTCCCCCAAAAGCCATCGCAATTAAAATTATTAATATCAATATAAGTCCGTGCAGACCGAGAACCGGCAGCAGGACGGTAGTTGTGAGAAGCGCTCCCAATGCCGAGCCGGTCAATTCGAGGGCATAACCCGCGCCGCGATTGCGTTCCGGTTTAACGGCGTAATAGCGTTTGGTGGCAGCCACAAAAAGCCCCCCGGTGGCTATCGCCGCCAGAAACATACAGACAACAAGGTAAGGTAAAAGAAAAGCCGAGGGTATGTGCTCAAAAGTGAACAGGAACACCAAACATATAACAAACAACAATGCCGGAGTTAAAAGTTCCGGTTTCCTGACTGCATATTTCTGAACGTAATAGGTCCCCATCGCCAGGCCCAGCATGAATACCCCGACCAGAAGCGCTAATTCCGAATAAAGTGACCCGGCCAGCGATTGATATACATAAAAAATAATCAATTCGAATGAAAGCGAAACCACCCCGGCCGTGAAATATAAGAACAGGCCAAAACGGCTGTAATGTTTATTCTTCCCTGTAAATACCGTGAAAAAGAAAAACAAAACAATTGAAAACGCCAGGAGTGGCAGCCAGTCGGGTCGGGATATTATGTTTTTGACGATTTTGCTGTC
>JAFGNW010000018.1 GCA_016926795.1 Candidatus Zixiibacteriota bacterium
AAATATTTCGGTGATATGCCGAAAGCCCCCGACCCGGAACCGATTTACACCACCGAGCCGGAACAGACCGGGGAGCGGCGGGTCGAGGTGCATTTCGACGCCAACCCGGCGGTCGGCATCGCCTATCACAAAACCTCGTTTGACGACCCCGACGAACCCGCCTTTGTCGTGCTCGAACGTTTGCTGGGCGACGGCCGGACCTCACGGCTTTACAAAACCCTGGTGCTGGATAAAAAATTATGCCTGCAGACTTCGGTGTATACTTTCCCCGGCGGAAATTTCGGCAGCGAATTCAACAATATTTTCTGTATCGACGCCTATCCCAAGGAAGGTGTGAGCACCGCCGAGGTAGAGAAAGCTGTTTACGAAGAAATCCAGAAGCTGGCCGAAACACCGGTTGAGGAGAAAGAGCTGACCAAGATTAAAAATCAAATCGACGCCGAGTTTATCTGGGCATCGTATGGCAACATGGGCCTGGCCCGCTATCTGGCAACGGCGGAATACATGGCCAAAGACTGGCGATATATAAGCCGTTACCGAAACAACCTGCTGGCGGTGACGCCCGAGGATATAAGGCGCGTCGCCAAAACCTACCTGACCGGGGAGAATCGCACGGTCGCCACCCTCATTCCCAAGCAAAAAGGAGGTGACCAATGAAACGTCCGCTTTTGATTATCATACTGGCCGTGATGTTATTGTCTTTGGCGGCATCGGCGGAAAATCCCCGGGACATGAAATTTCCCGACCTGACCTTTACCCCGACCGAGCCGGAACGGTTCACCACCGACAACGGCCTGGTGGTTTATTTTCTCAAATATAACGAACTGCCCGTGGTTAGTGTAACGGCCTATTTCCACGGCGGCGAAGTGTACGATACTCCCGAGAAAGCCGGTTTGACCGATGTTACCGCAGCATTGCTTCGTACCGGCGGAGCCGGGAACAGGACGCCCGACCAGGTCGACCTGGACCTCGATTTCATCGGCGCCTTCATCTCCAGCAACGCCTCCAGTGATTTTCTTTCGGTTGAGCTGAATATTCTGAAAAAAGATGTCGAGCTGGGTTTTGAGATATTTTCGGATATGCTGATGCGGCCCGCGTTCGACACCGGTAAAATCGCGCTCGAACTTTCGAACGACAAGGACCGTATCCACCGCCAGAACGATAATCCCTGGGATATCAGTCGGCGGGTTTTCTACCAGTCGCTCTACGGCGAGCACCCGTACGGTCTTTACGCTACCCTGGCTTCGCTGGATAATATTTCCCGCGAGGATATAATCACGCAGTATAAGATGTTTTATTTGCCGGATAACTGTATCCTGGCTGTTTCGGGCGATATGACGCTCGATGAGGTTAAGGCGTACGTGAAACGTTATTTCGGAGATTGGAAAAAGTCCGGCAAGACGCCCGCCCCGCCGGCTATGGCGAAGAAAACTTACCGGGGGGGCGTTTATTACGCCCAAAAAGATATCAACCAGGCTAATATCCGTTTCGGACATATGGGGTTGGATGACCATAATCCCGACCGGTACGCGATGGAACTGCTTAATTTCGCCCTGGGCGGCGGCGGCTTTACCTCCCGCCTGATGGGGCAGG
Source organism: Candidatus Zixiibacteriota bacterium (assembly GCA_016926795.1). GTDB lineage: Bacteria > Zixibacteria > MSB-5A5 > GN15 > FEB-12 > JAFGNW01. The sequence continues at coordinate 1,594 of JAFGNW010000018.1, forward strand.
TGCGAACCACCGCCGGGCTGGCTTATTCGGTCGGCAGTTATGATTATGTCCGACCTTACGGCGGCTGTATTTTCAATTACTGCCTGACCCGGGCGGACGCTATGTCTCAAGCGGTACAAATGATGCTGGATATTATCGCCGGGGTGAAAAAAGACGGCATCACCCCCAATGAGCTGCAGATAGCCAAAGAGTCGATTATCAACAGCTATGTCTTCAATTATGACACTCCGCACGAACTGGTTTCGGCAAAAGCGTTTCTTGAACTGACCGGTTTCCCGTCGGACCAGCTGAAGAAAAATATCGAGGCCTACAAAGCGGTGACGCTGGAGGACTGCAACCGCGCCGCCCGGAAGTACCTGGATACCGAAGATATCGTTATTGTCATAACCGGCAACCGGGAGTTGTTCGACAAGCCGCTGGAGGTGTTCGGCCCGGTTACGGAAGTTTCCATGGAAATAAAGTGATGATGGTTTTAATATAAGCAAAGGATTTTATAATGGTTAAAAGACTTTCAATTTTCGTACTGTCGATGGTGCTGGTGGCGGCAGTTTTCATATCCTGCTCGCAACAGGTCAAGGTTGACCCGCCGGTGGCTAAAATCGTGCCCCATGTCGATACTCTGGCCGGACTAGAAATAACGGATGATTACTTCTGGCTGCGCGACCGGGAGAACCCCGACGTTATCACCTATCTTGAGGCAGAGAACGCTTATACCGAGGCAGTTATGAAACATACCGAGGTTCTCCAGGATAAATTATATAAGGAGATGCTGGGTCATATCAAGGAGACCGACCTGTCGGTGCCGGTCAAAATAGACGACTTTTATTATTATTCCCGGACCGAGGAAGGCAAGCAGTATTCCATATTTTGTCGCAAGAAAGGCAGTCTCGAAGCCGCCGAGGAGATATTGCTCGATGTCAATGTACTGGCCGAAGGCAAGGATTTCATGAACCTGGGCGTGTACGAGGTCAGCCCGAATCACAAACTTCTGGCTTTTGCCACCGACGATAAGGGTAACGAGCGCTATGACCTGCGGATAAAAAACCTCGAGACGGGGGAACTTCTGCCCGACGCCATCGATGATATCTCGACTTCGGTGGAATGGGCCAACGACAACAAGACCCTCTTTTACACCATCACCGATGAGGCCTGGCGGCCCTACAAGGTTTTCCGGCATAAACTGGGCGGCGACCCGGCGAAAGATTACCTGGTTTACCATGAGAAAGACGACGCCTTCTTCACCGGCCTGGGCAAGACCAAAAGCAAAAAGTACTTATTAATCGGTCTGGGCAGCAACACCACCAACGAGTACTGGTATCTCGACGCCGACAATCCTACCGGCAAATTCAAAGTGATACATCCCCGCCAGCATATGATGGAATACAACGTTGACCACCACGGCGACCGGTTCTATATTCTGACCAACGACAACGCCAAGAATTTCAAGCTCATACAGGCGCCGGTGGCTGATCCCTCGAAAAAGAACTGGAAAGAGGTTATCCCTCAGCGCGATTCGGTCATGCTGACCGGGATGGATTTCTTCAAGGATTATATGGTCGTCTACTACCGTGAGAATGGCTTGCGGCAAATCGACGTTACCGATTTCAACACCGGCAAAACGCATAAAATCGAGTTCGACGAACCGGTTTATGCCGTATACGGCGATGACAACCCGGATTACAACAGCGAGCTTTTGCGGTTTTCCTACCAGTCGATGATAACGCCGCGGTCGGTTTATGATTACAACATGAAAACCCGGGAACGGGAGTTGAAAAAACAACGGGAGGTCCTGGGCGGGTATAATCCCGAAGATTACCGGTCGGAGAGAATATTCATCACCGCCCGCGACGGCGCCCGGGTGCCGGTGTCGATGGTTTACAAAAAGGGAATGGTCAAAAACGGCAAAAATCCTTTTTACCTCTACGGTTACGGGGCTTACGGCATCAATTTCGACCCCTGGTTTTCCTCGAATCGTCTGAGCCTGCTCGACCGGGGCTTTATATTCGCTCTGGGGCACATCCGCGGCAGCAGTGCTATGGGCCGCGGCTGGTACGACGACGGCAAACTGCTCAAGAAGAAGAATACTTTCAACGACTTTATCGATGTTGCCGAAGGGCTGATTGCCGAAAAATACACCAGCTCTGACAAACTGATAATAAGCGGCGGCAGTGCCGGCGGTTTGCTGGTCGGGGCTGCGGTCAATATGCGCCCGGACCTGTTTAAAATCGTGGTAGCCGACGTGCCTTTCGTGGACATTATGAACACTATGCGCGATGAAACCCTGCCGCTGACGGTTATCGAGTGGGAAGAATGGGGCAATCCCCATGAAAAGGACTATTACGATTATATGATGTCTTATTCGCCGTATGATAACGTCGAAGCCAAAGACTATCCCAATATGTTCATCACCGCCGGTTTGAACGATACCCGCGTTAACTACTGGGAGCCGGCTAAATGGACGGCCAAACTCCGGGCGATGAAAACCGACCGCAACCGGCTGCTGTTGAAAACCAACATGGGCGCCGGGCACGGCGGGGCGTCGGGGCGTTATGATTATCTTAAGGAAATCGCTCTCGAATACGCCTTTTTGCTCGATGTTCTGGGTATAAAAAATTAGGGGTTATCGTATTATGCTGTCAAACGCGCTCGATTGACGGGCGCGTTTTTTATTGCGGATTTTTTTACATCGAAGCGTACAGGGCGGCGCCGATAATACCGGCGTCATTGCCCAGCTGTGCGGGTTTGACGGGCGCGACAGTTTTAAGACGGCTTTTGAATTTATCGAAATTTTCGATTATGCCCCCGCCGATAATAATCAGATCCGGGGAAGTCAGTTTTTCCATCTCCTTGAGATAATAATTCAGCCGCTCGCACCAGCTTTCCCAGCTTAAGTTTTGTTTGACGCGGACGCTGGCGGCAGCGAAAGATTCCCCCTCGAGACCGTTGTCGAGATAGACATGGCCGAACTCGGTGTTGGGGAAAAGCCGGCCTTGATGAAAAAAAGCCGAGCCGATGCCGGTGCCGAGCGTCAGTAAAAGCACCGTGCCGCCGTCGGGACGGTTGTGCCCCCGGCCGGAACCGAAGCGCATCTCGGCCAGCCCGGCGGCGTCGGCATCGTTGATGACGCGAAGTTTTCCTTCTGTCAGGGGCTGGAGGAATTTTTCGATATCGAGATTGAGCCAGCCGCTCGAGACGTTGGCCGCGGAAAGGGCCGTGCCGTTTTTGACCACACCGGGATAACCGACCCCAATAGCCTTTGGCTGATTGAATTGTTGAACGATGTCTTCAAGGTGTTTTTTTACCTCTTTGGGAGAGGTCTCGGCAGTGATTTTGATATAGCGCGGCTCAGCTTTGAGCGTCCCGTTCCGGATATCCACCGGGGCGGCTTTGATACCGCTGCCGCCGATATCGACGCCGAGAATTTCCCCGGCGGGATTGGGCTGGTTTTCTGTTATCATGGAGTTTATGTAAAAGAATTATCAGAGGATTTCAAGGTTTAATTTATTGGTCTTGAAGCCGTCAGGCCTCATCTACCTCAGGCGGACAAGACCTGACGGAACAGCAAAGTAGGGGCAGATGTGGACATCTGCCGCCCACTAAAATGAGCTTACGAAGGTTTGATACTGTCAGGTCACACTCCCCGCCTGCGGCGAGGACCAGGACCTGACAGAACCTTGAATGTCGAAACTCTACGAGATTTCGACCTCCAGGATTATCTAGGAGCGAAGCGACGCGGCTATCTTGTTGCCGCAACCCTTGCGGTTTCGTCAATGATATCTTAACCAAATATCTCTTGACACAAACGGGCTTAAAACTTGTTCTTGATACTATGAAAACCCCGGCGGCTGACAGAAAAGTCTTAATCCTCCTGGCCGGACTGGTCTGGTCCCTGGTCGGGCTGGGCCTGATGACCGCGGCGGCATATTGGCTGGCGGCGGAGAGCCGGGGTATAGCTGTTGCGCTGGGAGTCAGCATAATTGCCGGAGTTTTAATTTATCGTCTTGGTTTTTCAAAGCTGGCGTTGAAAAATATCGTGCGCATAATGCAACAGGCGCCGGGGAAAGATAAAGTGTGCCTGTTCGCGTTCCAGGATACCAGAAGTTATTTTATCGTCGTAATTATGATGGCCATGGGGTATACTCTGCGCCATCTGCCGCTACCCCGCATTTACCTGGTGCCGGTTTACCTGTCGCTCGGGCTGGGCTTGTTACTGGCGAGTCTGAGATATTACAGCCACCCGGCGGCCTGATAGTCGGAGGTCGAAACGCTTACGTTATTGACGATTTTTCACCGGCCCCGTCAAAGAAGGTAATCACTTTCAAAATCATCGGCCGGCGAGAATTGAAAAGAAAAACTGGAGAGTATCGTTATGCTTACCAGTCCGAGAACGGATAGATGATAATAACTCAGCACATCGGCGATACCGAACAGTTTAAGCGCTCCCAGAACCAGCGACAGGGCCAACGTCAAATAACCGACGATACCGATTATGGTCCATCTAATTTTGTCAGCCGTATAATGAGATCGGCCGAAATCAAGCAGAGCCAGCAAAGCTTTGGAACCGTCGAATGAGTTTGCCGGGATCAGGACAAAGACGGCACGGCAACAATTAACATAAACAAAACACAAAAGAGCGGGCTCTATTCCGAAGTGTCGGATATCTTCCGCCAACCCCGTGCCCGTAACAAAACGATAGAATTTATCTAAAGAAAACTCCGGCACCAGCCAGAGGACCGCGAGTCCCGCTAACGCGAGCAGCGCGGTTACTCCCCAGCCGTATGCAAGAATATAGAGCTTTTCGAGCGGATGTCGACTGTTCAAGGTGAATTTTAATAAAGAATGACTTTGCCTGCTCCCGGCGAAATCTCGAATTCTGACCTGATGAAAGGGAGGAACTGAAAGGTTCACGCTGCCCGGTTTTAATTTATATCTGGTCGCAGCCCAGCTGTGACCTAGGGAATGGGTCAGACCGCTTACAAGTTCAAAAACGTAAAGAAAAACGATAAGGCTCAGGGACCATCCGTTGCTGTAAGCCGGCCAGAGTAAAATTAAATTATAGGCTATTACGGTGCTGATGAAGAAAACTTTCATAATAAACGGCGCTCCCCGGTCTGATGAACTTTATTGATTGCCGCAGGACCTTCGGAATCAAGGTATCGGATTAGCAAAAGCCTGTCAAAATAAAACAAGGTACCCGACTTATCATCCGGGTGGGGGCAGATCTTTTGTGACTTTGTTCTGTCATCATGAGCAAAGCCGGCAGGTCGAAACCCTGGCGGTTTTGAGGATCAGATAGACGTGCTGCCCCGCTCAAGCGGGTTCGCTAGCGATGACGTTCTATTTCTTTGGTTTCAATTTATCTAAAATTCTTATCGAGACCCAGTAGATGTCGCTCTTGCCCTGTTCTCCCGAGGTAAAGAAAAGATATTTTCCGTCGCCGGTTACAAAAGGCAAACCGGCATTTATACCGAGATTAATTTCTTTCGGCTCGCTCCAGCCGCCGTCCGCTTTCCTGTACGAGAAATATAAAACGTTTGTGAATTGCTGGCCCGGCTGTCTTGAACCGAAAATGATATAGCTTTCGTCGGGCGCTATATAAGGATGCATACTCTGTTTTAGTTTGTCCAGAGGAGGCCCCAGTTTTTCAAGCTTGAGGTATTTACCGTCAACTTTCCTGATAATACCCAGACATTCGCTGCCCATCCCTCCCGATATATCGGTGGTGTAAATCGTACCGTCGGCTGTGGAGGATATGTGCATGGCCTGGGCCGGGTTGAAAGGCGGACCGGGATTCGTTGCTTCGCCCCAGCCGTCTCCTTCACGCTCAACATAAAGAACGTTCATCGGTGGTCCCGTCTGTCCGGGGATGGGCACGCCGGACTGGAAATAGAGTTTTTTATTATCGGGGGTTACCCAGGGCTCGAAGGAGAACTGTTTTTTTACGAACGGGGCCACGACGGGTTCGGTCCAGACGCCTTCGAACAGTGTACTGACCATGACAACGGTTTCGTTGAGGTCCGGATGTCGCCGGGAGAAATAGAACTCCTTGCCGTTGGGGGAAAAGCAGGAGGAAAACTCATGGGCTTCGGAGGAGACGATGCCCGGCGCGAAGACTTCGGGGACGGTACCCGGGGGCTTCTGTCCGAGGTACGGGCCAGTGAGTTCGGGGGAGTCGCTTTCCTGTGACAGTGCGCTCCAGGTGGTCAGCGCGAGAACGCAAAAAAGAATCGCGGCTTTTTTCATATTGATTTCTCCTATGTTTTTCTCTTATGATCTTATTCCCGCGATAACCCCATAGCGGATAGAATATATGTGATAGATTGAAACGTGTCAATTGTTAAAGTAGTTAGCCAAACATTGGCTTCGAAGTCATCTTTCGACGCTCAGGACGGCGTTCTCGATGCTTAGCAGAATAATTGACGGGGCACATGTGGACATGTGCCGCCCACGGAAATAAATTTTTTTGTTCTGTCAGGTCCTGCTCGCCGCAGGCGAATGTGACCTGACAGCCCTTTCCGATTACCATTTTTTCCAAATCGGAATATTACCAGCTTTGCCTCCTAAACAAACTCCCGCACTCGACCATTCCCAATCAATTGCTTCTTTCACCAAACCCCGTTTGACAGGATTATTATGAATATATTCGAGTTTGGTTCTCATGATATCTTCAGAGAATATCACTACCCGGTCGTATCGCGGAAACCAGATACTCGACTCATTTATTTTGTAATCTTTAACAATTTTCTGCGAAACATATTTTTTAAAATCACGCATGAAAGCGGATAATTCAACACCGTTGATGAAGATAATAAAATGAAGGTGATCCGGCATCAGAACATAACCGGCAAGGGTGGCGTTATATTTCTTCAAATAGAATTTTAGGTTGTCAATAAGCGCCTGGTAGAATCCGGGGATTTCTCCCAATTTGAGCCAGTCTTTGTAAGTTGTCGTTACAAAGAAGCAATCAGCGTTTTTTTGCGAAGGAAATCTCAATCCCATGGGATTAATATAGTGTCAGGTCACACTTATGGCAAGCCATAAGCAGGACCTGACACAACTTTTCAACATGTGGACATGTGCCGCCCACGGAAATAAATTTTTTTGTTCTGTCAGGTCCTGCTCGCCG
>JAFGNW010000019.1 GCA_016926795.1 Candidatus Zixiibacteriota bacterium
AAAAGTAACGCCCCGAGCCCATGGGAGGGAGACAGCTCGGGGCGCCGGACGGCTTTGATGCAAAATAATAAGGAGAATGTTTCCTAGCCGCTTATTTTTTATAACATAATATTTCTGAAAAAGTTTCCCCTGTCGGAGAGGAAAAACAGTATAGCTTATCCTGTTGTCATTTATTGCCTTAGTCGTCAGCACTCGAATTTAGCGTCCGGAAATAAAAAAAGCCGCTCTCTTTTCGAAGGAGCGACTTTTCCAATTCAGCCTTAATTTATTCTAATAAATGCGTTCGATAAAACCGGTAACTTCCTCAAATTCCACGTGCAGCTCCTGTCTGATCCGTCCGAAGCAAAAGCCGAGTTGTTCGTACAGAATAACCTGGTCCGGGTCAACCTCACGTTGTTTGATAGCTTCCTTGATATCCATATAATGAACGCGGTCTTTGAAGAAACCGGTGACGGTTACCCCGGTAATACCGCTGAGGAGGCATAAAACCGCGCTGGCACCGGCTTCCATACCGAAGTTGGCATCGTAAGCCGAGGTAAAACCGGAACGAACCAGATGCGAAGGAGTGATAACCCGCACCTCGGGCAATTCGTAAAGGTCCTGAACGAACATCCCCTGTTCCTTCATGAAAGTTTTAATCTCATCATCGGTTTTGAGCATTTTTTTCAGTTCCTGGGCGACATATTTGCCGGCTCCGGCCAGTTTTTTATGGCCGAACGTATCCACCCCGGCGGAATCATCATACATTTCCTCGCCGGAAGCGTTTTTCAACCCCTCGGCAACGACGATGGTATAGGTCCCGGCGTTGATATCGCTTTCGATTATCCGCTTGGTGTAAACTTTTTTCATGTGTCGGTAGAGCTCCTCGAAATCGACCGGTATTTCCGGGATGAGGATGGCATCGGCTTCGCCCGCGACACCGCCGCGGAAGGCGGTGTGCCCGGCATAGCGGCCGAAAACCTCAATAACCATGACCCGATTGTGAGTCCGGCCGGTGGTTTTGAGGTCGCGGAGAATCTCGGCGATGCGGTTGATGGTGGAATCCCCGCCGACGCTGTAGGGCATGAGGTCCAAATCCATCGTCTTGGGGGCATGGACGCACTTGATGCCGTTGGCTGCCAGGTCGATAATTACCGACCCGGTATCATCGCCGCCGCTAATTACCAGGCCGCCGATATCAAATTTATTCAAACCGGCCTTGATGCGTTCATATTTGTGTTCGTCCTTTATCTTGGAAATTTTAACCCGCGAATGCCCGGCTTCTGAACCGGCCAGGCCGATCGAGAAAGTATCCACCCTCGAGGGAGTAAGTTCCACCAGGGAATTCATATCAATCAGGTTATATAATCCGGCGTAGCCGTTGGGAAGGACAAAAGTCTGTACCCCTTTACGCATGGCCATCTGGGCTGCGCCCTTGACGACCCCGTTCAAGCCACCGCAATCGCCGCCGCTGGTAATCAGCCCGATTCTTTTTATATCCATCTTTTTCTCCCAATTTGATTCGTACTTTACTCAAAATACAGCCGGAACTTAATCCGGCGGCAATATTCATCCTCAAAATGCTGACTAATATTATAGTATCGAAAACTATTAGTCAACAATTGAAGCAATGAACAGGCATTAAAACAGGGAAGAAAAAGTTATTAAAAAGAAGAATTTAATTCACTGATTATGTCGTTAATGATAACTAAAGATCCGCCCCCGCTGTTGGAAAAAGAAAAATTGACATTGTCGGAGATAGCCATCTGTTCCCGGTTACTCTGTATTACATATTGGGATTTGAATCGAAGCTGCTTGTCGATTTCCAGGTAAACCGTATCTTCAGTAACATCGATTACTTTGGCTAACATCGAAAATCCTCCCGAAAGCCCATGAGTACGAAAAAAATTTAAATACGACCAAATAAGTTAGATATTAATTATCACATAAACATTCATCTATATTATTAAACCCCTTTTGGAGTTGTAACTTATAAGATGTATATATGAATAGAATAATCTCAATTTACAGCCATGCCAGAATTTGTCAAGCGAAAAATAAGAGAAAAAGAATTTATTAAATATTTTATTTTTTTCGTAACTTATTGTAATATTTATATGTTAATAGATTATTAGCTTTTTGGGGCTGATTTTATTTTAATTTCGAGGTCGAATTTAGAATATTAGGAGCATTTTTTTTAATGGATTTTAGTGTACCCGGCGAACTCTTGATTCTGCTGGCACTGGCGATGAACTTAATCGTTGGTATGGCTTATCTTATGGCCGCCCGGGGAAAAAACTCCCTGGAATCACTCGGCTTTAAAAGCTATAATCTTTTTATGGTCTTCGTCACCCTGGCTGTCGTATATCTCTTTTATCTCTTTTTCAGCCATAATTACGCCTTCAAATACGTTTACGAATATTCCGAGCGCCACCAGCCTTTTTTGTATATTCTTTCGGCTTTCTGGGGAGGTCAGGAGGGCACTTATTTACTTTGGCTCTTTTTTAACGCCCTGTTTGGCTATTTGATAATCAAAAAGGGGGGACAGTACCGAAATTACGCCATGGTGATTTTCTCCGTCATTAATCTCTTTTTACTTTTAATTCTTGAGACCCTGTCACCGTTTGCGCTGTTGCCCTTTGACGCTCCCGACGGTCTGGGGCTTAACCCGCTGCTTCGCGACCCCTGGATGATAATCCACCCGCCGGTTATTTTTGTCGGCTATGCTATGGCTGCGGTACCCTTCGCGATTGTCATGGCTGCCCTGATAAAAAACGACCATACCGATTGGCTCAAGCGGATTTTTCCCTGGGCGGCAATAGTAGCCCTGGCGCTGGGAGCGGGGAACGTCCTGGGCGGTTACTGGGCCTACAAAACGCTCGGCTGGGGCGGTTATTGGGGCTGGGACCCGGTGGAAAACTCCTCGTTTATCCCCTGGATAGTCTCGCTGGCGTTGCTTCACGGGCTGATTATTCAGCGCCGCTCCGGGGCACTCAAAAAAACCAATATTCTGCTCAGTGCCTTCGTTTTTTTGCTGGTTGTGTACGGGACTTTCCTGACCCGCAGCGGCGTCCTGGCCGATTTTTCCGTTCACAGTTTTACCGACCTCGGTGTCAACGTTTTCTTAATCGGTTTCATGGTTCTCTTTCTGCTTTCGACACTGGGGCTGTATCTATATCGCTTTAAAACTGTAGATAACGTACCGATAAATTATAATTATTTCGGACGGGAATTTACCCTTTTTGCCGGGATGACGGTGCTTTTGATTTTCAGCCTGATAATACTGTTCTGGACGTCCCTGCCGTTTATCACCTCATTGTCGGATAATCCTCGGGCCGCCGATGTCGCCACTTACAACAGTTTCGCCCTGCCGCTGGCGATTATTATCTCATTCCTGTTGGGCTTTTCACCGTTTCTATCATACGGCCGATTCGAATTAAGAAACTGGACTGGCAAACTCCTCACCGCGGCCGTTATCTCAGCGGTGGTAAGTTTCGGTCTGTTTTATTTTATCTTGGAAAACAAGCTGGTGGTGCCGGTTATTTTTACCCTTATTTTAACCGGTATTATCATGTATCTTTTAAATCCCGAATTGCGTCAAAGAGCGGCACTGTCGATGGCGGGTTTTGTCGCCGCGATTATCGTGTCGCTGGTTGTCGGTGTCAGGGATTACCTGTATATCCTGTTTTTTGCCGCGGCTACTCTGGCCGTAATTACCAATTTGAGGGTCATGCTCGGTTACATCCCCGATAACTGGAAACTTCTGGGGGGGCAGCTGACCCATTTCGGATACGGTGTCATGCTGGTCGGTATCCTGGCCTCTTCAGCTTATACCTCCAGTGAGAAGTTGATTCTTCCCCGGGGGCAGGCGGGCGACGCTTTCAATATGAATTTGCGTTATCTCGGGATGGCCGGGGATATGATGCAGCCCAACAACGAACTGATAATCGAGCGGTCGCACCGAAGCTCCATCGACCGCATCAATCCCCAGTTGTACTATTCGAAAAGGCTCGACGGTATCATGAGAAAACCGTATATCGACCGTACGCTGCTTGCCGATCTGTATTTCGCTCCGGAACAGATTCAACAACTGGAAGAATCAGGCGGCCTGGTGCTGGCCAAAGAAGAAAAAAAGCAAGTGGGGGGTTATATTTTTACTTTTCGGGGTTTCTCGCTCGAGGGCCACGGTGATTCGACCGTCGCCGGTATGGTAGTGACGGCTGTACTTGATGTCGAGCACGAAGGCCGGTTTACGACTATCCATCCGGCCAAAAAACAAAACACTGTCCCGCACAGCCGCGATCGACTGGTTGACCAGCCCGCCGAACTGACGTTGGGCGACACGGTATATCTGGTATATATCGATGGTATCATGGCCGACCGGGGGATGGTCTCGCTTAAAATCCCGGGTCTGTTTGAGCCTAAACCGCCGGACCAGCTGGTGCTGGATATTTCCAAAAAACCCCTGATAATTCTGGTCTGGGTGGGCACGACCCTGGTCCTGCTGGGCTCGTTGATAGTCTTCTTCCGGCGCCGGGATGAATTGTATCGGGAAGAGTTACCTAACTAAAGGTTGTTATTTTTATCTTTTTTTGAACTCGCCGGTTTATTATCATAACTCCGTCAAGTTTTAAACGGTGTGGGAACAGGCGATGCTCAGGAAATATTTTAAATTTGACGAACTCGGGACCAGCTATAAGCAGGAAATTATCGCCGGTCTGACAACCTTCGTAACTCTCGCTTATATTATCATAGTCAATCCCAAGATTCTGGAAGGGGCCGGGATGCCCTTCGGGGCTTCGATGGTGGCAACCATATTAAGCGCCTTTTTCGGTACATTGACGATGGGTATTTACGCCCGACGACCGTTCGCTATCGCTCCGTATATGGGGGAGAACGCATTCATTGCCGTGACGGTCGTCAAGGTACTCGGTTACAGCTGGCAAACGGCGCTGGGAGCGATTTTCATCAGCGGCGTGTTCTTTACCCTCATAACCGTCTTTAAAATCCGCAGTTGGCTGGCCAATTCCATTCCCGGCGGGCTTAAAATCGGTTGCGCGGTGGGGATCGGTCTCTATCTGACTTTCATCGGTCTCAACGATATCGGTTTCGTGACCCTCGGTGTGGAGGGCAGTCCCGTACGGGTCGGCGATTTGAGCAGCACCCCAGTTCTGCTGGCTATTTTCGGATTCCTGTTAATAACTTTTCTGATGATTAAAAAAGTCAACGGGGCGATGCTTATCGGAATTCTGACCACCACCATCCTGGCGTTTATCTTTAAGGTGGTCGAATGGCCGGAACAGTGGGTGAGTATGCCGCCCGATATCGGTCCGGTCTTTTTGCAGCTGGATATCGCCGGCGCGCTTACCTGGGGTTTTTTCGCCGTCATCCTGACCATCCTGGTGGCGGATTTTATTGATACCCTCGGAACCCTGATGGGCGTGTCATATATTGCCGGTTTTCTCGACAAGGACGGCAACCTGCCGGAAATCGAAAAGCCCATGCTGGCCGACGCCCTGGCTACGGTGGTCGGTTCGCTTCTGGGCACTACCACCTCCGGAGCCTTCCTGGAATCGGCAGCGGGTATCAAGGCCGGGGGGAAGTCCGGCCTGACCTCGGTAGTGACCGCCTTTATGTTTCTGATTGCCCTCTTTTTCGCACCGTTTTTCTCCATAATTCCGACTTGCGCCTACGGTCCGGCTTTGATTGTGGTGGGGATGCTCATGATTACCGCCATCACCGGTGTTAAATTCAGCGATATGACCGAAACCGTCCCGGTCTTCGGGATGATAATTTTGATGTCGTTCACTTATAACCTGGCAATCGGCCTGACTTCCGGTTTTCTCTTGTACCCGTTGATGAAAATATTGGCCGGGCGTTTCCGCGAGGTTCCACTCGGGCTGTGGATTATCGGCGCTTTTTGTCTGCTTTTCTTTATTTTTTATCCGTATTCATAATATGAAACCATTCCCGCATTGATGTTTATAATAATTTTGAAAATGTGATGTCTTTTTTTGGTGTAAACCGG
>JAFGNW010000020.1 GCA_016926795.1 Candidatus Zixiibacteriota bacterium
CCGCTCGAGGGAATCGGGTTGATTTGGGCTGTCGACTGGTTTCTGGACCGGTGCCGGACCACTGTCAACGTCTGGGGGGATTCGGTCGGGGCGGCGGTTATCGCCGAGATCACCGAACTGGGCGGCATAAAAAGACCGGGTGAAAAGAAACCTTAATGTCTTTCCGGTGTACCTTTTATCTCTACCCCAAAAAACAGAATTAACCAGATTACGGCCAGGGCGGCCTTGATGTTCAGCGGCCAGGCACCGCCGAGCATGTAAAGAAAGCAATATAACGTCAGCCCGAAAAATATCTTTTCCAGACCCTCTTTAAAGGCGGTTTTTATAAAAGCGTAAAGACCGCTTATAAGAAAAACCAGAATTACGGGCGGAGCCAGGATAAGTTCTATCCATTTGATAAAACTGATGCCGTCGAGAACCGAACCGGGGAAAATTCGGAAGGGGTGCTCAATCAGAAAATAGGCATGAGCAGCAATAAAAAACAAGGCTATGATTAAGTAAATTATACCGTCCAAGCCTTTTTGTTTTATTTGCCTGATGCCAAATGAAGCAAACGATATCGAGAAAACCACAAAGCCCGGCAGGTACAGGGTACCCAAATCTGAGTAGATTTTGTCAAATGTCAATTCCATTACCATCATCTCCGGGACATACCAGTGAAAGAGTCGTGCCGAAACAGAAATGTTTTTTTAATTTGTTACATAGCAGGCGGATAGGGGGATTTTCAGGTATTATTCGGGGAAATTATAAACTGTTATCAACAGACTAAATGAAATCTATTGCAGACTTTTGGATATAAAAAAAGCTGCTCCGGTGATGGCCGAAGCAGCTTTTTAAAATAAATGTATATCAAATTACAGGCATTCGGGAAGGTCTTTGTGGCTGAGATACAGGTGGTCGATAAGGTAGGTGATGTCGGAAATATCCGGTTCCCCTCCGGAAGCGTTGACATCCGCCTCCTCCGGACAGCACAGTTCAGAGTGAGAGATATACAGAAAATCAATCAGACGGGTAATATCGGAAATGTCCGGGGTTTCTATCTCGGAGCAGTCGGCGTTGCCGGTCAGTTCCACACAACAGCCCTCGCAAACGTCGCCAATGTCATTTTCGTTTTCATCGAGCTGGTCGGGATTATAAACGAAGATACAGTTATCACAACTATCCCCGAAACCATCCTCATCGGTGTCTTCCTGCAGGGGATTGTATTTATCCGAGCAGTTATCACAGGCGGTGCCAATTTCATCCCCATCCGGGTCGAGCTGGTCGGGATTAGCCAGGCCGAGACAGTTGTCGCAAACGTCACCCACCCCGTCCGAATCTTCGTCGGCCTGGTCAGAATTGGCAATATAAGGACAATTATCCGCCGGGCAGTTATTTTCCTGGTGGTCGGGGTCGCCGTAATAGTCGTTGTCGCTGTCAACGCAGGTGTAGGGGTCGAATGCTGTGGTGGTTTGAATATCGGAGTAATAACTCCACTGCCCGTCATCGTCCTGAGCCCGAACTTTATAATAATAAACCCCGGGAGCGCGGCCGGTAAGATTGTAAGTCGTATCCTGAATAGTCGAGGAAACGATATTAACGGTATGATATGCTTTTATCGGGTAAATATCATCGATACAAAAGCCGGCGAAACTCGATGAAGAATTCTTAATAGTGCGAAAACCGAGATAAATTTTCTGTCCCGCGAAAGCGGACAGGTCGAATCTGGCTTCCACCCACCCCGGGGAACTACCGGTAATGGCGTCGTACTGGCCGGTTATGTTGCCGGGCACGGGGAAGAAGTAGAGGTTGTCGAAAGAGACACCCAGGTAAGCATAGTCGACGTTGTCCTGCAAGTTGTAATAAGTCCAGAAGGTAAGGGTGTCGTCATCGTCAACGAACCAGGGCTCGTCGAAAAGCAGGTCGCTGTTAACTCCCGGTGTGTTGCCGGAGTAAAAACAAGTGGGTGCCGAATTATAGGTCACGGTAGTCAGAGTATAACCCTTGTTTACGAACCAGTTGAAATCGTTGGCCTGGTCGGTGGTGTCGAAGGGGTCCTGCATTTCCACCAGTTCATAACCCACGGTAGGATTCAGAGGGTCATCAACGGTTGTCCAGACGGCATCGAAGTCCTGAGCGTCGGCCGTCGGCGGCAGAGTCAAAGTTGGGATGCCGGGCGGCATGACGGCGTCAATATCACCGGCCACGCGAGCTAAATAGAGGTTAACGCCCAGATTCTCCGCAACCAGGTCGGGAATTCGAATTAACGGCGGCCAGAAGTAATCATCCTGGCTACCGACCTCAATAAGAAAAGGCATTTGACGGTGGTCGGTTTCATAGAAATTACCGTAATTCCAGTCGTTACTGCCGCCGTTGGTCGGATACATCAAAGTGCCCGGGGGACCGGTCAGGTAATGGTTGTATGATGACAGACTGTCTGAGAGAACCGTGAACAGAGCCTGGTCGGGGGTCGTTATGGCAGCGTAATCCCAGGGATAGAGAATCACGTTCTGGAAAGAATGGTAATAGACGCTGGTAACAAACTCGTGCGCGAGCGTGAAATCACGCAGATTCTGGGTTTCCGGTTCGGAAAAAGGGCCAGTCCCCCGGTAGGTCTCGCTGCCGGTATTGGAGGAAGAACCGATATTATCATACCCCCACAAATAGCCGAAATTACGGTTGAGGTCAACGCCCCAGTCGCCGTTACCGTTGTTCCGCCGGTTTTTACGCCACATGCCGCCGCCGCCGGGCGCGATTACCTCGTTGAAATAATACCCGTCCGGATTACAGCAGAGAATGAACCACATTTCGCGGTTGTCAACCAGGTCCGCTATTTCCGGCGAGGTGTCATAGTTGTCAAGCAGGTAGTCTATGAAATATATGAGCACCAGGGGGGTGATAACCTCGCGGGCGTGAATGGCGGCGGTGTACAATACCTCGTCTTCGTCTTCGTCAATATTGGGATTATCGCTGATTTTGAAAGCCCACATGTCGCGACCCTCGATAGTCTGGCCGATACTCGTTTTGGCCGATACTATATCGGGTCGGGCGGCGATTATGGAATCGATATAGGCTTCTATCTCCGAGAGGGTCATGTAACCGCCCATGTCAAGTTTGTCATTGAGGCGGGATTGTAAAAACTCGGTAAAGTCGGCATGTATCGTTTCGTTCTTTATACCGAGAGCATTGATTTGGTCGAGTTCGATTTTGTTGGTAACGATATCGACAAAGCCGAAACCGTGGTAAATTTCATCCAATTGTAATTTTCGAATTTGAAGCAATTCGCTTTCATTTTCGAAAAATAATCTTACCTGCATGACAGGCAAGTCACTGGAGTATAAATTAACGGTAAGGATTAATAATAGTGTGAGAAGAATGCAGGTGGGAACAGTTTTTTTCATGTAACCTCCCGAATTACGGTTTAAAGATTTTCTGCCATAGAAAATTCCTCCCTTTTTTTGACGTGAAATATTTACAGTATATAAGACGAGAAAATAGCGGAAATGTTTTCTTTTTTTTAATTATTTTTAAAACATAGATTCCCCCGGCTAAAGCCGGGGTTCTTACTTTTACAGACCTGCGGTCTGACCTGCTATTCGCTACGTCGCTTAGCTCGCAG
>JAFGNW010000184.1 GCA_016926795.1 Candidatus Zixiibacteriota bacterium
GGCAGCGTCAAGTCATCGACTCCCAGCCGGACCGCGACGAGCGGTTCGACCTCGAAAGGAAAAGAAAGAAGGTAGCTGAAAAATGTTGACGGCGAGAATAAATTTTATAAATTGAGAAGGCGGGAGAAATTTATGAAAAAATATATTGTTTACATAATGTGCACCCTGTTCATGCTGGCTTCGAGCGGAACCGTCCCGGCGGTGGAGAAGAAAGAGAAAGAAAAGGTCGAAAAGAAAGAGCAGGTTCTGGAGAAGAAAACTACCAAGACGGTTGATACGACCAAAAAAACGGACAAGAAGAAGTACGACACTTTTATCGACAAGAACAACAACGGCATCGACGACCGGAAAGAGAATCTGAAAAAGAAAACGACCGCCAAAAAAGACGAAAAGAAATAGACCCACATATTTAATAAAAAGCCGTCGCTGATATAACAGCGGCGGTTTTTTTTGGCGTTTTATGAAACATTTAAGCTTGACTAACATTAATAATATAGTTATTATTAGCACTCTGTCATAATGGCTGCCAATATGGCAGTCCATAATGGGGTTTAAATATCATGGCTTTTGAAAATCTGTCCGAACGAGAAAAACAGATTTTATTTAATCTGATCGATTATTATATCCGGTCCGCCGACCCGGTCGGTTCGCGGGTTATCGCTCATAAATTCAAAATGGGCATTTCCTCGGCTACTGTCCGCAACACGCTCCAGGATCTGGAAGAACTCGGCCTGGTCGAACAGCCGCATACTTCGGCGGGGCGCATCCCCACCGATTCCGGCTACCGGGTTTATGTCGATTATCTTATCAAGCCGGAGAAGCTGACTGAGGCTCAAAAAAAAGCCATCAAGCAGTCTATCCTCAAAGAAGGCCGGGGCATCAACGAGATTCTCGGCCAGACCTCCAAAGTCCTGGGTGAAATCACCAGCCAGCTGGGCGTATCTATATCGCCGCGATTCGAGGAAGGGATATTGAAAAATGTCCGTTTGATTCCCGTCGCTGAAAACAAAATCATGGTGGTGGTGATTGTCCGTTCGGGGCTGGCGCGCTCGTTGATTCTGGAGGTCGAGGCTTCCATCTCGGAATCGTCGCTGCTGGAGGTTGAGTCGATTCTCAACGAACGGTTATCCGGCCTGTCCCTCTCGGAAATTCGTAAGTCGGTGGCCGAGCGGA
Organism: Candidatus Zixiibacteriota bacterium; assembly: GCA_016926795.1. GTDB lineage: Bacteria > Zixibacteria > MSB-5A5 > GN15 > FEB-12 > JAFGNW01. The sequence continues at coordinate 1,174 of JAFGNW010000184.1, forward strand.
TAGCCGATGTCTCCGGGCACGGCCGCCTGATCCAGCTGGTGGTTGATTCCAAGGATAAAATCTGGACCGAGGACAAGTCCGAACTCATCCATGTGGCCGGGACCGACCGTCTTCTGGATGTACCGGAATTCGCCAGCCGGGAGGCTCTTTCACGGTTGATGAAAATTATCGAGAACGGTCATATCCTCTACGATTTCTTGAGCCGGGCTACCGAGGAAGGCATTGTGATCACGATCGGCCGGGAGAATAAAATTGATGAAATAATAAATTGTTCGCTGGTAACCTCGACCTATCGGGTGGGTTCCATCACCGGGAAAATAGGAGTTATCGGCCCGACCCGGATGCCTTATGGCAAGCTGGTATCTCTGGTTGAATATACCGCCAAATCAATAACCGAGGTTTTATCGGGTATGAGCAGTGAGGAAAAATAAACAATGACAAAAGAGAGAGAGATAAAAATAAACGCCGACAACGCCGAGGCGGAAAAACCTACCGAACGAGAAGAAGGTGAATTCAACGAGACCGCCGCTGAGGTCGAAATCGATTCACCGGCAAGGGAAGAAAACGAAACCGGTGTCAACGAGAAGACGGTTGCGGAGAAGGAGCTTTCCGAGGAAGAGAAATTGAAAAACCGGGTGGCGGAACTTGAGGACAAGCTTCTGCGGACAATGGCCGACTTCGACAATTACAAAAAGCGCACCGCTCGGCAGTTTGACGAAATCATCGGGACCGCCAACGAGAAGTTGATTGTCGAGCTGCTTGAAGTCGTCGATAATTTCGAGCGCGCTCTGGAGCACGGCAAGGACAAAACCGATTTCAAGGCTTTCCGTAAGGGAACCGAGCTTATTTTCCACCAGATGAAAGATTTCCTGGCGCGCTATGATGTCAGGCCGATCGAAGCGGTCGGTCAGCCGTTCGACCCTGCCCGCCATGAGGCGGTGATGCAGTTGCCCTCGGACGAATACGACGAAGGAGTGGTGGCGATGGAGATGACCAGAGGTTACCTGCAGGGTAACCGCGTCATCCGCTACAGCAAGGTAGCGGTCAGCACCGGTAAAGATAAAGAAAAGAAAGAAGAAAAATGAAGCGAAGTATTCTTAAAACAAGCGAACATTTGAATTTGATAATGTCAAAAAAATATAGAGGAGCAAGTTAGTATGGGAAAGATAATCGGCATAGATTTGGGGACGACCAACTCCTGTGTGGCGGTTCTCGAGGGGCAAGACCCGGTGGTTATCCCCAATCAGGAAGGTAACCGCACCACCCCGTCGGTGGTGGCTTTCGCCCGGGACGGTGAGCGGCTGGTCGGCGCCGCCGCCAAACGCCAGGCGGTGACCAATTCGGAAAACACCGTCTTTTCCGTCAAGAGGTTTATGGGGCGTCACCACAGCGAAGTCGCCTCCGAAGAAAAAATCGTACCCTATAAAGTGACCGAGGACGAGAACGGCAATGTATTGATCGAGGTCGAGGGAAAGAAACTTACCCCTCCGGAGGTTTCGGCGATGGTGCTGCAGTATTTGAAGAAATCGGCCGAGAGCTATTTGGGCGAGGAGGTCAAACAGGCGGTCATCACCGTCCCGGCTTATTTCAACGATTCCCAGCGCCAGGCTACCAAGGACGCCGGACGTATCGCCGGTCTCGAGGTACTGCGCATCATTAACGAACCGACCGCAGCCTCGCTGGCTTACGGTTTACAGAAGAAGACCAACGAAAAAATCGCCGTGTATGATTTGGGCGGCGGGACTTTCGATATCTCGATTCTTGAAATCGGCGACGGCGTGTTCGAGGTGCGTTCCACCAACGGCGACACGCACCTGGGCGGCGATGATTTCGACCAGGTGGTTATCGATTGGATGGCCGACGAGTTCAAGAAATCGAACGCCATTGACCTGCGTAAGGACCGCATGGCTCTGCAGCGTCTGAAAGAGGCCGCCGAGAAAGCTAAAATCGAACTGTCCTCGACCATGCAGACCAATATCAACCTGCCGTTCATCACGGCCGACCAGGCCGGTCCGAAACATCTGGATTTGACCTTGACCCGCGCCAAATTCGAGCAGCTGACTGACCATCTTATCCAGCGGACGGTGGGACCCTGCCGGTCGGCTTTGAGCGACGCCAGGCTGTCCGAGGGAGATATCGACCAGGTCGTGCTGGTGGGCGGTATGACCCGCATGCCCAAAGTTGTCGAGCTGGTCAAGAATTTGTTCGGTCGCGAACCGCACAAAGGGGTCAATCCCGACGAAGTGGTGGCGATCGGCGCCGCTATCCAGGCGGGTGTTCTGGCCGGTGATGTTCAGGATATCGTTTTGCTCGATGTTACCCCGCTGTCGCTGGGTATTGAAACCCTGGGCGGCGTTATGACCCGCCTTATCGAACGCAATACCACGATTCCAACCAAGAAATCACAGATTTTTTCAACGGCCACCGACAATCAGCCGGCGGTGTCGATCCATGTTCTCCAGGGAGAGCGCCAGATGGCTATCGACAACCGCACCCTGGGCAAGTTCGACCTGGTGGGCATTCCTCCGGCGATGCGGGGGGTGCCGCAAATTGAGGTGACGTTCAATATCGACGCCAACGGGATTGTCAACGTCAGCGCCAAGGACCTGGCCACCAACAAGGAACAATCGATAAAAATCGAGGTTTCCTCCGGCCTGTCGGAGCAGGAGATTGACCGGATGGTGAAAGACTCGGAGAAATTCGCCGATGAGGACAAGAAAAAAGGCGAACTGATCAAGGCCCGCAACGAGGCCGACCAGCTTATATACTCCACCGAGAAAACACTCAAGGAAAACACCGACAAGGTTTCCGGGGAGGAGAAGAAGAATATCGAAGATGCGATTGAGAAACTTCGCCGGGCGATGGGTGGAGAATCACTGGATGAAATCAACAAGGCCAAGGAAGCACTGATGGCGGCTTCGCACAAGCTGGCTGAGGAGATGTACAAACAAGCGGCGGCGCAGCAGCAGGCCGCCGGGAGCGGACCGGCCGACGACGCCGGAGCCGCGACCGGGGAAGCTGTGGAAGGAGATAAAAAAGACGGTGCCGTAGATGCTGATTTCGAAGTCGTGGACGATGACAAGGACAAGTAAGCGATTTTAATGGATAAAAGAGATTATTACGAGATTCTCGGTATCGACCGCGGAGCCGACGAGGCGACGGTTAAAACGGCTTATCGCAAGAAGGCCATGCAATTCCACCCCGACCGCAATCCGGGCAACAAGGAAGCCGAGGAGAAATTCAAGGAAGCTACCGAAGCCTATGAGGTGCTCAAAGACCCCCGCAAGCGGCAGGTTTACGACCAGTACGGTCATGCCGGTCTGGGTCAGGGGGCCGGTTTCGGCGGTTTCGGCGGTGGTTTCGAAGGTTTCGATATCGGTGACGCCCTGCGGGCTTTCATGCGCGATTTCGGCGGCGGCGGGTCTATCTTTGACGATTTGTTCAATATGGGCGGTTCGCCGCGCAGTCGTCGGCGGGTCAACCGCGGTGAGGACTTGCGAATAAGGGTTTCTCTCACACTGGAGGAAATCGCCACCGGGGTGGAACGAAAATTGAAGGTCAACCGCCTGGTCAAATGCGATACCTGTGGCGGCAGCGGGGTGGCGGCCGGTTCCTCCAAGAAAACCTGTCCCCAGTGCAAGGGGGCCGGGCAGGTGCGGACTTTGACCCGGACTTTCCTCGGGACGGTCCAGCAGGTCACTACCTGTAATATGTGCCGGGGGACGGGGGAGATTATCGCCGACCCCTGCCAGACCTGCCGGGGTGAGGGGCGCGTACGGGGCAGCTCCACCGTCAACTTGAAAATTCCGCCGGGAGTTTCCAGTGGCAATTACATGACGGTGGACAATATGGGCAACGCCGCTCCTCATCAGGGAACGCCGGGGGACCTGATCGTCGTTTTCGAGGAAACCGAACATGAGTATTTCACCCGCCAGGGGGATAATATAATCTATGAATTGCCCATCTCGTTCATAACGGCAGCCATGGGGGGCGAGGTATCCGTGCCGACCCTCTCTGGGCCGGAAAAGCTGAAAATCCCGCCGGGCACCCAGTCCGGTAAAATTCTGAAACTGCGCGGCAAGGGTATCTCCCACCTGCATCATACCGGCAAGGGCAATCAACTGGTACAGGTCATCGTCTGGGTGCCGACCAAACTAAACGGCCGGGACAAGAAATTGCTGGAAGAACTTTCTCTCAGCGAAACGTTCAAACCGCCCGAGGCCAATAAATCCTTTTTTGAAAAATTACGGGAAACGCTGGGAGTGTGATTATGGCTGAGGACAAGCCGGAGACTTATATCGAAGCCCGAGTCGAGGTCCCCCGGGATTTAGCCGACGCCGTTTGTAATTTCATCATCGACCATATCGCCGGCGGCCTGATCCTCGAGGAAGAAGAAGGCTCCGACAACATCGGTATTATTTTTTACGTACCCGGCAACGACGACCGGGAATACAAGCGACTTCTGACCAATTACTTCTCCGCTCTTAACAACGTGCTTAAAGATATCCCCCCGATTAGAGAACGGCTGATAAAAAATATCGACTGGATAGAAAAATACAAATCCCTGGTCGGACCGGAGGTGATTACCGAGGATGTGATCGTCCGGCCCACCTGGGGCGAACTGGCCGAGAAAGTACCGTATGAAATCATCATCGAACCCAAAATGGCCTTCGGCACCGGCTCTCACGAGACCACTCGCAGCTGCCTGCAGTTGATTCGCCTTCATTTCAAGGCCGGTATGCGCTTTCTGGATTTGGGTGCGGGGTCGGGGATACTTTCAATCCTGGCCGACAAGATGGGAGCAGCTTACATTAAAGCGGTCGATTACGACCCGATTGCGGTTGACAATAACCGGGAGAATTTTCTTCTCAACGAGGTGAAAGCACCGTATGATATTGTCCTGGGCTCGATTGAGAAATGCGAGCACGACCGGGCCTACGAATTTATTTGCGCCAATATCATCAAAAGCACGATTCTGCCCATGCTGCCGAGACTCCTGGAATTGACCGCTGACGGCGGTATGCTGGTGCTGTCGGGACTTCTTATCAGCGATGAAAAGGATATCGAGACGGCTCTCCGCGAATTGAAACAGACCACATACACGATTCTACACGATAACCAGTGGTCAACTTACCTGGTGACAAAAGGCTGACAATGGACACGCCGATTTTCTACGCTCCACCCAAGAATATAAACGGTGAGGAAATTATTCTCCCCGGTGACGAAAGCCGACATGCTTTAAAGGTCCTGCGCCTGAAAAAAGGTGACCGGGTACTGGTTGTGGACGGGCTGGGACAGGCTTACCGGGGGGAGATCAGGACCGCCGGGACATCGGCTGTGAAAGTTCAGGTTCATTCGACTATTCGTAATTTCGGTGAGCCGGCGGTGCGCCTGACGCTGGCGGCAGGCATGTCAGCCGGGACAAAATTCGACGCTATCGTTGAGAAGGGTACCGAACTGGGCGTCAAACGGTTTGTGCCGGTGGTCTCGGAAAAATCGAAAATAAAACTGGAAGAGCCGCGGCGGGTCAAAAACCGCCTGGCCCGTCTGGAACGGGTTGCCCTGGCGGCGGTCAAACAATGTCGCCGTTCCTACCGGCCGGATATATCCACCCCGGTTACTTTTGTCGAGTATTTAAAGGAATACGACCCTGAGGCTTTGAACCTTATTTTTACTCCCGATAAAAACGCCCGACCGCTGGAAAAGATTCCGTTCGACGGCGACCGGAAAAGGGTTAATCTGCTGGTCGGCCCCGAAGCCGGTTTTTCTCCGGACGAAACTGCCGCTGCCGTGCAAACGGGTTTTCTTCCCGTCTCGCTGGGCGAGCGGATTCTTCGTACCGAAACCGCCGGCCCGGCGGTTTGCACCCTGGTAATGTATCGCCTGGGCGAGTTGAGATAATTTTCTTTTGGCCGATAATACTATAATATGGAATTATTTATTTTTATCATCGTCGGGGTACTGGGTCTGGCTATCGGCTCTTTTTTGAACGTGGTTATTTACCGGGTGCCGCGGAAGAGTTTTTTCAAGGGTCGGCGCTCGGTTTGCCCGCACTGCGAAAACCAGCTCATGTGGTATCATAATATTCCCCTCCTCAGCTACCTGTTTTTAAAGGGGCGCTGCGGTTTTTGCGGGGGGAAAATAGCGGTACGATACCCGCTGGTGGAGCTTATCAACGCCCTGTTTTACGTATATTTTTACTGGCAACTGGGACTTTCGGTCAACCTGTTTATCTTCGCCTTCCTGTCGTCGGCGCTTCTGGTTATTTTCTTCATCGACCTGGATTTTAAGATAATTCCCGATGTCATAACTCTGCCGGGAATGGTAATCGGCCTGGGAGTCTCGTTTTTACCGGGTGGTATCGGTATCGGGCCGGCTTTTATCGGTTTTCTGGTCGGCGGCGGGGCGCTTTATCTGGTGGCTCTGCTGGGCGACTGGCTGTTCAAGAAGGAATCGATGGGCGGCGGGGACATCAAGATGGCGGCTATGCTGGGGGCGTTTTTGGGGTGGCAGAAAGTCCTGCTGGTGTTTATTTCTTCAGCGGTTATCGGTTTAATCGTCTCGGTCGTGATAATGTTGTTTTCGGCTAAACTTCGCCAACACCGGGTGGTGCCGTTCGGACCGTTTCTGGCTCTGGCGGCTTTGCTCGCGATTCTTTACGGTGACCGGATAATTAACTTTTATTTGAGCAATTTTCTGCAATTACAGTGATTTACCCGCTCCCGGTCTCAATTTCCCCGATGATAGTTCCGATAAAGGCATAGACTATGCTTAAGACAAAAAATAAATTCGAGTCGCGGGTACATATCGGGCTTTTGCTGATAATCTTCTCGCTCTTGTTTCTGAATTTCATTTCCAATTTTACGCTTTATCGGGCCCGGACGGCGGCCAGTGAAGAAACCTTCACTCGTCTGAGGTCAGCCGCCCTGTCGATATCCCGGGTAGTGCAGGACAATTTCCCTATCCAGCTTTCGGAAAACCAGATAAATTTATTGAAAAACGAATACAACCTCAGCGGCATTTTAATTGTTCCCTCGCGACCCGAAGAAAACACTCCCGAGGCCAAACGCCGGTGGCTGATGGCGGTGGTCCACGGTTTGCCGTCGGAACAGATTCCCGAAATAACCGAAAAAATTCTGACCTCGAATTATAACAGCGTCACCAAAGGTCGGGGCAGCGAGTATTTCTATGTCTATCCCATCCCGGCCCGGGCCGGGCGCGATTTGTTAGTCGTATCGGTCAACCGGGACGGCCTGGCCTACCTGGATAATTCCACCAATCTTATTTTAGGGGTGGTGGTGGCGGCGTTGTTCATGGTTACGTTCCTGTACCTTTTGATTTCCCGGACGATTTTTTCCCCGTTCCGACGCATAGCTGAACAGGCCATCAAAGCCGGCCGACCGGTAAGCGGGGGGAAGGACGAAATGGAAGCCCTGGTAGCCGATTATGAAAAGATGATTCGGGAACTGCAGGAGAACAAGGCTGAGCTTTTAAAACTTAACGAGGCCAACAAAAACCGGGCTGATTCGCTGGAGGAATTCAACCAGTACCTGCTGGAGTCCATCAACTCCGGGCTTGTGATGCTGGACCGGCAGGGGAATATCCTGTCACTCAACAAAGCCTCCGAGAAAATTCTGGGAACCACAGCCGGTGAATTTGTCGGGCGGTATTATACTGAACTGTTTAAGAACGAAAGCCAGCTTAACCAGGTTCTGGCCGCGGCCCTGGGTGAGGGGGTAATTTCCGGTTATCGCGAGTTCGCCCTGACCACCGAGAAAGGCGCCCGGCGGGTGCTGGGGCTGACGGTGTCGATGATTCGAGACCATAAGCAGGAACCGGTCGGGGTTTCGCTTCTGCTCAACGATTTGACGGAACTGAACCTTCTGCGCGAGGAACTGGAAACCAAACACCGCCTGGCGGCTCTGGGGGAAATGGCCGGGGGCCTGGCCCACCAGTTAAGGAATTCCATGGGCGCTATTATGGGTTATGGCCGCCTTTTAAAGAAAAAAGTCGAAAATATCGGCCAGTCGCCGGAAAGTATCGATGCCCTGGTTCAGGAAACCCGCGAGGCGGAAAATCTGATCAACCAGTTTCTTAATTTTACCCGCCCGTTTCATTGCCAGCCGATCGAATGTAGTTTTAAAGAACTGCTGCGGGAAACGGTGGAATCGTTCCGGGTTATGGAAAGCTGTAAAGAAATCGAGTTTTCCCTTGAAGACATTCCCGATATAAATCTTTCTCTCGACCCGCTGCTTATAAAACAGGCTCTGGCCAATATTATCGATAATGCCTGCAACGCCTATACCGGACGCCGGGGAGCGGTCCGAATTTCCGCCCGAATCGAATCGGAGGCGCTGGCGGTCAGCATCGAGGATTTCGGCTGCGGTATCCAACGCGACGATATCGGGAAAATTTTCACGCCTTTCTTCTCCTCCCGGCCCCAGGGTACCGGGCTGGGTTTGCCCCTGGCCGGTAAAATCATCGACCTCCACGGTGGTCGGATTTTGCTGGATTCCCGACCGGGACAGGGTACGGTTTTCACCGTCCGCCTGCCGCTTGAAGAATCCTCCGAGAGAAAATTAAAGGCCTCCGTCACGGTCTGATATATCTCAGAATTAATTTGGGCATTTTCGATTTATTTCGTATTATACCCCGGTAAATTTTAGGAGGTTTTAATGTATACAGTTTCCGATTTCCGTCGCGGCCTGCCCATCGTGGTCGATGACCAGCCCTATTACGTGGTTGAATATCATCATTTTAAAATGGGCCGGGGCAGGGCTAATATCCGCACCAAGTTAAAACATATCAAAACCGGTGCGGTGGTTGAAAAAGTGTTTTCCTCCAACGACTCCTTCAAGCCTCCCGACCTCGAGAATAAAAGAATGCAGTACCTCTATGAGAATACCGGGGAATTCGTTTTTATGGATTCCCAGACCTTCGAGCAGATTCATGTTCCGGTGGACAAACTGGGCGACGCCAAATGGTACCTGATCGAAAACGAGGAATACCCGGTGCTCTTCCTGGATAACGAAGCTATTTCGGTGGACTTCCCGGCCTCGGTGATTCTCGAGGTGGTGGAGACGGAACCGGCGGTTAAAGGCGATACGGTCACCAACATAACCAAACCCGCGAAACTTCAAACCGGCCTCGAGGTCAAAGTCCCACCCTTCGTAAAAGAAGGGGACAAGGTCAAAGTGGACACTCGCACCGGCGATTACCTGGAACGGGCCAATTAGACCGTGAGTGAATCCAGACGGGTTGTCGGGGTTGACGAATCGGGCAAGGGGGATTTTTTCGGGCCACTGGTAATCGCTTCGTTTCTGGCTTCCGATACCGAAATCGAGAAACTGGCCGCCCTCGAGGTACGCGATTCCAAACAGATCAGCGACAACAA
>JAFGNW010000185.1 GCA_016926795.1 Candidatus Zixiibacteriota bacterium
CACCTATACCCATAAGACCTATTATATGGGCATGGTTGATGAAAACAATAAAGTGAATTTTTACGATGGAAAACTGCGGGTGGTTGACCCCGACGGCAGGGAATTCGTCAAGTTTTGCGGTGACGAGTACCTGAACCACATGGCGGAGCACGTCGAGCCGTGGAGTTATATCAAGTTCCCATACCTGAAAAAGATTGGCTGGCGCGGTTTCGAGGAAGGCGCCGATAGCGGTGTATTTGCGGTTGCGCCTTTGGCGCGGCTCAATGCCGCCGAGGGCATGGCCACGCCGCTGGCTCAGGAAGCTTTTGAGCAGTATTTCCAGACCCTGGGCGGTAAACCGGTACATCACACCCTGGCGACCAGCTGGGCTCGGTTGGTTGAACTTCTGTACGCCGCCGAGCGGATGAAAGAACTGGCTAACGACCCGGAAATCGTCAGCCCGGAAGTTCGGATATTACCGAAAGAAAAGCCCACCGAGGGAATCGGAGTGGTGGAAGCCCCCCGAGGCACCCTGTTCCATCATTACAAAACTGATGAAAGGGGTGTTATCACCGGCGCCAATTTGATTGTCGCTACCCAGAACAACGCCGCCCGTATCGCCATGTCCGTGGACAGGGCGGCCAAGGGCTTGATTTCCGAGGGTAAGGTTGACGACGGCATTTTGAATATGGTGGAGATGGCCTTTCGGGCTTATGACCCCTGTCACGGCTGCGCTACCCATGCCCTGCCGGGCCAGATGCCGCTGGTGGTGAGAGTATACGATGCGAATCATAACCTCAAACAGGAGATTAGCCGCGGTTAAACACAGAACCATCGTGGTGGGGCTGGGCAACGAGCTCTTTGGCGACGACGCAGTCGGACTTCGGGCTGTCCGCAAAATGGCTGAGACCGCCCCGCACAGGGCTGATTTTATTGACACCGGCCTTCACGGCGTAGCCCTGCTCGATTTGTTTATCGGCTATGAGAAAGCGATTATTGTCGATGCTATAAAAACCGGCCGGTATCCTCCGGGAACAATTGTCGAGATTGACCCGGAGGAACTGGTGACGGTTGACAATCCCTCGCCGCATTACACCGGGGTTCCGGAACTTATTAAACTGGCGGCCGAATTGAAAATTGATTTTCCCGATGAGTTTAAAATCGTGGCGATGGAAGTGACCAACATCTGTGATATGGGAGAAGATTTGACCGAACCGGTGGCGCGAGCGATGGATAAACTGGTCGAACGCGTCATGAATTGTATAGTCTGAGGAAAAAAGGGGTTGTTTTTCTTTCGCCGGGCCGTTACTTAGCTTGGTAAAGAACGAAGAATAAAACGGGTATGTAGATATGCACGAGCTAAGCATCGCCATGGAAATAATAGCTATTGTAGAAGAAGAATCAGCGAAAAGAAATCTTGAACGGGTCGAGGAAATTGGTCTGAAAATCGGCGCCCTGACGGGGGTGGACCCGGAGGCTCTGCGGTTCGCCTTCGAAGCTTCGACGGCTGACACCCCACTGGCGGGAGTAAGGATAAATATCGAAAATATCCCGGTGCGGGGGCGGTGTCTGTCCTGTGGCAAAGCTATCGAGGTAAAGGAATTTATTTTTATCTGCCCGTATTGCGGAGCGGGTGATTTGGAAATAAACCGGGGGGAGGAACTGGACATTGCCTACATTGTCGGGCTATAGGGAATTTCATTTTTTTATTTACTGATGGTGCTGTTATGAATAAAAGAATTACGGTTGAGAAAAAAGTCCTTTCGGAAAACGACCGCCTGGCGGCCGAAATACGGAGGAAGCTGAGCGAGAAGAGAATCCTGGCGCTGAACCTGGTCAGTTCACCCGGTTCCGGTAAAACCAGCCTGCTGGAAAAGACTTTGAAGGCGTTGAACAGCGAACTCAATATGGCGCTTATCGCCGGCGATGTTCAGACCGAAAACGATGCCGACCGTCTCAAGAAAGCCGGGGGGAAAATCGTCCGGCCGATTGTCACCGGAGGAGCCTGTCATCTCGACGCGAAAATGATAACCGGTGTGCTCGAAGAACTCGACCTCGACGAGGTCGATATTTTATTTATCGAAAATGTCGGCAACCTGGTCTGTCCGTCGAGTTATGACCTGGGCGAGGATATGAAAGTGGTGCTGATCAGCACCACCGAGGGGGATGACAAACCGCTGAAATATCCTTCGATGTTCCGCCGCTCCTCGGTTCTGGTTATTAACAAAACCGATTTGCTGGGACTGTCCGATTTCGATATCGAACAGGTCAAAAATAATGCCCGCATGATAAACGCCGACTTAATCGTAATTGAGCTGTCCTGTTTGAAGGAAACCGGGCTTGAGACCTGGTATGAATGGCTCAGGGAAAGAACGGCGGCCAAAAAGGGCCGATAAGTTTACAGTCACATCAGCAGATGCGCGGGAGTTGTTCGCCGCTTAACATATCCAGCACGCGCTCCGCTCCGATAACGCTTTTCATTATTACTTCGGCAGCCATCTCTTCGGTTACCCGGCCGATAACGGTGGCCTCGGGCCAGTCACACCGGGTGCGTAAAATTTCCACCGCTTTGGCGGCATCTTTTTCCGCCACAAAGGCCGTGAAGCGCCCTTCGTTGGCCACATAACACGCCTCAAAGCCGAGAATCTCGCAGGCTCCGCGGATATCATCGCGTACCGGGATAGTTTTTTCGTCCAGCCAAATCTGCCGCCCGGAGCTTTCGGCTATTTCAACGAGTGAGGTGGCCAGACCGCCGCGGGTCAAATCGCGCAGGCAGTGGATTTCGATTTCGGCCTTAATGAGCTCCTGAACCGAGTCGCTTAAAGGAGCGCAGTCGCTTTCGATTTCCGTCTCGAAATCCAGGCCTTCGCGCTGAGCCATAATGGCGATGCCGTGGCGACCGATGTCACCGTTGATGATAACAGCGTCGCCGGCCCTGACCTGGCCAGGATTGACCACTTGATTGTGTTCTAAAATCCCCACACCGGCGGTGTTGATGAAAACACCGTGGCCGCGACCTTTATCGACTACTTTGGTGTCGCCGGTAACGATGCTGACCCCAGCCGAATCGGCGGCTTGTTGCATCGACCGGGCGACCCGCCATAAATCTTCCATCGGGAACCCTTCCTCAATAATGAACCCGGCGCTGAGGTACAACGGTCGGGCGCCGCACATAGCCAGGTCGTTGACCGTTCCGTTAACAGCCAGCGAGCCGATATCTCCGCCGGGGAAAAAAAGCGGGTGGACCACGTACGAGTCGGTGGTCAAGACGATTTTGTCCGACCCGGTTTCAAGCACCGCTCCGTCGTGCCGGGTTTCAAGATATGGGTTTTTAAACGCGGTGGCGAAAATCCTGTCAATCAATTGATGCATCAATTTGCCGCCGCCGCCGTGCGCCAGGAGTATGCGCGGGTAGTCGGATATCGGTACGGGACAGTTGAGATTCGGGTCGTTATCGTCGTTCATCGTGCGATTAGCTCCTTTAAAATACGTTATAATGTTTGTTTGCGACGGTATCGATAATAAGCCGCGCAGGCACCCTCGGAGGATACCATCGTCGCCCCCATCGGGTTCTCGGGAGTGCAGCGAGTGCCGAAAGCCGGACATTCCGACGGTTTCTTGCGTCCCTGCAAAACCAGACCGCTGATACATTCCGAGTCTTCCCGGACCGTCCCGGTGACCAGGTCAAAATGATTCGCGGCGTCGAAAACGGCGTATTTATCGCGCAATCCCAATCCGCTCGAAAGTATCTCGCCCAGACCGCGCCATGGGCGATTGACCACCTCGAAGACTTCATAAATGATTTCCTGTGCCTTGAGATTTCCCTCTCGGCTGACTGCGCGCGAATACTGATTCTCGACTTCGTATTTGCCCTTTTCAAGTTGAGCGATTGTCATGCAGATTCCCTGCAGGATATCCAGCGGCTCGAAACCGGTGACGACTATGGGGATTTTATATTTCTCTGCCAGCTTTTCATATTCCCGATAGCCGACCACAGTGCAGACGTGCCCGGCGGCCAAAAAGCCCTGCACCCGGCAGGCGTTATCCCGGAGGATGGCCTCCATGGCGGGGGGAATAAGAACCAGGGCGGGGAGCAGGGTGAAATTGGTGATTTTCTTTTGTTGTGCCTGTAATACGGCAGCGGCGTTGGCCGGGGCGGTGGTTTCAAAGCCAATACCGAAAAAAACAATTTCCTTATCGGGATTTTCCCGGGCGATTTTCAGCGAGTCCAACGGCGAGTAAACCATTCGGACATCGCCCCCCTCAGCCTTGACCGTCAGCAAATCTTTGTCAGAACCGGGAACGCGCAGCATATCACCGAAAGAGCAGAATATGACGTTTTCACGGGAAGCGATTTCGACGGCCCGGTCAATCAATTCGACAGCGGTAACACAAACCGGGCAGCCGGGTCCGTGAAGCAGCGTAATTTTATCGGGCAGCAGTCGGTCGATACCGTATTTCACGATAGCATGTGTCTGTCCGCCGCATACTTCCATAATTGTCCATTCTCGGGTTGTAAGGCGTTTGATTTCCCGGAGATACCGCTCGGCTGCTGCGGAATCGCGGTATTCGTCGAGATATTTCAAGATTCCTCCCCGGTTGGTTCATCGGTTTCTTCCAACTCGCGAAGGTATTTAAAAGTTTTATCGGCCTCGTTTTCATCGAGAGTGTTGATAGCGAACCCGGCGTGAACCAGAACAAATTCCCCGACCTTAGCCTCGGGCACCAGTGCCAGGCTGATTTCCTTGACGATACCGCCGAAACTAACCCGGCCGGTGCAGGTCAGTTCATCCGCACCTGCGATACTTAATATTTTTCCGGGAACAGCCAGACACATCTTACTTTTCCTTCGTCTGTTCTCTCTCGGCGGCCAGAATCTGCCCGGCGGCAATGCCACCGTCGTTGGGGGGGATGCGCCGGTGACGGTAAACCGCGAAACCGGCTCTTTCAAGAAGGCTGGATGCTTTTTCGGTCAAATATTTATTTTGGAAACAACCGCCGGTCAGCAGAACTTTTTTTTCTCCGATTTTTTCAGCCACCGCTACTATGATTTCTGCCATGGTATTATGAAACCGGGCCGAAATCAAGCCGGAAGAAACTTTTTTTTCGATATCCTTCAGCATTTCTTTTACCAGCGATTCCCAGTCGACTACGATAGGAATCCTTTGGCCTTCTATAGAAAAATTATAACGGTCATCGGTTTCGGTGTTGTCGATACTGTGCTCGAGCAGCATGGCAGCCTGACCCTCGAAACGGTTTTTATGCGATAGTCCGATAAGGGAGGCCACGCTATCGAAAAGCCGTCCGACGCTCGAGGTTACCGGAGCGTTAAGGTTATGTTTGAGCATTTTACGCAGAATATCTTTTTCCATCTGGGAGAATTGTCGGAGCGGCTCTATATCGTCCCGGTCGAAGATATCCTCGCCGAATATTTCATATAAAAGTCCAATTGCGGCGCGTCTCGGTTCCAGAACCGCCCGGTCTCCGCCGGGGAGCCGGAAAGTTCGTAGATGAGCCGAGCGGGTAAAGGTCGTATCGTCGGTCAGGAGAAATTCCCCGCCCCAGACAGTGTTGTCCAACCCCAGGCCGGTGCCGTCCCAGGCTACCCCCAGCGCCGGCGGAATCAACTGGTTGTCGGCCAGGCAGGCGAGAACATGGGCGTAATGATGCTGAACCGTTACGGTGGGAAGTTCAAGCCGCCGGGCAAATCCGGTCGAGGAATAATCCGGGTGCAGGTCACAGGCGGCGGTCTCCGGCTCGAAATCGTAAATTGCGGCGAGTGAGCGGGTCACAACCCTGTGTGCCTCTCTCGCTAACCGGGTTTCCAGGTCCCCAATGTGCTGGCTGATGTGCATCTGACTGTCTTTGGCGATAGCGACCGTGTTTTTAAGGTGAGCGCCAACCGCCAGGCATGGTTTTATCATTTCGTTTAAAGACAGGGTTACCGGGGCATATCCCCGGGCATTGCGCAACACCACCGGTTGTCCGGCGATAACGCGCGCGATGGAATCATCCATCTGCCGGGCAATCGGGCGGTTGTGCACCAAAAATAAATCAGCGATTTTACCCAGCCGCACTACCGCTTCGTTTTCATCGATACAAATCGGTTCTTCCGAAAGATTGCCGCTGGTGGCGACGATAGGGAGATTAAGCTCTCGCATGAGTAAATGATGAAGCGGTGTGTAGGGCAGCATCACACCAAGGTAGGGATTGTGCGGTGCGACGGAAGCCGAGACCCGGGGGTGACCATTGCCTTTTTTCCTTAAGAAAACAATCGGGGCCTCGGCGGAGGTCAATAATTGCTTTTCGACTGCGTCAACCTCGCAGTCCTCGATAATCATTTCCATTGAGGGGTACATCAGGGCCAGCGGCTTTTCCTCGCGGTGTTTGCGGTGTCTGAGTAATATGACGGCGTCTTCGTTGCGGGCATCGACTATAAGCTGAAACCCGCCCAGGCC
>JAFGNW010000186.1 GCA_016926795.1 Candidatus Zixiibacteriota bacterium
GACGTTACATCGACCCGGGAAACTTGTTCAAGCAATTCGTCAACGGTTTGCACCGGCCTGTTGCTAATAGATTCTGTTTCAAAGCGGTCGATTATATCTTGTTTGCCAGTGACCTTGATAGTTCTGTCAAGTTCAGCTACTTTCCTTTTCATTTGCTGTGATATTTCCGTAAAAGCATTATACTGAACGGGAATATCTGAAACGATCATAGTCTCATATTCAACACTACTGATTTTTAAATTGTATATAGCGGGTATAAGGCTGCCTATAGAATAAAATCCGTCCTGATTCGTAAAAGAGCCCATCTTTGTACCTACGATTAACACCGACGCATTGACAATCGGCTCACCGGTTTCTATATCGGTCAGGGTACCGAAAATACCCGCGCTGGGCGCGGCCGCGCCCAGCAGCCAGGGTCGGAACTCACCCGGGCTGGTGCCCTGCGAGGGTCGGCTGGTTGACAGGGTGAGTTTGACGTCGTTCCAGCCTTCGCCGGTTCGCTGGGAAACTTCGGCGTAATAACTCAAATTAACCTTATTACTTTTATCGATAAAGCGGGCGTCATAGATAGGTTTCCAGGAGGCATTCTGAATTATATATTCCAGACTGAGATAAACTTTACCCTCTTTTTCTATACTTATGTCCACCTGCACGGTCCTGGTGCTTTTACCACCAGCGGTCCTTATAGAGTTCAGCTGGTCGTTCAGAAGTTGTAGTTTTTCATCAATTTTTTCCATCTCGAGGCTGTATGATAAAATGGAATCGTTGACTTCCCGTACCTTGCGCCCGACAAAATCGTAAGCTTTCTCCCATTGGTCGACATCGACAATCCCTTTACTTACTTCCTTGGCGGTGTTTTCCGAACTACCCATAATAAGCGTCTGTAAAAACAGTTTCTGTCTTTGAAAAGATTCGATCTGTCCGCTCAGGACTAGTTTGGTTTTTTGATTGATTTCTTTAATCTGTTTTTCCAGGTCCGCGATTTTTTCCTGTGGGTCTTCAAGGTGCCGTTCGATTTGGTGACTCATACCGAGCAGGGTAATCCCTTCGACCCCGGCTACCGAGGCTCGGAAAGAAGATTCGATTGCGTCGACCGGTAGTTTTTTAATAAGCAGGTTGTGGTCGCCCTTGGTGAGGTCCAGTTCCGCCGTGCGGGTTATTTTGGCCCGGTCAAGGTAAACGGTCACAGATTTTATGGGGGCTTCGATATCATCGGCGGCATAAACCGAAACAGCGAGCAATAACACCGGGAGAACAGCGCAAATAGTTCGAGCTAGTTTTGTGATATGCATGCTTTAATCCCTCCTTAAAAAATTTAATCCTATCATAGTGACGTATGGACACCCTTAAAATAAAAATGCATTTTATAAAATAATATTTATCTAAATAGGATCACAATAATATATGAAATTATATTATGACATTATCAATATAAAGATTACAAATTTCATAAAAAAGCCGGTCATAGAGGACGACCGGCGTTTTAATTTCAATGTATTGCTCACATCGCTTATGTTACCTGCATAAGCATTAATAAACTACCCGCTATGGGAACAGCGGCGGGCAGGGACGGCATTCCTCCCAGCAGATAATCGGTGGGTTGACCGTGCAGACCATCACCCAGCAGCAACGCTTCGCCTCCACGGGCTGTGAGGTCATGATCGTGAAAGCTCCGGCAAAAATCGCCACAAACACGAAAATAGCCACCAGGACTTTAAGTTTTCTCAAAAAGTTCACCTTTTTTCACCTCCTTCCGATGCTGAAACGTTTATATCCGCTAATGCGGTCAGTATTTCATCGATTTGTTCATTCGTCAAAGAACCGGGCCAGGCGCCGTCGATGACACCCAACGGTGATATCAGCACCGTCTGCGGTAGCACATTGCCGCGATAGGTGCTTATGATATAAGGCTCATTGACACAGATTACCGGAAATTCCAGTCGATACTCTTCTTTGAGCATCCGGGCATCGTCCGGGTCGCAAGCGCATACGCCCAGAAATCGCAGTTTGTCAGAGTCGTACTCGAGGTACAGCCGGTTCCAGAACTCAAAATTGTCTGCACAGTACGAACAGGTGGCCGAAAACCAGAAAAGCACCGTCAGCGGCTCGGTCGGACCGTAATTAAGGGTAACCAGTTGGCTGTCGATATCCTGCGCTCTTAAAAGGGGAACCCGGTCACCCTCGGCCAGCGGCGTAAGCTGGGGCATGTTGGCAATCATGGCGCGAAGCTTGCGGTTCTGGCAAACCAGGTAAAATACTTCCAGCGCCAGGATGACTATAATGACAATAAGGATTACGTTGAGATATTTTTTCATAAGAGAATCAGACCTGTGTGTTTAATTGCATTACAAGAACACCGGTAAGGTAGACCTTCGGTTCTCTATTGTATTTACACGGGATTTTAAACTCGCAAAAATATAGGCGTTATATGATACGGTTGTCAAGCTGTTTATTCCGGCAGCTTGCTTTAAAATCCTCAACTTGCATATTCTGACAAAATAACTTTAATTAACTTTTATGTTAATAGGACTTACAGGACAAATCGGGTCGGGTAAAACCACCGCCGCTACAATATTCAAAAAGCTTGGGGCGTTCGTTATCGACGCCGACCTTATCGGCCGCGAGGTAGTCGAAAAAACATACCCGCTTTTAAGAAGTCTTGTCCGCACCTTCGGACCGGAAATACTCGATAAAAACGGTCGTTTAAAGCGTAAGAAGCTGGCCTCTATTGCCTTTGCCACAAAAGAGAACCGGGATAAACTTAATTCACTGGTGCATCCCTACCTGTTAAGTACCCTGCGCCTGCGGATGCGCCGGGCTCTGAGAGAAAAAGAACTGGTCGTGGTCGACGCCGCCTTGCTTCTTGACTGGGGGCTGGATAAGGAAATGGACCGGGTGCTGGTGATTCACACCTCGCTTGAAAAGCGCCTCGCCCGCCTGGCTGCGCGGGGGATAACCCGCCGGGATGCCCTGGCCCGCCAGAAAGCACAGTTCCCTTTCAGTGAATTCCGCCGCCGTGCCGACCGGGTAATTTTGAACAACGGCTCCAAAACCGACCTTGAAAAGAAAATCCGTAAATTCCTTTCCAGGAATCTCACCCAAACTAATTGACAAAATTTATTTTTTCCTCATATTTACAAATAAGATATAAAGGGTGTCAGGACGGATAACGAAAATGCCTATAGTTGATTCGAAAAATAACAAAATCGTCCGCGATTATACCGTGGAGGAGCTGTGCGAACGGGCCAAATATATGCGGGGACTGAACCTGATATCGCTCTGCTCGGCCGGTTCGGGACATTCCGGCGGCACACTCGGGGTGATGGATATCTGCGCCGCGCTGTATCTCAAAATCGCCCGGCACAACCCCAAAGACCCTTTCTGGGCTGACCGTGACCGGATCATCTGGTCAGCCGGACACAAAGCCCCGGCTATTTATGTCTCGCTGGCCGTATCCGGTTATTTTCCCGAAATAGAACTAGCCAAACTCCGTATGTTCGGCGCGCCCTTCCAGGGTCACCCACACTGGCGGGATTTACCCGGAGTAGAGCTATCCGCCGGTTCCCTGGGGCAGGGCTTTTCGGTCGGGGTGGGAGTCGCCCTGGCAGCCAAGCTTGACAAAAAAGAATATCGGGTATTTGTGATGTCCTCCGACGGTGAGCAGCAGGAAGGCTCCATCTGGGAAGCGGCTATGGCGGCCGGGCATTTCCAGCTTGATAATCTGGTATTAATAATCGATAAGAATCGCCTCCAAATCGATGGTGAGACCCGGGAGGTCATGAATATCGACCCGCTTGCTGAAAAGTACCGCGCCTTCGGCTGGGAGGTAGTCGAACTTGACGGCCACGATATGGTCGAGGTAGTCGAAATGCTGGATTTCGCCCGTAATAAAAACCAGACCGGCAAGCCGGTCGCGCTTATCAGTAACACCAACAAAGGGCGAGGGGTATCGTTCATGGAGAACGCGGTAGGCTGGCACGGCAAGCCGCCCAACCGGGAGGAACTCGAACGCGCCCTGACAGAACTGGGCTTAAGTGATGCTTTCGATTTATCAGGTATGTTAAAGTACGGCAAGCAATATCAGGAAGAGATAAACAGTAAAATAAACGCCCGACTGCCGGCTTTTTCCAAAAATTACTGGTGGAACGAAAGCGATACTATGCAAGTC
>JAFGNW010000187.1 GCA_016926795.1 Candidatus Zixiibacteriota bacterium
ACTGCCGGGTTCGTGGAAAAATGCCGCCGGGAAAGAAAACTTTTCGGAGGAGCCATGCGCCAGGTCGGCATTATCGCCGCGGCCGGTCTCTATGCCGTCCAAAACAATATCGAACGCCTGGCCGAGGACCATGAAAATGCCCGCCTCCTGGCTGAGGGTCTGAACGCCCTGCCGTTATTCAATATCGAAATGGACCGGGTGCAAACTAATATTGTCATTGTCAATATCACTAACGAAAACACCTCGGTAGAAATTCTGGAAAAGATGAAAGAGGTCGCCGTATGGGCGGTGCCGTTCGGTCCCAAAAAAATCCGCTTCGTGGCTCATCTTGATGTTTCCCGGGAAGATTGTCGGGAAGCTCTTGAACGTTTGAAGAATCTGTTCGGGTAATTTTCACCGGATGGGAAGGAGTAGTGCGGTGTCTGATATTAATTTTACAATTCTCGGGACCTCTTCGGGTATGCCCCAGCCGGGGCGGGCTTGCAGCGGCTATGTTCTCCAAACCGGACCTGAACTGTCATTGATAGATTGCGGTGGGGGAGTCTCGGCCGCTTTTACCGCCAATGGTTTCGACCCCTTACAGGTCGAGCGGGTGTTTATCAGCCATACCCACCCCGACCATGTTTCCGACCTGCCTTTGTTTATCCAGATGATTTACCTGGCCGGCCGGAAAAAGCCGGTTGACATCTACCTGCCCGAAGAGTTTGTCGAACCGTTTATAAACTACCTCAGGGCGGTTTATTTGATAATCGAAAAACTGCCTTTTAATCTAAATATTTCCGGATATGCGAGTGGCTTTAGGTACGAAAAAAAATTCATATTGAAGGCTATCGGTAACCGGCATCTGCTGGGTTATGCTCCTTTTATCGAAAAGTATAAATTACTTAATAAAATGCAGTGTCATTCATTCCAACTAGAGGTTTCGGGCAGGACTTTGTTTTACTCGGCTGATGTCTTTGATTTAGAGGATATAAAAGGGCATCTCAATAACCAAGATTATGTGGTTATTGAGCCTACCCATCTTGATTTCGACCTCTTCCTTAAATTTATTCCCCAAGTAAGTGTCGGGCAATATATTATTACTCACCTTGGCACAGTTGAAGGACAAACTGTCCTGAAACGGGCTGTCGAAAAAGCAGGGCTGAAAAATGTAGTTTTTGCCCGCGAGGGCCTGAGACTGGAATTAGACAGCTAAGCCACTAAATAAAATAGACTTATCACCCGATAAAAGGGTCGTGTATTTTGCTGTGCAAAAATTTAACAATTATTCGATATTTTGGGTCAATTAATGAAATCCAAGTGTATAAGAATATAATTGACAATGAGATTAGATTTTAGTATTAATTTAGGTCTTATGTCAAAAAGGAAATTTGGGAGTTTAATTATAACTAGGAGAGGTTTATGTCCAAGCTAAAACTAATCGCAATTGCTCTTTTTGCATTGTTTTTGTTATCCGGTTCAACCATGGCTGCCGGTAGTATCAGCGCCAGGATATCCGGTCCGGGGGCTCTTAACGACAGTACCATCAAAGCTGGCGAGATGTTTTCCATCGATATTTACATGACCAACGACACTCTTCGCCGGGGTATGTCTTTCGGTTTCAGATTAACCTCGGATCAAATCAAAAAAGTTATACATGTCAAAGACAGTGTCGAGCACGTTCGCGGTAATGAGAATGGTGACATAAAGGGTCATAACGGCTGGGAAGATAAATCGGTCTGGGATTTCTCCGGGCTTCTGGCGACCATGACCGACTGGGACGGAACCCTGCCCGATACGGTCGGTTTTGCCGGGGTGGTTATAAAACAGCGATATGAACCTCATGACCTGGCGAAAAATATTTCGCTGGACCTGATAGTGGACGAAGAGGGCATCCTTGTTTTCGACTCATCGTTTTTCCCGCCCGGTGGAAAATGGAAATATGACAACAACGAAAAACCCGCCTGGGGCGGTCCTTATAAATACAAAGTGGTGAAGTAATATTCGTAAAAGCCCGCCGCCCGGCGGGCTTTTTTTAGGACCGTTTAACCGCATGAAAATCACCCCGCTAATAATCTTCGTTTTCGGTCTGCTGGTGGGAGTCCGGGTTTATGCCCAGACCGGGAAACATGATGAGAAGTACACCGGCGACACCACCTCGACCGAACCGCCGCGATATATCATCAGGATAGACCGGCTCGAAATCGACAACATGAAACTGCGCGATACGCTTCTGATAACCGTGGAAACGTTCGGCTGTACGGTTGCCGGTTTTGATTTGAAATTCGGTACCGCCAGTCCCTTTATCAGTATTGAAAGTGTCCTGCCGGGTGAGATAAACGATTCCTGCGACTGGGAATATTTTAAAGCCGTCCCGGTCACAGTTCCGGGCGATGATATGAACTACCCGTCAGAACTCTGGCAGGCGGTGGCTCTGGCCAAAATCACTCCCGATACTACCAAACCGGTCTGTTTCGGTTTCGAGCGGAAAGCCTCACTTTTGAAACTGGTTGTCTCGAACGACCATGTTTTGCAAACCCCCGATACTACCGCGCCCATATTCTTTTTCTGGGAAGATTGCAGCGACAATTCCCTTTCCGACGCTACCGGTGGTTCGATGATAATCTCCAACAAGGTGTTCGATTATTTCGGTTCGGAAATGTCCGACAACCGGCAGCTTTTTCCTACCCGCCGGGGGGCGCCCCGTCAATGTATCAGTCCGAATGCCCTCAACAAACCCCTTCGCCTGATAGATTTTCATAATGGCGGGATCCTGTTCCGTCTGGACCTGGGTGAAGAAATTCCGGAAGAAGCCGCTGATACAACCGTTCCCGATTCTGTCCCTGCCGGAATCGATACCAATTAGATATTAATCGCGGTAGCACGGCTTGAGAGA
The DNA here is from genome assembly GCA_016926795.1 of Candidatus Zixiibacteriota bacterium. Classification (GTDB taxonomy): domain Bacteria; phylum Zixibacteria; class MSB-5A5; order GN15; family FEB-12; genus JAFGNW01. The sequence goes on from JAFGNW010000187.1 coordinate 2,876, forward strand.
AACACATTGTTTCCGACAATAAATACTTGCCCCGGGGACTGTAATCTTATAAATTAATCACAAACTCGGGGAACTTTTTTCAGTCAGACAACATTGTATGAAGTATCTATTTTTAAAACTTTAATTCAATATTAAGGAGAATGATAAATGCTCAAGGAATTCAAGGAATTTGCCATGCGCGGCAATGTCGTCGATATGGCGGTCGGCATTATCATCGGTGCGGCGTTCGGGACAATTGTCAAATCGCTGGTGGCCGATGTTATTATGCCGCCGATCGGGCTGCTTCTGGGTAACGTCGATTTCAGCAATCTCTTTATCGTCTTAAAGCAGGGCACCGTGGCCGGGCCGTTCGCTACTCTGGCAGACGCCAATGCCGCCGGCGCGGTGACGTTGAATTATGGTATGTTTATCAACACTATCATCAGCTTCCTGATTGTGGCCTTTGCCATCTTTATGCTCATCCGGAGCATGAATAAACTGAAAAGAAAAGAGGAAGCACCGCCCCCGGAACCGACCACCAAGGAATGTCCCTTCTGCTTCAGTACCGTGCCTATCAAAGCCGTCCGCTGCCCCAACTGCACTTCGGATTTAAAAACAGCATAATCAGCGAAAAATTTTGTTTCAAACCCCGGTTTTATCCGGGGTTTTTTTATGCCGTGAAATCGCAAAACAAGAGCCGGACGAACTCGTGAATCCGGTTGACAATAATCGATTAATGTTTAAATTAGGCCAATCGATAGCAGGTGTTACTTCACCGTTTTATCCGAATATAGGAAATTAACAAATGAGACTGTACGAATTCGAGGGCAAGGCGCTTTTCAGGGAGTTTGGTATCCCCATCCCCGAGGGGCGCCTGGCCGGAAACCATCAGGAAGTTCATGAAATAGCCAGAGCGCTTAACCAACCGGTGGTGCTCAAATCACAGGTCTTGACCGGCGGCCGGGGCAAAGCCGGCGGGATTAAATTCGCCGACAATGCCGACGAAGCCCTGAAAACGGCCGAGGAGCTTTTTAAGATTAAAATCAAGGGCTACCCGGTCGAGAGACTTCTTATCGAGGCAAAGTTTGAAATACAGCACGAATATTATATCGGCGTTACTATCGACCGCGCCAATTACAAGCTGGTGATAATCGCCTCCGGCGAGGGCGGCGTGGATATCGAGGAAACCGCCGAAAAATACCCCGACAAGATTTTCAGGAAATCGCTGTCTGTCAAACAGGAACTGTACTCGTTCGACGCTTTAAATATAGCCAAGAAAATCGGTATCCCCTCGGAACATCTGAAAACAGCCGCTGCGATAATTGTTGACCTGTTTAAGATGTTCAAAGCTTACGACGCCAAGCTGGTGGAAATCAACCCGCTGGTGCTGACAGCCGATAACCGGCTTATCGCCGCCGACAGCCGGATATCGCTCGACGATGACGCCCTGTTCCGCCACCCGGAGCTCAAGGCGATTGGCATCGAGAAACGGCACGAGGAAGGGGAGATGACCCCTCGCGAACAGCAGGCTCACGAATGGGGCATCCCGTATCTTGACCTCGACGGCAATATCGGCATGTTCCCCGGCGGGGCTGGATTCGGCATCATGGGCAACGATTTCATTCATTACTACGGCGGCCAGCCGGCCAATTTCATGGATTCCGGAGGCGGTCCCTCACCCGAACGAATCGCCAAAATGCTCGTGTTGCTTGATGAAAATCCCAACGTCAATGCCATTTTCGGAGCTCGGTTCGGCGGTATCAGCCGCTGCGATGATTTCGCAAAGGGCGTCGTGATGTTTTTGAAAGAACACGGCCTGTCCAAACCGATTGTCATGCGCATGACCGGTAATATGTGGCGGGAGGGCGTGAAGATTTTCGAGAACGCCAAAAAAGAAAACCCGAAGCTGTTCGAGAAGGTTGAGTTTCACGGCATCGAAACCCCCATCGAGGAAATTTCCAAGCGGGCGGTCGAGCTGGCGGCCGGGAGAGGGGCGAGGTAATGGCGATTTTAGTCGATAAGAACAGCCGGGTGATGGTACAGGGGCTGACCGGCGGGGCCGGGAAGTTTCACGCCTCGCGCATGCTCGAGTACGGCACCAATATTGTCGGCGGAACCTCGCCGGGCAAGGGCGGCCTGACGGTGCACGATAAACCGGTGTTCGATACCGTCGAGGAATGCGTTAAGCAAACCGGGGCCGATGTTTCGGTTATCTTTCTGCCGGCGGTGGCGGTTAAAGAAGCCGCAATCGAGGCTATTCGGGCCGGGATAAAATTTCTGGTCGTTATCCCCGAACACATCCCCATTCACGATATGCTGCATATCCGCGAGGAAGCGGTGCGCGGCGGCACGACCGTTATCGGCGGCAACACCGCCGGGATTATATCTCCCGGCCAGGCCAATTTGGGCATTATGCCCGATATCGCTTTCACGCCCGGCCGGGTCGGGACAGTGTCGCGGTCGGGCTCGATAACTTATTATGTCGCCGACACCCTCACCCGCACCGGTTACGGTGAGTCCACCTGCGTAGGGCTGGGCGGCGACCCGGTGCTCGGCTCGACTTTCGACGAGATTCTGCTGAAATTCGAAGAGGACCCCGAGACCAAAGCGGTGGTTATGACCGGCGAGATAGGCGGCGTTTATGAAGAACGCGCCTGCGGGGTGATATCGAAAATGAAGACGCCGGTGCTGGCGATGGTGGGCGGGATTTTCGCCCCGCCCGGCAAACGCATGGGGCATGCCGGGGCGATTGTCGAGGGGAAGATGGGTACGGCCAAAGAGAAACTGGAGATGCTGGCCGGAGCCGGAGCGCATCCCTGCAAGACTTTCAAAGACATTCCCGAGACGCTCAAGAAGCTGGGGGTGTGATTTTGTAGGTCAAAACCTTTACGGTTTTGACGTGTTGTCGAAACCGCAAAGGTTTCG
>JAFGNW010000188.1 GCA_016926795.1 Candidatus Zixiibacteriota bacterium
GGTTAACGGTTTCAACGGCGGGGTGACAGAGAGAAAAATGCCCTCACCCTGGGAGCTTCTGGGCAGCTGGCAGATAGGAGATTCGATCCATGAATAAACAGGAATTTATCATCAACGACGAAAAGGTCGAATCCGCCCTTGAGAAAAACGGTGATAATTTCAAAGTCAAGATAGGCGAAAACGAGTTTGTCCTGCAGCCAATGGGGAACAATCTCTACGCCACCTATCTCAACGGCAAGAAAAGCGTGGTAGCGGTGGTCAAGAACCGAGACGTTTATTATATCGATGTCGATTCGGTTTTACTGGAAGCTCATGAGCCCTCGGCCGAGGGTTTTGCCGGGGGAGCCGGAGACCAGACCGCCGTTAAGGATAAAATCTTCGCCCCCATGCCGGGAAAGATTGTCAAAATCATGGTTGCGGTCGGGGACGAGGTCGAGGTCAAACAGCCGATGGTTATTGTCGAGGCCATGAAGATGGAAAACCAGGTTAACGCCAGGGCGAAGGGGAAAGTCAGGGCGGTTAATTTCGCGGTCGGGGACCAGGTGGATACCGAGACGCCGATTATAGAACTGGAAATTGAGGAATAGTATTTATAGTAAATTATAAACCGGGGCGCGGGCTCCGGTTTTTTTTATGCTTAGAATTTGATGCCGACGTTTAAAGGCATTATGGTGTTATTTTTAATGTGAGTTCCGAAGACCAGTAAAAATCGTCCCTCGATGAAGAATCTCAATCCCTGTGACCGGCCGAATTCATACCCCAGGCCGGGGGAGAAATAGGTATTGTGCTCGGTAATTTCGGGAATGAGGCGTTCCGAACGTACGGCTGCTCCCAGGTAGGTTTGGTACGCGTGTTCTTCGATTCGGGTGTAGGCATAGCCTCCGCCGACCGTTACGTAGAAACCGTTAGCGCCGGGCGACTGAAGGTGCAGCCGGAAGTCGAGACCCGCCAGAATAAAGATTATATCCCCATAGTCATCTTCCCGGGCGGGGAAGTAACTGTAGCAGAAACCGGAAACGACCTCTAATTCCGGGGAGGTTCGGGGGGAGGGTTTAAGGCCGAGCCCGGCCATTCCCTGGAAACCGTAGGGAGCTCGTTCGCTTAAGGTCCCGAATGAGACGGCAGAACCGGTGCTCAAGTAAACACTTAAGTCCTTGCCGGACTGGGCATAAAGAGAGCCGGATAAGAAAATAAGGCTGAATGTTATTACCGTCCTTAACATCAAGCAGGCTCCTTATAGGTATTGCCGGGCAAAAAATATACGGTAAAATCAGGGGGCTTGTAAAGACATATTTAAAAAAAAGCCGGGTTCAACTGACCCCGGCTTTTTTAGTCCTTATTTGGCTTGAACTTAGAAGAATTTCAACCCCAGGGTAAAGGGAACAAAGACCCAGGCGTCACCCTCGGTCTGTACGCTGACGTACCGGGCCTGGGCAAAGAAGCTCCAGGCCGGGCCGAGTTTGAATTCCCCGCCCGCGCCGACGTTGAAATAAAGTTTGGTTTCACTTTCATCGGTTACCAAGTCATTATAGGCGGTGACCAGGGAAGTATTACTTCCAGTGAAATCACCGAAAGATATGTTGGCCATACCGGCGCCGCCAAAAATAAACGGCTTAACCGGAAAAGCCGGCATATTCAGGCTGTAACGTCCGTCCGCGCCGAACATCCACAGCTTGTTTTCGCCGCCGTCGATTCCGGATTCATCCGCGAAGTCAAAAGTAAACTGATGGTATTCGGCTTTACCGACTAACTGGAAATTGGGTGCGAACTTGTAACCGGCGCCGACCGTACCATGGTAACCGGTGTTATAAGTCTCCTTGAAACCATCGGGTGAGGTCGGAACAGAGAGAGCCCCGCCGACATAAAGGCTGAACGGCTGGACGCTCTGGGCGTTACCGGCTACGGCAAAAACCAGTAGAACGCTCAACAAGATAATTACTCTTTTCATCATTTCCTCCGAATTAGAGTTTGGAATTAGCTCTCTGTTCATATTTCGACCGAGACCCGAAAGGGCTTTAGAGGGATGAGACAGGTTTTTTATAAAAATGGGATGATATTTATCGGGTATGTTGACCGGATGCTCGGTCAGGAGGGGAATGTAGGAAAAGTAAGATAAAAAAAAGCCCCAATCCTGTGGGATTGGGGCTAAATTTGTTTTAAAATCGCTAAAAAGCATATCCCAGCATAAATAAGATACTGCTATTTTTCAAATCCATGCCTTCGTCTTTTTCATCAACCAGGTTCCAACCGCTTTTTTTGTCGGTTGTAATCGAGGTCAGACCGAGGGAATAACGAATATCGAAACTGAAAACACCGATATCCCTGACGTAATCGAAACCGGCGCCGAAAATAAAACCAAAATCCATCCGCTTTATATTCTTGATGTCGACTTCATAATCACCCTTGACGTCTTCATCGAGCAGGTAGGCATAGGAAGCGCTGTCCACCAGCAGACGGGCTTTATTTTTAAGGGCGGCATAAGGACCCAGAAACAGGGCGGGCTGGATTTTTCCTTCGGGCTGGAAGTTGTATTTAAAAAGAAAAGGAACCTCAATGTATTTCATTTTTAATTTCGAGTCGATATCTTTGATTTTGACGGTCTTATAAGAATACAGTAATTCCGGCTGGAAAATGATTTTATCGGTAATATTAAAGGTCAAAAACAACCCGGCGCTATATCCGGCACTGAAATTCCATTCGTAGGTCAATTGATTCCCATTATTGCTGAAAACCATGTCATCGCCGGACAATTTGCATAAATTCAACCCGGCTTTGGGGCCTTTTCCCGTAAGGCTTACGGCAGAGACACTGATTGAAAAGAGAAACAAGATACCCAAGACCAAAATTGTTTTTTTCATGATTTCTTCCTCAGTCTTTATAACTTACAGCTTTTTTCCGTTTTTATTATATACCAAATTCAAACCGTTAATATGCAAAATTAACCGACCCCTTGTCAAATGATTTGTTTGCCGGGTTTATATCTCCGCGATATCTTCTGAGGATTATAAATCAATGCTTTTAGTGTCTTTATTACATAAAAAAACCCGCCCGAGGGCGGGTTTTTTAAGAGGAGAAATCGGTTTAGAAGCTGTAGCCAACCATGAAAGAAATATTGGTGTTCTTCATGTCGGGTGCGTCACCCTCTTCAGGATCCGGTACTTTGGCCAGACCCATTGTGTACCGGACATCAAAAGTTATGCCGCCGCCGTTTTGCATCATGTACATGAAACCGGCGCCGAAGGCTATACCGAAATCGATACTCTTCATGTTGTCCTTGACATCTACGTCATCTTCAATAACAGGCGGAGTCTGAGTGGTATCAATATCCCATGATTTGGCGCTCATCAGGAGACCTATTGCCGGTCCGGCAAAAATAACCGGTTTGAAATTGCCTTCCATGGTCGGTTTGAATTTCAACAGAACCGGGACTTCGATATAGGTTAATTTGTTTTTGTAATCCTTGTCACCCACAGTTACTTTGTCGCCTTTCATCATGAATAACAATTCCGGCTGAACGGCGAATTGAGGATTAAAAGAGTATTCGACAAAAGCGCCGCCGCCAAATCCTAGCTTCATGTCGGATTCATCAACATCGCCGCCGGTTGCCTTGGAAAGATTAACGCCTAGCTTGATACCCTTGGCGGTCAGGCCGGTTCCTTCGGTCTGAGCAAAGCCGCTGATGGCAAACAGTAAGACCACGGCCAGCACGAGTAATAACTTCTTCATGATAACAACTCCTTGTTTTGAGAAATATATACCTTTAGTTTAACTTTCGCTTTCAATA
>JAFGNW010000189.1 GCA_016926795.1 Candidatus Zixiibacteriota bacterium
AAATTCCCCTGCCGCCATAAATTAAGGGCGTTGACGCCGTCGGTAGCCACCGCTGTCTCGTACCCCTCGGCTTCGAGATTCAGTTTCAACCCGTCGGCTATATGCTCTTCATCCTCGACTATCAATATCTTTTTGCTCATCCGCTCACCATGGGTAATTTAATTGTGAACACCGAACCCTGCCCGGCGCCGTCCGAGGAAACCTCGACTTCACCCCGGTGGGCTTCCACAATCTGCCGCACCAGGTATAAACCCAGGCCGGTTCCTTTGACGCTGCGCGTGGTTTCGTTACCGACCCGGTAAAAGCGCTCAAATATCCGATCCTGTTCTCCGGATGGAATGCCGGCGCCTATATCGGCTACGCTCAGTTCCGCCCGGTCGGCGTTTTTACGCAGGGTAACCTCAAGCCGCCTTTTCTCGGTCGGGGAATATTTCAGGGCGTTATCGACCAGCGCTGCGACCGCCCGCCCCAGCGACTGGTAATCGGTCTTGACTCTCAGACCCGGCTCTAACTCTCTATATAATTCTCCGTTGTGACGTTCGATAAACGGTACCATGCTGTTCAGGTAATCGTTGACATCTTCAGCCAGGTCTGTCTCGGCCAGGTTCAGCCGGTAATCGTCTTGATTATATAAGCTGGCCTGGAGCACGTTATCCACCAGGCGGTCCAAGCGGTCGCAGTCTTCGAGCATCTTGGGAAAGAGGTCACCGGTTTTCTCGGAGCTGACCTTACCCGATGCCAACGTCTCAAGATAAAGGCGCATCGAGGTCAAAGGAGTGCGGAATTCATGCGTCACCGCCTGGATAAAATTTTGCTGGCGGGACTTCAGATCCTCGGAACGCTGTAAAGTGCGGTATATCAGGTAAGCCCCGAAAAGAACCAACAGCATGAAAAAGCCCCCCTCGGACACGAACATCACAATGTGCCGCCGGGACTCTTTCTCCAGCTGCGTCTCAACATCCGGCGGGATGCTCAACATAGATTCGGCCACCCAGGGTATTTCCCGTCCGTCGTGAAAGCCCGCAACTTTGAAATCGAGCTCGGCTTTGTGCGTTTTGATTATCTTTTCCGGGTAAGCGCGGTCGAAAAAAAGCCGGGCGTTTGTTCCGATCACAACATAAAAGGTGGAGTCGATGACCCCTCCCTGATACAGTATCCGCCCGTCAGCGTCCATGATCCGATACCCGGCCACGACCGGGTTGTCGAGCAGGTTGTCGTAGAATTTTTTCAACTCCGCGGGCTGACCGGCCAGGGAGCCGTGTGCCAGCGAGGCGATATCGACAAAACTCTGGAAATCCCGATTAATATGATGAGCCAGGTAGGCTATCTCCTGGTCTATAATATCCAGCTGGTACTGTTTTTGTTTTCGCCCGGTGTCAATTTGAAAAATAATCCACCAGGTCAGCTGGCCGACCGAAAAGACGACCAGCACCATGAATATTATAAAAGCGAAACGGATCGGGTCTTTTTCCTTCTTAAATCTCACCTGTAAATCCCTTTTGTCCGGTGCCGATTATAGTTGCGCACATCCTCTATTAACTAAAATGTATTAAGGTGTCAATTAAGTTTAATAACTCTTTAACGCCTCGCCGGTCGCTCAAGTTCACAAAAAATGACAGAAAATCCACGTTTTAAGACTCTAATTTATCCTATTTAAAAGGTAATTTGTCATACAATTGTCAGCCGGGCAAGTCGTTTATTGACTGTAGATTATATACTGTTCAGTAACGGGGCTTGACCCGGTCGGTAATATTTTATACTATAATTTTATGCAAATCAGGATGAAAAATTAGCCCCTTCATATATGAAAGTAGAATATGAGCGGTATACTGTTTTTAAAAACCCGGATGCTCGAAGAGCTTAAGAACTTTTATATCCAACGAATAGGTTGCGAGTTGTGGCTGGACCAGGGAGATTGTTTGATTTTTCGGCACCATAATTTTCTATTCGGTTTTTGCCGGCGGGACGAGGTCGAGAACAAGGCTATGCTGACTTTCTTTTACGAAAGCCGGGATGAGATTGACCGGATGTACGACCGGCTTAAGGAAAGCGCCATGAACAAACCGGCGCTTAACGAAAAATATCATATTTATCAATTTTTCGCCCTTGACCCGGAAAACCGCCCGGTTGAGTTTCAGTATTTCGACCATGCCGTGTCCGAATATATGACCGGCGACAAGCTGCTTTTGTCGCGGCGAAGTATCCGCAAATTCGAAAACCGGACTATCCCCGACGACCTGCTGGATAAAGTTTTCGAGTTTTCCCGCTGGGCGCCGACCGCCCGCAACACTCAGCCTTATTATTTCAAGATTATCAAGGACCGGGCGGTGCTCGAATTCCTTTCACAAACCCGCGGCGACAGCACCAAACCAATCGGCAACGCCCCGCTGGCGGTGGCGATATGCGCCGACCCGAACGTATCGAACCGGTACATCCAGGACGGATGTATCGCGGCCTATCATTTCATCCTGGCGGCCTGGTTTTACGGATTGGGCACCTGCTGGATCGCGGCT
>JAFGNW010000190.1 GCA_016926795.1 Candidatus Zixiibacteriota bacterium
ATAATCGCCGGCCTCGGTATAAAATACATATTTGCCGTCTGGCGATATTAAGAGGTCAGCTAATCCGCCCCATATTGTTTCTTTAAACATAACAGAATCTAATATAACATCGTAAACTTGAAACATATTTTGCCACATGTTATAGCGCCATATTAGAAACCATTTCGATTCGTCTATCGAATGTAATATTTTAATAATTACCGGACCGGGTGTTAGTTCTGTTGATTCAAGGGAGTAGTTATTATCTAAATCCATGATTACTACAGAATGATAAGAGCCGGCCCCGTAACCAAAAAGTCTTCTACTATCTGTTGAAAAACTGACACTTCGATAATCAAGTAATGAATCCTCGTATATAACCGAAAAATCACTAACGTGTACTATTACAATCCCGGGTCCCATCAAAAATGCTAACAATTGATTGTCGGGCGAGACGGCTATTCCGTAATTTGGTTGGTAGGGCAGGGTTGCGACTGTTTCTTTTGTTTTTATATCCACCTTAGCTACATAGTCCCTGGTAGCGGCAAACATATATTTCCCGTCCGCTGAGATAGTCAACCACCAGGTCGGACCGTCTTCGCATGTAAAAGAGTCAATTATACCTGTTAGCGGATGATATTCGAAATATTGGTCATTAGTACTTTCAAAGGTATATAAAGAATAATCCTTTGGTTGTTCATTTTCCGGTGCCAGTGGGTTGTCGTCACAGCCCCAGAAAAGAGATAGAATTATCAACAATGAAAAAATGAGAAATATTACGCTTGCTTGCCTTAACATAACAAATTCCTTTTTCGCTGCAGGTGAATTAACTAGGTTTTCGCTGTACTCGTATTATTTATAGAAAATATGACATTATTTGTCAAGTGCTTTTTAATATATACAGATTATAATATTAGATGTAATATCCTGTCAGATGGTGTCAGTTTGAAAGCGTCGAAAGTCTTCGACATTTCTACCTACCAAACCAAATACTGCCACCTCCCCCCTATAAAATGACAGTGTCAGGAGTTTACCGACACTTAATATTCAAATGTGATTGACAGCCGTAACACAGAAACGGTTTTTGTGGAAAAAAACAGGTGAGGTATTTTTTATGCACGATATGAAAATCGAAATCGTCCGGCTGGAGCCGATGCTGGTGGCCAGCACCTATGGTTACGGCGCAAGCCCCGAAGACGAAGCCTGGAAGAAAATGGCGGCCTGGACCGGGCCGCTGGGTTTTTTTGAGAATCTCAAAGTTAATCCCCTTTACGGCTACAACAACCCGCCGCCCCTCGACGGTAACAAAGAGTACGGTTATGAGCTGTTTATCAAAGTCGATAAGGGAACGCCGCCGGCCGAGGAGGTGCGGATTTATTTTTTCTACGGCGGGCCGTTTGTGGTTACCCGGTGCGATGTGCGCGGCGGGCATTTCAAGGACATCCCCGCAACCTGGAAGCGGCTCGAACGCTGGTGCAAGCACAACGGTTACACGCACGCGTACCGTCCGGGGCTGGAACGGGTGGTGGCCGGGCACGATGACCATAACGAGCTGATTCTGGATTTGTATTTTCCGATTTGAGGGTGTGCTCATTGGGGCAGATGAGGACATCTGCCGCCCACAAGAATTTGTATTTCACGATTTGAGGGGGGTGCTGTCAAAAGCTCATTGGGGCAGATGAGGACATCTGCCGCCCACAGGAACGTCATGGCGGGGAGGACACCGAAGGCGGACGACACAGCTATCTTGACCGGGCATAGATTCCCCCGGCTAAAGCCGGGGTTCTTACTTTTACAGACCTGCGGTCTGACCGGCTATTCGCTACGTCGCTTAGCGCGCAGCGAATAACAGAATGGGCTCATTCATCCACGGCTAAAGCCGTGGTGTTCTGTCTGCGACCGCATAAAAAAAGGCGGGCGCCTAAAAAGCGCCCGCCTAACCTGTTGTCGAGTCACCATGCTCTCACGCGACCCGTGGTGACAGCATGCCCATTATAACATGGGGAGGTACTTATCAATCTCGTACTGGCTCACGTGCGTCCGATAGTTATCCCATTCGATTTTCTTGTTCGCGATGAGTTTGCGGAAAACGTGCGGTCCCAGGATTTCCTTTACCAGTTCCGATTGCTCGGCTATACGAATCGCCGACTCGATTGAATCCGGCAGAGTATCAATATTCAAATTTGCTTTCTCCGTCTCAGACAGTTTGAAAATATTGACCTCGACCGGGTCGGGTAATTTATAATTTTTCTCGATTCCTTTCAAACCGGCAGCCAGGATACAAGCGAACGTCAGGTAGGGATTAGCAGCCGGGTCGGGTGAACGCAGTTCGATACGGGTGGCCTGCTCCTTGCCGTTACGATACATCGGCACCCGAATCAGCGAGGAACGGTTGCGCCGACCCCAACTGATATATACCGGGGCTTCATAACCGGGCACCAGCCGTTTGTAGGAGTTGACCCACTGGTTCAAAACCAGCGTGATTTCCTTGATGTGAGTCAGGATGCCCGCGATAAACTGCCGGGCCATTTTGGACAGCATATACTCGCCGTCGGGGCTGAAAAACAGGTTTTTCTTCCCGTCGAAAATCGACATATGGCAGTGCATGCCGCTGCCGTTTTCGCTGAACATGGGCTTGGGCATGAAAGTCGCGTACAATTCGTTTTCCTGGGCGATCTCTTTGACCACAAACCGGTACACCTGGGCGAAATCCGCCATCACCAGCGCTTCCTGGTATTTAAGGTCGATTTCGTGCTGGCTGGGCGCGACCTCATGGTGTGAGCATTCCACCGGAACATCCAGCAACTCCAGGGCGTTGACCGTCTTCTTGCGCAACTGGGTGCCGATATCGACCGTACCATAGTCGAAATACCCGGTCTGGTCCAGAATACCCGGCTCTTCGTCGCCGGCGAAATAAAAATATTCGATTTCGGGGCCGACGTAGAAAGTCCACCCCTTTTCCTGAATTTTCTGCAAGTTGCGTTTCAACACCCAGCGCGGGTCGCCCTCGTAAGGCTTACCGTCGGGGGTCTGAATATCGCAAAACATCATGGCCACCTTCTCCCCCGCAACTTCCCAGGGAATAATTCGGAAAGTGATCGGGTCGGGTATAGCCATCAGGTCAGATTCATCGATACGAGCGAAACCCTCGATCGAGGAACCGTCAAACCCCTGCCCTTCCTCCAGAACCTGCTCGATTTCCGAGCGCGTAATCGACATCCCCTTGATTTTTCCGAGAATGTCCGTGAAACACAGCCGGATATAGCGCACCCCGGCTTCGTCGATAAGTCTTAGTATGTCTTCTTTGGTTCTGGTCATGGCGTCTCCGTTCGATTTTGATGATTCATAAGGTTTAAATCTAAATGTCTCAATCCCGGAATCAATTAAAAAAAAGTTCCGAATTGATAATAGTTAAAGGAATTAAAACAAAAAAAAGGTTATTGCTGTTCCCCGTTAGCCAGGGAAAGATGAATATCGACCGTATGGGGTTTTAACTGGCGGAGTCTTACCCCGGCCATCTCGAAAATCCGACGGGCGGCCACGAAAATATCCTGTTCGTGGTATTTGTCCGAAAGATAGACGACCTCGCTAATCCCAACCTGGACAATAAGTTTGGCGCATTCATTGCAGGGGAATAAACTGACGTACATGGAGGCGCCCTCAAGGTCGGGTTTGTTCGAGGAGTTCGTTATGGCGTTCATCTCGGCATGGCAAACAAAGGGGTATTTGGTCTGCAGAAAGTCCCCCTCGCGCGCCCAGGGCAGTTCATCGTCGGAACAACCGCTGGGGAAGCCATTGTAGCCGATGCCGATAATGCGCTTGTTTTTATTGACGATACAAGCCCCGACCTGGGTGGAGGGGTCCTTGCTGCGCAGGGCGGAAAGCTGGGCCACGGCCATAAAATAATCGTCCCAGCTTATATAATCGGTGCGTTTGGTAACCATAACGGTGGGAATATAGTTTTTTTAAAACCGGTTGGAAAGGGGATTTTTAAGACCGGCAGGTCACACCCGCCTTCGGCAGGCAGGACCTGCCGGAACTTTGGAAGCAGTCAGGGGGGAGCCCTGACGGCACGAATTTGGGACGAAGCCCTGACAAAGCACATTTGGGTCGGAGCTTTGATGGTATTCAATACCTACCCGCCGACCTTTTTCATGAAAAATTCATGGGATAACACGGACATGACTTTCATCGATACAAAGCGGTTCTCCTGCCGCAGGCTCTCGCGGTGAACGCCCTCGTCGGTGAAACCCTCGGATTTGTATAGCTCATAGGCGCGGTCGTTGTGCAGGACGACCTCGAGCCACAAACGATGGGCGCCGAATTTCTCGAAAGCCAGCCGTTTGATAAGCTGTACCGCCTGCCGGCCCAGCCCCACGCCCTTTTCCGTGATAACCAGCCGTTTGAATTCGATATTCTGGTCGTAATTCTCCAGCCCGACTATGATGATATACCCGATTACCTGGTCGCTGTTACGTTTTTGGATAATCAGGTGGGCGATATTCTTGTCTTTGACGGCTGAACGGTGCTGTCTTTTTGTCCATTGCCGGATGAAAGGGGCGTTCTCGGCGTCCCGTTCCATTTTGAGGACGGTGTCGAGGTCCTCGACGGTGGTATAGCGTATCGCTATCTGGCGCGCTTTTAAGAGAAAGTCTTCGGGCATGATATTGATCTTGTTTATTTCTTTATTTTTACCATCAGGTCTCACCCGTATATGGCGAGAAGGACCTGACGGAACATGAAACCTGTCTTTATTAATGTGTTATTTTTAGCCATCAGGTCACACCCACCTTCGGTGGGCAGGACCTGACGGAACTTGAAAAGTCACATTGAGCGGAGTCGAAATGTGACCCTATTTCTCAGATATCTTTGTCGAAACTCTGCGAGGTTTCGACCTTCCGCTGTCATTCCCGAACTGGCGAAAATTTCTCTTTGTATCTTTCTATTTGCCACGTATGGGCGATTTCATGCCAGAGAGTGCGACGCATCACCTTCCGCGCCGTCCACAATTCCTTTCTTTTCTCGTGAACGGTGACATCACCCAATAACCGGGGTATATTCTCCAACGTATGACGACGTGAATCTTGCAGCAAATCCATAAGAGTATCGTAACGGTACTCTCTAATGAAAGTTAACCCGATGCGGTCAAAGTACCACATTTCGGCGGTGGCGATATGTTTTATTACTCCGGCGATAGAGCCGGTGACTTCCCCCTCGATAGGCTGATTTATTTGTTCTTCAGACAAGCTGTCGATTACCTCCAGTAAATCCTGTCGGGTATAAGATAGAATTTTCCTGATTTCGGTCAAATCGCTTTCGGTTAGAAGCTTCTTATCGTGTTCGAACAGGGCATTGACAAAATAATCTTCGACCTCAAAGGAACGAATACCCTCGATGATTTCTGTCTCAATTGAACCATCGGGAATAACGAACGATGGTTCGTGTTTTCGCCGCCATTGAAAATAATTCCTGATTATCCCGGGCACTAAAGTTACTGCCTCATCATAAGTTTTCCCTTTGGAGAAACAACCGTGAAACTCCAGCACCCAGGCTACCCAATGATTGGGTTCGATATCGTTTATGGCGAGGTGGAATATCATATCGTTAAGAAGTCAAAACCACACTTTTATGTTGTGTCAGTTCTTGCCTGCCGTAGGCGGGTGTGAACTGACACTAAATTTACTTGCTATGAGTGTCGGTTTACATGGACGATAAATCGACCGCAAGACCCGACACAACTTCAAAACCGTCAGGTCTCATTCGCCAATGGCGAACAGGACCTGACGGAACCTTATAAAGATTATTGTCAAGTCACATTGAGCAGCGTCAAAATGTGATTCTTTCTCCAGTCATCCTTCGACTCCGCCCAGAATGACGTATAATTAATCAATAAGCAGGCGCCGCCTGTGTCGAAACCGCGAGGGCTCCGACCTACTATATAATCCTTCTGAAAAGCCGTCAGGGTCGGAGCCCTGACGGCACAGCACTAAAAGCCTACTCCCTCTTCGGGGTGTTGGCTTCGAGATAACCTCGGACGGTTTCAAGCAAATCAATCGGTACCGGGAATATCAAAGTCGAGTTCTTCTCGGCGGAAACTTCGACCAGCGTCTGAAGGAACCGCAATTGCATGGCGTTGGGCGCGGTAGCGATAACCTTGGCGGCGTCGGCCAGTTTCTGCGAGGCCTGGAACTCACCGTCGGCGTGAATGACTTTCGAGCGCCGTTCCCGCTCGGCCTCGGCCTGACGGGCAATAGCGCGCTGCATCTGCTCCGGCAAATCGACGTTTTTAACCTCGACTACCGTGACTTTAACCCCCCAAGGTTCGGTCTGCTCGTCGATAATCTGCTGTAAATCAGCGTTAATTTTCTCCCGGTTGGCCAGCAGGTCGTCAAGTTCCACCTGCCCCAGCACCGACCGGAGGGTGGTCTGGGCAATCTGCGAGGTAGCCTCGAAGAAATTGGCCACCGAAACTATAGCCTTGTTGGCGTCGAGTACCTGGAAATAAAGAACGGCGTTAACCTTGACCGACACGTTATCCTTGGTGATGACATCCTGCGGCGGAATATCATAGGTGATAATACGCAAATCCACTCGCACCATCTTATCGACCACGGGAATGAGGATAATAAGGCCGGGTCCCTTGGCGCCGATTAAACGTCCCAGCCGAAAAATAACTCCGCGTTCGTACTCTTTCAATATCTTAATCATATTGAAAAGGATTATTAACACGAAGAAAATGGCAAAAGCGATCATGTAAGAAGCAATCATAAACCTATCCTATCTTTTTATGAGTTAATTCTTTTAACTTTCAATTTCAATTTATCCACGCCGACTATTTCGACATTGGTGCCGACCTCCAGTTCCTCTTCAGAATCCACCTTCCACAGGGCGCCGTCGACATAGACAAATCCGCCGCTGCGGACCTCGGCGATTTTACCCACCATCCCCTCTTCGCCGGTGAACGGCTGCCGTTTGGCGGCCTTGACCACCAGGTAGATAACGACAATCGCGGTCAGGCTGACCAGGACGGCCATGGTGATAATAAGCGACAGGGAGATGCGCATCCCCGGATCTACGGCATCGACTAACATAAGACCTCCAAGGACAAAGGAGATGACCCCGCCGACCGTCAGCAGACCGTGGCTGACTATTTTAATCTCGGCGATGAATAATATTAACGATAATATGATAAGCGCCATACCGGCGTAATTAATAGGCAGGGTTTGGAAAGCGTAAAAAGCCAGGATGAGCGAGATCGCCCCGATCACGCCCGGGAAAATAGCGCCGGGGTTGTATAGCTCGAGCACGATTCCCAGCCCGCCGATCGAAAACAGGATAAAAGCGATATCAGGCGAGGTGATAACCTCCAGGAACCGGTGTTTGAACGAGGTTTTAATCTGTTCGGTCCGGGCATTGGCCAGGTTCATGATTTTCTTACCGGAGGGGATTTCGGTTTCCCGACCGTTTATCTGAGCCAGCAGGTCGTCCAGATTGTCGGCGACAATTTCGATGACTTTCATTTCCAGGGCGTCGTTGTTGGTAATCGAAACCGACTGGCGGACGGCTTTTTCGGCCCATTCGGCGTTACGGCCGCGTTTTTCGGCGGCGGCGCGGATTTGCGCCACGGCGTCGTTGGTAACCTTCTCATTCATGACCGAATCGACCTGTTCCCCGGCTCCACCTACCGGGTGGGCCGCTCCGATATTGGTCGAAGGCGCCATAGCCGCGAAGTGAGAAGCATAGGTTATATAAACCCCCGCCGAGCCGGCTCTGGCTCCCGCCGGGGCGATATACACGCACACCGGCACATAGCTGTTCAGAATCTTTTTGCAAATCGACCAGGTCGGGCGGGTGAAACCGCCGGGTGTGTCGAGCATAATGACAATCAGTTCCGCCCCGTTTTCCCCGGCCAGCTCGATTATCTCGCCGATACGGTCATCGGTCACCGTCCCGATCGCGCCGTCGATGACCGTATAGTACACCAGCGGCCGGATCAACTCCGCTTTCTTCAGGATAGTGTCGCGGCTGATTATCGAATCATCGGCTTTCAAACTGTCGTTGTTGATCGCGATGGCGGTTTGAAGCGCCAGCGAGATAACGGCCAACAACATCAAAAAACCGAAAAATATTAATAATATCTTATTTCGCATAAATTACACCCCTGTGAAATATTGTATATAATTAAATATCACCAAAAAATACCGAGCCGTCAATTAAAAAACCTTGGGGTTTTATCACTTCAACATATTCATCGAAGGATGGCAATATTTAATCTGACCGTCGAGTACAGTGGCCAGAACGCGGGTGTCAAGGATTTTAGCGGCGGCTATTCGGGTAATATCCCGGTCCAGCACGACCAGGTCGGCCGGGTAACCGGGCAACAGATACCCCCGGCAGTGCGGCTGCCCGGCGGCAACGGCCGGTCCGACCGAGAAACGGTACAGGGCTTCGGCCGCCGTCAGCCGCTGTTCCGGGTAGAAAACATCGCGGTTTCCGGGCCTGGCTCGAGTCACAGCGGCAGCGATGCCGGCAATCGGGTCGAGCGGCTCAATAGGCACATCAGAACCGAAAGTGACATCGATATTGCGGTCAATCAAGGTTCGGAAAATAAAAGCGTTGGCGGCCCGCTTGCCCCAGTAATTTCGCGCCAGTTTTATATCCGAGGGGCAGTGCGAGGGCTGCATCGAGGCCACCACGTTCAATCTCTTTACACGAGTGACATCCTGGCGGCGAATCATCTGCAGGTGTTCGATGCGGTAGCGGGCGCCAAAATTAAGTTTAGGGGCTTTTTCATAGACATCGAGCACATTAGCGATTGCTTTATCGCCGATAGCGTGGATGGCGCACGGCATACCGATCCGAGCGGCGTCTTTGACCAGGCGGGTCAATTCCTTTCTGGTTGTGGTCTCGATACCATAGTTACCCTTAGAACCAACATATTTGTTGAAACAGAGCGCCGACTGACTCCCCAGGGAACCGTCGGCGAAAATCTTGATTCCGGCTATGCGGAATAAATCGGTGCCGGTACCGTAAAAAACCTTATTTTTAATCAGGTGCGGCAGTTGTTTGGCCGGGGCATAATAATTTATCCGCAAACCGAGTTTGTTCTTCTCTGCCAGGTTCGAGTAAAACTCGAACGCTTCGGGTCCATCGAAGGAATGCACCCCGGTCACTCCTTTTTGATAAGCCAGCTCGAGTGCCTTTTGGAAAAGGCGCTTCATCTCTTTTTTCGAGGGCGGTGTTATACGCGAATAAACCGGGTTATAGGCGGGATTTTCCCGGAGGACACCGGTTGGCGCACCGTTGTCGAAGCGGTCTATTTTCCCGCCTTCGGGGTCGGGTGTATGTTCGTCAATATCGCCTATCTTCAAAGCGCGGCTGTTAACCCAGACGGTGTGTTGGTCTTTTGAAAAAATAAAAGCCGGGCGGCCGCCGGTAACTTTGTCGAGCATATAACGGTCGAACTCGGCCCGCTTTTTTAACCGGTCCGGAGAAAAACCGTCTCCCACCAGCCAGTCATTTTTACCCAGCCTCGAAGCATGCTTTTTAATTGCCGACAAAGCCTTTTCAAGGCTGTCCAGACCGTCGAGGTCCACATGCCCCAGCGCCCCGGCCCAATAATAAAAATGCGTGTGGCTGTCCACCAGGCCGGGGATAACCGTCCGTCCTTTCAGGTTGATTTTCTGATAGCTTTTAAAATCGGGGTCGTGTTCCAGACGGTTTCCGACCGCCACGATTCGGTTTTTAGAGATGGCGATGGAATCGACAACAACGTTGTCAGCCTGGGTGTAAACTCTCGCGTTATAAATCAAACTTTTCGCTTTCAAAGCGGTCTCCTTTAACTCTGACATCCCCTTCGCGACGGGTCAGTCCGGCACGGTCTGTTTCCTCGAGTATGGGAATGGCAAACTTACGCGTGAAACCAAACCGGTCCCTTAACTCCGACACCGTCAACCGGTCGTCGGTACTCAACTTATTTTTAATGAAGATTAAAATTTCCCGCCAGATATCCGTTAAAAATATGAAATCGCCGCCGCACTTGTAAGCCTCGCCGGTATCGAGTATATACTTGATAGCCTGCTGGTAAACCTTCCCTTTCCTGGCCAGCTCGGCCAGAGTCGGTGGTGCGTACGGCTCGATTTTCAGGGTTTCGATAATTCTATCATGGGCTTCCTTGATGACGCCTTTCAGACTCATCCCCCGCCCGGGCAGGTTGTACAGGTCGGTGGTTTTAACCAGGTGGCCACTCTGCACCAGGTAGTCGATGAAAACACTGGCGGTTTCTTCCTTAAGCGGTGCCAGGCGGGCGGTCTGTTCGAAAGTGAGGCCTTTCAGATGCGGCTGTTCGTTAAGATAGCTCTCGAGATTTTTCTTGAGCTTTTCGACCGCACGGTTAAAAAATTCCGGGTGATAGACAAAATTGCCGAACCGTCCCAGTTTTTGTTCCTCGACCAGCCGCTCGACCTCATTGGAGATTTCTTCCTGTGACAGGTCCGCCTCATTTAGCAGGGTGTCGGTTTCCGCCAGCAGGTGTTTTTTCAACTCCGATAAAATAATCTTTCTCACGTCGTCCTCGAGGCGGTCCTCGAGATAGGCGTAATCGGCCAGGTGTTTGCGCCGGGGGAAATATTTCAACTGGTCGAGTACCTTCCCCCCGCCCAGAGTAACCATGGGCGTTATCAAACGCATTATATAATTATCCCCGACAAGAGCATAAAGCGGTTCATCCGGTTTGAAAAAGAGCAGACCCTTCTGCGACGGGCCTATCTCGTTTTTGTCATACAGGCGAATCTCTCCCTCGACCTCGCTGGTTCCCACCATTACCAGCACCCGGCGGCGATCCTTGAGACTTATCAACGATTCTCTGATAAGTTCTACCGAGAGTGCGAACACTTGATGTTCCCGCATGAATTTCATTTCCCGACGGTCGGTAACGACGCCGCCGCGCTGCAGTTGTTCTTTTTCGATACCGGTGAAAGAAACGGCGGTGCGCTGGGAAGGAGTGGCCTTTTCCACCTGCCGGTTCATCGAATGCAGGGTGCGGATTTTGCCGGATGCCGCCCCCGGCCAGACGGTAACCGGCTGACCAACCGTGAGCACTCCGCCCCGCAGCGTGCCGGTGACCACTCCGCCGATACCCGGCTGAATAAAAATACGGTCGATATAGAGACGGGCTTTTCGGAGGTCGGCGCGCGACCGGATTTTGGTCGGTAATTCGTTTAGATATTCCAGCAACTTGTCAAATCCCTCGCCGGTCTGGGCCGACACCTCGAAAACCGGGGCGTTTTCCAGAAAAGAATCGCTGACTTTTTCCCTGATTTCCTCGCGGAGAAGAGTCAGCCAATCTTTTTCTACCAGGTCGATTTTGTTGATGACAACCGCGCCGCTTTTCAAATCGAGGAGACGGACTATCTGGAAATGTTCCTGGCTTTGCGGCATCCAGCCGTCGTCAGCCGCCACCACCAGCATGACGCTGTCGATACCGCCGGCGCCGGCGATCAT
Organism: Candidatus Zixiibacteriota bacterium; assembly: GCA_016926795.1. Classification (GTDB taxonomy): domain Bacteria; phylum Zixibacteria; class MSB-5A5; order GN15; family FEB-12; genus JAFGNW01. The sequence goes on from JAFGNW010000190.1 coordinate 11,482, forward strand.
GTTCTTGACAAAACGTTCGTGCCCCGGAACATCGACAAAAGCGAGGTCCTCCCCTGCCGGAGTATTATAGAAGGCGAAACCCAGGTCAATCGTCATGCCGCGGGCTTTTTCCTCGGGCAGACGGTCCGGGTCGGTCCCGGTCAATCGACGTACAATAGCCGATTTTCCATGGTCAATATGTCCGGCGGTGCCAATTACTATCATCGCTAATTACGGTCGTTCACTTGATATTTTTTTTAACGGCCTTTATCAGGATTTCAATATCGTCGGTGTCGATAGCTTTCAAATCAACAATAAACCGGTCGTTTTCGATGCGTCCCACAACCGGCGGCTGATGGTCTCGTAAATTCTTCATGAGCCGTTCAGCGTTGAATTTTTTGGCGAAAACGAGACCGACCGAGGGAATAGCCGATTCGGGCAGGGCGCCGCCGCCGACAAAAGCCCGGGTAGCCTCGATACTAATCCCCTCGGGCTGTCCCAGGTGCATTAGAATGTTTTTACCCCTTTTATAAAGTTCCGCCTCGGGTACCGTCAAGAGCGACCAGAGTTTGATATCGGTCAAATGCTCAGCGTTAAGATAAACGGTCAACATCTTCTCGATAATGGAGAAGACGATTTTATCGACCCGGACAGTGCGGAAAATGGGATTCTTTTTGATTTTACCGATGAGCTCTTCCCTGCCGACGATAAGCCCGGCCTGAACTCCGCCGAGCATCTTGTCGCCGGAGAAACAGGTGATAGCGGCTCCGGCGCGGACCGATTGCTGCACGGTCGGTTCCTCGTAACCGAGGATATCTTTGGTCGGGATAAAAACACCGCTGCCCAGGTCGTTGACGACCGGCAGGCCGTGTTTTTTGCCCAGAACGACCAGTTCTTTAAGTGGTACATCCTCGGAAAAACCGGCCTGGGTAAAATTACTCTTGTGCACTTTTAAAATCAGGGCGGTCTTGTCGTCGAGATCGTTTTCGTAATCGGCCGGGGTAGTGATATTGGTAGTGCCGACCTCGCAGAGTCTGGCGCCGGAGCGCTTGAGGATGTCGGGGATGCGAAAACCGCCGCCGATTTGTACCAGTTCGCCGCGGGAGATAACAACCTTCCGGCGGTTGGCAAGCGTATTCAGAATGAGAAACAGGGCTGCCGCACAGTTGTTGACAACCGTAGCGCTTTCGGCGCCGGCCAGACGGGCCAGATATTTCTCGCAAGCCTCGCCTCTCTTCCCCCGCATTCCCTGCTCGAGGTTGAATTCAATATTGCCGTAACCGACCACCGTCTTTTTCACTGCCTCGAAAATCGACTCCGACAGGGGCGCCCGCCCCAGGTTGGTATGAACCAGGATACCGGTGCCGTTGATGACCCGCGTTATTTCTTTTCTTTTCGTTTCCAGGAGGCTGTTGCGGATTTCGTCCCGGAGAACATCGCTTTTAAGAGTGGCTCCGGATTTCTGCAGTTTTTTCTTGGCGGCGGCAACTATGTCTTTGACGATATCGGCCGCTATCGGGCGCGGCACTAAAGCAATAAACCCGGCCAGGGTTTTGTCCTGGAGGAGCTCTTCCACCGCCGGAAAATCACGAAGTTTGGTTATTTCCTCTTTCACGGTATTTTTATTGTTTCCCCGTTAAAAAAATTATACGACCGGCGGTCGCGGTTACGCTGTTAATAATAATGAAAAATAGACAATGTCAACGTAAAATATGTTAGAATCGGATTTCCGTCCAGATCTGCAGCTCCCGAACATGGCTCTTACGGCCGTAGTAATTGTCGTTGGAATCCTGCCAGCGAGCGCTGATACCACCCTTTATCTGCTGGCTGAAATTATACTGGATAACCGGGGTGATGGTCAGGTCCGACTTGTCGGTCGAGGATGCCGTACCGGTAGCCGGTTTGAAAGTCTCGCTAACGTTGGAATTGAACTTGACATCCAGGTCGATGGAAACGTTCGACTTGAATTTCACTTTTCCCAGCAGCGGGATGGCAATGCCGCTGGGGGCACTGAAGGAATATCTCGAAGTGAAACCGATGGTTTTCTTGGTGGAATTGGTTTCGGATTCGAGTGAACCGGTCGTGGCGGTGTAATTTTCGGTGGTGGATTTGTTTACGGTGTAAGAACAGGAGAGCGACAATGACTGGAAAAGTTTAAAATTAAGAGAGATCAGAGGATTATGGTTTATGGACTCGGTGCGATTGAGCAGGAAACCCATATCCAGATTCTCTTCTTCCTTAATCTGACGACTGTAGCCGGTTCGTGGAGCAAAGATATCGATAAATTTGTTCAGCAGCGATTTGAACAGGGGGAAAGTCTGGAACCTCTGTATTCTGATACTCAGGTCCGGCCAGTTGGTGGAAGTCTTTTCATAGCGGGTGCCCTGCTTGATGAGGTCGCGGTTGATATCCCGTTTGAACTTGACATCGGTGGAAATCCCGCCCAGTAACGTGAAACCCGAGGATAAGTCATAACCTTCCGACTCGTTGGAGGTTTGCGGCCGCACTTCCTCGCCCAGCGGGACATCGGTCCGGTCATGGAAACCCAAACGATATACCATGGAAGGTCTCATTTTCATACCGGGCAGAGAATTTTTATACCCCCGATTATACTTGTAATTCAGCGGTTCGACCCATCCGGTTAGAAACCTCAGGAAGGCCAGCGGCGGGCCGTAAAAAGGTTTCCCGTTGTCCGCTTTGGTAGTCACGCCGCCGGCCCTGACATTCTGCCGGTTGGCGGCGCGACCGGGGGCGGCGCGTTTCTTATCACCGCCCAAAAAAGATATATGGTTGAAATTCCCCCGAACGCTCCAGGTTCGATTCATATCGGAAGAAAGGGTTTTGGTGGTCCGTTCATAATTATCCAGATACCTTGTCGAGAACGAGAACGAGGTGGTGAAGAAGGAAAACAGGCGAGGGTCATAGTTGGCTGTAAACGACTGGTTGTAGTTGGTTTCCTGGCCGAGTTTGAAATCCTTTATATTGAAAACGAGATTCACCAGTTTCGGGTCGCTCAAATCTCGCCGGGTGGTATAGTTATAAGAAAAAGACAGGTTTTCGAACATGTCGTATTTCAAATCCAAGGTCCCGGAAAAATCCCTCGTGAAAGAACTGATACGCTCACCGTTGATATCATCGTTGATGGTCAGTTTGCGGTTATAGGTTCCCGACCACCGCCAAGTACTGGGGTACAAAGAAAGTCGCGACTCGCTGGTTTTTTTCAGCAAGGGAATCGGTTTGGCCCAGAAGAAAATCGGCAACGTGGGTATTTTCGACTTCAGGCCCATATCATAGTCGGCTTTGATATTGTAATTTTCCGCCATATAAAAGGGTCTGTTCACCGATTTACTCTTGGAACGGTTGTAGGAGAACGATACGCTCTGCCGATTGAGCAGGATACTGAACAGGGGGTTCCGGCTCTTTTTATTGAAACTCTCACTGATTCTGAAAGTTCTGGTATCGCTTGTGGATTTCTCCGATTCGCGTACATCCTCAGCCAGGACGATATCGGAATTGGTGCGCAGAACGGGTATTTCGGTGGAATTGGACTGGCTGAACGATATCGGCAAGCGGCTTCCCCACGATTTGGGCAGGAATTTGTCGAAATTGAGCGTCAGACCGTATTGTGAGTTATTTTTAGTTTTACCGCTGCCGAGATTGTTGTTGGAACCGCCCCGGGTGGCCGCCGCGATGCCCCGGAAATACGGGTCCTGAGAATTATAGCTGAAATTATAATTGAGCAGGTCGGCCATATTGCCCGTTATACTCACCCTTCCAGCCGTACCGACGTCCTTGCGCACGTCGGTCAGGCGCAATTCATCAAGCCAGATATCCCCCGAATAAACGTTGTCCCGGTTCTCCTCGTCGATATTAAGCACCCCGGCGGCAAAATAGAGGACTTCGTCGATACGCGGATTGCCGCGGATACGATATTCGTTCACGGTGGTATCGACATCGGTGTACTGTGCTCCTTCCGGCAGGTTCCGCTGGATTTCGTCCTTGAGGGCGGTCATCTTGTTAAAATCTATCGTGACGTAATTGCGTTCGTCCCAGCCCGGGTACAATTCGCGGACCTGGTATTCGTAGTAATTATTCTCATCGCGGCCCAGGCGGAAAAAGAACATGACGTTCTCAGGGACTTCCTTCCCTCCGTTAATATACATTTCCATTTTTCCGTAGCCGGAATACTGTTCCACCGAGACCAGTTTTTTCACGGCCAGGCAGGTATCGCCGTAATGCAGGTCTTTGAATTTGAGCGACAATCCCCGCTGGGGCTCGGTTACCTTGGTTTGTTTGTCCTCGTATGCCTCGACTCCGGGCGGGGGGTCGAAGGTACCGTTCTCGGTGCTGACCGAGGCCACCACGAAATTGGTGTTGGATTCGTTCAGGTAATAAGGGTCGGAATGAATCGTATCTTTCCAGTTGGACTGCACAAAATACCAATCGGCTATTTCGAGGGTGTCGGCGGTGATGGTGGAATCGTCGGATTCCATCCATACCCGGACGTGGGTAACATTGGCCCATTTGGCGGTGTCGCTGGCGGGATCCGACTCGACAATATCATCGACCGCCAGCGGGTCCTTGAGGGAAATCTGGAACGTACGCCAGGGTTTGCCGGTATCGTAAAGATCTCTATAAGAACCCGGCACCAAGAACTGGTCGGTGGAATCGGACAGGTCAATCACGTAAGAAAAATAGGCGTTATTGGATTCGGAGCCGCTGTTGGTCAGCACTTCTTCATCCGGCCGGTTGTTCAGGGCGATATCGGCTGAGTTGCCCTCGGTGCCGTTGAGCCATTCATAGTAAATCGAATCATTTGAATAATTATCCGGGTTCAGGGCTTCCATGGCGGTACATTCTGCTTCCGTTACGGGACATTTACCCTGGCCGAAGAAGTAATAATTATCACCGGATGGGTCGGGTTCGGTAGTATTGTAATAGACCTGTTCCTGGGCGTCGGACATACCGTCGAGTCCGACATCTTCCTCGGTATCGACCACGCCGTTGCCATCTTTATCCTCGGTAAAGAAGGAGTTGTCGCCGTTGACGTCCTCGTTTATAACACCGAAATCGAAATGCAGCCGGCCGCGACCGCCGCGGGCTCTGATTTCAAAAAGCTGGGCTCTATCGGGGTCGATACGACCGACGAAGGAGCGCATAATACCACCCCAGGAGGCAACTGAGTCGCCCGACTGATGGTGTACGGTCTTAGGCCGGAAAACCAGTCTGAGGGTGGTGATGGTACCCTCGCCCTGGGCTGCTTCCCGGTCATAGACTTCCTCCACAAACGGCTGCTGGCGGGGATTGTGCCAGAGTATCTTGCCTCTTTCATAAAGGAATTCGTCCACCGGTGATGAAGCCTGTGTCCAGAGAAGGCGGTTGATACCCAGCGAGAGTTGTTCGTGAGCCGCTTCGAAATCATCGACATAAGCCACCCCGTCAACGTTGGGATTGGGGAACGATTTGGCAATTTCTCCCTCGAAAGTCATCACGGATTGGGATTCAGTGGTAACCATCGGGAGGGCATCGGCTAATTTGGTCAGGAAGCTGGGATAAAGTTTGAACTTGGCATCAAAATCCAGCACCATCATCTTGGCTGTTTCCTGGCCGACCCGGGGTTTGCGTTCCTGGGCTTTGTCCGACTTGTAGAGAACCGTCGAGCCGAACTGGATATCCTTGTTCCATTCGTATTCAGCCCGGGCGCCCAGGAGGGTCTTCTTCTGTACCGCGAAGAAAGGCGCGTATTCGAAATCAACCTTTACCTCGGCGTTGGGGTCGAGAGCCTCTTCTTTTAAAAGAGTAATCTGTCCGAAATCATAAGAAACTGTGTAATCCCTGTCGCGTTCCAGCAGGCTGCCGTTCAACGTAACCCGTTCGGAGCCCTCGATAACGTTGGTCCGGTTCAGACGAATCTGGGAACTGCGGGTTTTGGTCGAAATCTGGATGTAATACTGGCTGCCTTCCGTTTTTTCCTTGGGTGAATAATAACTGTAGATATTGGGATTGGTTACCGCCAAAACCGGTGTGGATTTTCCGTTCTTGTCGGTGAAGGTGGTATCGGTATCGAAGGGCGTGCGGGACGGAAAAATTAGCAGACCCCAGTCGGAACGGTAGAAATCGATATTTCGGTCGAGAATGTTGTCGGGTATCGAATCTTCGTTGCTGTTAACCTGGTCAAGGCCGGTAATTGCCAGGTAATAACCGGTGTTGACACCGTTCTCTGCCTGGTAATCGAGGTTGGATGATTTCCCCTCGGTATCGGCCAGCCCCTTGATTATTTTAATATCGAAATCCTCAAAGTTCAATCCCGCACTGATACGATAACAGTTACGCCACATAAGAGCCCAGGTTTTATGGTCGGGGTTGTTTTTATTCTGGGACGGTCGGAGGGTTTTTAATATCTTTATTTCTCCGGAGAGGTCACCGATAGTATCCACCCGGAACGGCTCGGTTTCCGAGGCGCTGTTGAAGCGCTTAACCACCATGTATATACCGAGGGCGTCACCTTCATAGCGGGAACCTTTGAAAACGACATAATGCCGGTCGCGCTTGCGGTCGTTATAAAAGGTGTAATCGATATCCTCTTTCAACGGCATCATCCGCAGGGAATCGCTCTGGCTTGACAGATAAGTTTCATTGGCAGGGTCGATTAAAAGCTTGCATTGAACCGCCTCGAGATTCGACCTGTCGCTTTCGTACTCGTAAACGTACAGAGTAACGACCGAATCATAACGTCCCAGTTCCACCCGGTTAGGATCGGCATCGTTATCAACCGGGTAACCCAGGTCGAAAATTCGACCGGTTACATATTGATGGTCCCTGATATATTCGGCATTTTCCTCGCCGGAAGCGGTGATGGTCGATGATTCGGTCGAGCCTTTCTCCTGCGAGGCGATACCGGTGAAGGTCAGGCTACCTAACTGGGCTTCGGTTTTCAGTCCGAACAAACCCTGGATTCGCGAGGTGTAACCGACAAACTTGGTGTTGGGCAGACTCAGGGTAGTGTTGCCGGCCTCGATGGATTTGAGGATGTCGTCCTCGTCACCCTTATAACGAATCTGGATGCGGTTGGCCAGGGGAATGTCCGTCTGGCTGTCCTGGTAAACCTTGACGCTGATTTTGGTGCCGATCGTACCGGTGATTTCGAACTTGGACTGCTGTTCCATATTCAGCGAGGGAAACTTGCTCTGCTTGATCAGGTCGGACTTGCCGTCGGTCCATTGCGAACGGCCGGAAAAAGATATCCGGCGATAACCGGTAACTTTCAGATTGCCCCCGCCCTCACCGAAAATCTTATCCAGTCGTTTGGGCAGGGCTACCCCGATCGAGAAACCCTCGCGTTTTTTGGAAGTCTGGGCGTCCTGGTAGGACTTGAATACCACCTCATCGAATTTCCGGCGATAGTTTTTTTTCAGGCGATAATTTAAAAACTGGTTGGCATCCACCGAAACCGGGATGAGATAATAACCCTTTTTGTATTCGGTCTCGAAAGTAACGGAATTATCTTCGAAGTTCGAGCGGATGACCTTGGTATTGTACTGTAGTTCGGGACGGATAGGCGGTCGCGACCTGGGATACAAGGCTGCCGAAAAAGTATAATCAATGTCGTCGTAGACGGAAACGACGAGCGGCGGGTTCGACAGTTCGGCCTTAAACCCCACCTCGCCCATTGCCTGAAACGGACAAGCGGCGCTCACCAGGAGCGCGAAAAGACTGGAAAAAAATATTCTTTTAAAAATCAAATTCACGACTTTACATCGTTGTAGTTAAATCAAATCTTTAAAAACGTATCGATAAGCGACCCTCCTTTCAAAAATCACCAATTTGCACTATTTCTTCGGTTAATTCAACACCAAACTTATCGCGCACTTTCTTTTTCATTATATCGGCCAAACGGCGGATATCTTGCGAGCTCGCATTGCCTTTATTGACGATAATATTGGCGTGTTTCTCAAACACTTTAGCGCCGCCGACCTCGAGTTCCTTCGCACCCACCTCATCGAGCAAGCGACCGGCGGAAAGTTTGCCGTATTTTTCTTTCGGGTCGGGGATGTTTTTAAAAAAACAGCCCGCCGAGTTACCCAGGTTACAGTATTTTTCTTCGCGTTGCACTAAAATATCACTAATCTTCTGTTCTATAGCCTGTTTTTGACCCTTTGCCAACTTAAAAACAGCGCTGACAATAATTTCCCTGGTTCTCTTAAAGTGTGAGTCGCGATAGGCGAAGCGACCGTACTCTGCCGTAACGGTCCGGGGTCGCCCCTCAAGGTCGACCAGTGAAACCTCTGAGACCACGGAGCCGATTTCCCCGCCGTAAGCCCCGGCGTTACCGTATATAGCGCCACCTACCGTGCCCCAGATGCCGGCGGCGAACTCCAGACCGGTCAGTTCGTTTTCGGTCGCGAAGTTAATTAACGCTTTTAATTCCTCGCCGGCGCCGCACTCAATTTCCGTCTCCGAGCGCAATTTCAAACCGGTCACCTCCACCCTGATTATCAAACCGCTAAAACCGCTGTCCGAAATCAATAAATTGGTGCCGCCCCCAATCACAAAAAACGGGATTTTCAATCTCCGGGCGGCGGAAACTGCTTTGGTAACCTCACCGGTTGAGCCGGCGGCGATAAAATAACTCGCTTTGCCGCCCGTTTTGAAACTTGATAACGGGGCCAGGTCACGGGCAAATTCCAGATTCGGCCCAAAGGCCGAAAGGAGGGCTGCCATCGATAATTCCGGGTTGGTAGAAAGCTGTCCAGTCATTACTAATAAACCTATGTTAATATAGGATTATTGCTTATAAAATCAAGACAAATAAGCAATAAGGCACCCGCGGAACCGGGCATCCTCTCAATCTTTATACACCGGGTTTTCCAAAATTAAACGAAAAAAAGAGCCTTTCTGCGTTATTTATCGCCCTTTTGAGGGTCAGACTCCGCCTCGTTTTCGGGAGGTTTTTCAGATAGTTTATTCCCGGTTTCAGCTTTATTTCCGGTGCTTTTGGTGTCTTTTGCTCCTTCAGATGGGGTGTCCCCTTTTTTAACCTCTTCGACATAATTCAGTCGAAGTTCATAAAGGGTATGTTCGATAAGCCTCTTTTCATCGGGGGAAAGATTACCCTCGGTCTTTCTCTGGAGCATATCCAGCATATCGATAGAGGCTTTGGCGAGATTTAAATCCCGCTCGACCTTGCCGGTTAAGGATGAGGCTATTTTACCCATTTGCTGCATGGCTCCCGCCTGAAGCGAGAACACCAGTTGAAAGAAATGCATATCGTAGGCTTCGTTTTGTTCGTTCATGGCTACACCTGCCTCTTTCTTTCAGTTTCCGTAACTTTTTATCCGCCACCGAGATTAATCTCCATCCGGGCGGCCCGGGTATTCAGATAGTTATATAATTTCAGATAATTTTTGTCAAGGGTATTATAATCGGCAAAAAGCCGCTCCAGAAGCAGTCGCACCCCCTCGAGCAGGTCGCGGTCGCGCCAGAGGTCGGCGGTTCGAAGCTCCGGCAGACCGGACTGGCGCACCCCGAAAATCTCCCCCGGTCCGCGAAGCATCAGGTCAGCCTCGGCAATTTTAAAACCGTCGCTTTCAGCCGCGAAATATTCCAGCCGCTTCTGCCCGATTTCGGAAATGGGCTTGTGAGCGATGGCCACCACGGTAGCCTGTTTGGCTCCTCTTCCGACCCGACCGCGCAACTGGTGCAGTTGCGCCAAACCGAACCGTTCGGCGTTTTCCACAATCATAACGGTAGCGTTGGGATTGTCGATGCCGACCTCGATAACCGTGGTCGAAAGCAAAATATCGATTTCCTTATCGCGGAACCGCCTCAATATTTCGTCGCGGTCTTTAGCTTTGACCCGGCCGTGCACCAGCGCCACCCGGTAATCCTTGAACACGGTTTGCGATAATTCTGCGTAGGCATCCTCGACATTGCTCAACTCCATCTGTTCCGATTTCTCAATCAGGGGATAAATTATATACACCTGGCCGCCTTTTTTGATCTCATCGGTTACAAAACCGTAAACGTTAGGCAGGGCGTCGGCTGCACGCCAGACGGTGCGCACTGGTTTTCTTCCCGGGGGCAGGGTGTCGATAGTGGAAATATCCAAATCACCGTACAGGGTCAGAGTCAGCGTGCGCGGGATAGGGGTGGCTGTCATCACCAGCAAATCGGGGTTGTCCCCTTTGGCGTAAAGTTTCCCTCGCTGCTCCACCCCGAAGCGGTGCTGTTCGTCGATAATGACCAGTCCCAGCCGGTTGAAGGTGACATAATCATATATCAAGGCGTGAGTGCCGAATAAAATATCCAGCTCTCCCTCGGCGCACAGTTCGGCGGTCTTTTTTTTCTGCGGGGCTTTCAAACTCGAGGTTAACAAGCCCGCTTTGACGCCGACTACCTCGAGGGGTTTTTGCCAGTTGCGGAAATGTTGTTCGGCCAGGATTTCAGTCGGCGCCATGAAAGAACATTGCAGGCCGTTCTCGGCGGCGTACAGGGCGGCCAGTACCGCCACCACCGTTTTGCCGCAACCGACATCGCCGTGCAGAAGCCGCGCCATCGGTCGTTGTTTCTGCAGGTCGCTGAAAATCTCCCGCACAACTTTTTTCTGGGCGGCGGTCAGTTCGAACGGAAGTTGATTTTTCAATTCCGTCAGCTTCTCGCCCGGCTTTTGATAGCTGTGATTTTTGACGATGGCCGCTTTCTGGCCCTTGTTGCGATAAACGAAAAACTGAAGGTTTAAAAGCTCGTTAAACGACAACCGGCGGCGGCAGGTTTCTATCTGGCCGCGGCTTTCGGGATAGTGAATCCCGGCGACAGCCTCGTGAAGTGTCGGCAACGAAAACCTTTTGTATTCGGCCGCGGGGACCGGGTCGGGAATTTTCTCGGTCAGGTGTTCGAAAATAAACGAAGTCAGCTGGCGCAGGCCCTTACTTCCCAGCCCGGCTTTGGTAAGCTCCGCCGTCTGGGGATAAACAGGGATAATCCGCCCGGCGTGTACCATCCTGTCGCTGTTTTCGTCGAGCCGTTCCAGGTCGGGGTGAATCATCTGTGTCCCCATAAAATAACTGACCACACCGGTGACGGCGAATTTCTGCCCCTTCTTGAAAAGCCGCTCCCAAAAACGTATCCCCTGGAACCACAACAGTGAAATTCCCCCCGTATCGTCCTGCAGAATCACTTCGTAGCGGCGGCGCTTGCCGTATAGTATGCCATGAGCCTTGACCTCGCCGATTATGGTGGCGTATTCATCGACTTTCAACTGCGCGATAGGTACGACATTGGTGCGGTCGAGATAGACGCGGGGATAATAATCGAGCAGGTCCCGGACAGTGTCCATGCCGTGCCGGGCCAGGACCTCGGCCTTGCGCGGGCCGACGCCTTTGAGATATTGAAGGGGCGAATTGAGCTTGATATCCGGCATGGTTTAAGAAAGTACATGCGGGACAGTTAAGTCAATAACTTTTCCGGGGATATTTATCCGGGCGTTGTCTACAGGAAAAAAGAATGATTATCTGTGTTCCGTCGGGTTTTGATCTTCGCCGCAGATTCGCCGGGGCGAATGACCTGGCGGTTTTAAATTGTCGAAAGTCTTCGACATTTCGACATACATTACTACTGTCAGGCACGGAGACCTGA
>JAFGNW010000191.1 GCA_016926795.1 Candidatus Zixiibacteriota bacterium
ATGGGTCGATATGCCGGCTGGCTGGCACTGGGTTCGGGACTGGCCGGCGGAGGAGATATTATTCTGATGCCGGAGTTCCCCTACGATATTGAGGCTATTTGCGATCAGATAAAATTGAGAAATTCTCTCGGTAAGACATTCTCCATCGTCGTCGTAGGCGAAGGCGCCAAACCGCTCGGAGGGGAGATGGTCGTCAAGCGGCGCATCGAGAATTCCCCCGACGCCATCCGCCTGGGCGGTGTTTCCTACCAGGTAGCGGCCCAGATCGAGGGTCTTATTAATATCGAAACCCGGGTAACCACTCTGGGTCACCTGTTGCGCGGCGGCTCACCGTCAGCCTATGACCGCATCCTGGCCACCCGGCTGGGGGTGGAAGCCGTGAAAATGGCCGCAACCGGTCAAACCGGGCGCATGGTGGCCGTCAAAGGAAGCGACCTTTCATCGGTTCCCCTGAAGGAAGTCGCCGGTAAAACCCGGATTGTGACAGCCGACCATCCCTGGGTTAAGGTCGCCGAATCAATCGGCCTGTGCCTGGGTTTGCCCACCGGAATTCCCCTGGAGGAGAGCGTCAAGATTTGAGGCAACACTTCACTACAGATAAAAAAGTTCACTTTTCAACAGGAATATAGTACCTTGTAAAGAACAGTTGAATCCGGACCTGTTATGACTGAAACCGGTATCCCTGGCTGGAATCGGATAATAATCTAAATGGAGTCATTATATGGGGAAGAAATCTGAAGAACGCAAAATGGTCGAAAGACTGAAGGACTCGCCCGCTTACCGGGTCGCCTACAAGGACCTTGATTTTCTGGACAGCGGTTATGCCCGCCCGATTCGCTTGCAGGCGGAGTTGATGAAACCGGAGATTACCTTTCGGGTAAACAATGTCAGGTCAACCATTGTTGTGTTCGGGGGGACGCGGATTATGGAGCCTTTCAAAGCCCGGCGAAAAGTCCGACAACTCGAGAGTAGGTTCAAAAAGCATCCCGAGGATAAGGCTCTGAAAAAAGAACTGGCTATTGCCCGGCGGATTCTTGACAAATCCAGGTATTATGATGAGGCGCGAGAGTTCGCCCGCATCGTATCAATAGAATGCCAGCAGCAAACCCAGCATGACTTCGTTATCGTGACCGGCGGCGGACCGGGCATAATGGAAGCCGCCAACCGGGGGGCTTTTGAGACCAACTCCAAATCTATCGGCCTTAATATAACCCTGCCGGCCGAACAGGAACCCAATCCTTATATAACACCTTCGCTGTGTCTGCACTTCCATTATTTCGCCGTTCGCAAAATGCACTTTTTGTTGCGCGCTAAAGCCCTGGTGGCTTTTCCGGGCGGATTCGGGACGCTCGATGAATTGTTCGAGGCTTTAACCCTTATTCAGACCCGAAAAATCTGGAAACGCCCCATTATCCTCTTCGGCGAGGAATACTGGAGAAATGTCATCGATTTTGATTTTCTCGTCAAGGAAGGCACCATCGACGAAGAGGACCTGGAATTGTTTGTTTATGCCGACAAGGCTATCGACGCCTGGAATTATATCAAGTACTTCTATAAAGCCGCGGAAAACAACAAGCCGTAACAAAATATTTAAAATTAAAAAAAGCCGGATGTATTCTCCGGCTTTTTTTTAAAAGTATAGTCGTTTGTTATTTAAGATACGAAGGCTGGGCGTCGCGGAGCGCATCAATTTGCCTTACAACTTCGTTGAAATGCGCCCGCGTCATCGGGTCGATAGCCGAGGATTGTACCGCCTTGACGGCCGCCTGTTGCAGAACGGTCAGGTCATTGGCGGCCAGGGTTCGGGCGTCGGCAGGGTATTTCGAGGGGTCGCTCAGGTATATCTTGCCGATAATGTCCAAATGCACCAGCTGCAGTTGGCGGCGGAAACTGTTCACATCCTTCGGTCCCGTGATTTCACTCCAGATAGCCCGGCGGACATCCCGGAACAAATCGTACATGGTGTAGCGTTCCTCACCTTCTTTGTATCGCGTCAGGTTATTCAGAAGCCGCCCCAGGGTGTAATGGCTGTACAGTTTGTTCAAAGCCGTTTTCTGGGTGTTCAATACATACTGGTGGAAGGGGTAATCGAGTTGAGGGATGGAGTTGTTTGTCCAGGCGAAATCGGGCAGCCTTTCCGACTGCAATTGGTTGTGTAATTCGCCGGGGATATCGAAAGCGTCGGCGGCAAAGATATTATCTTCCAGTAATTTGATTGCCCGGCGCTGTTCGGCGGCGGGGACCAGTTCAAACGGTTTTTTGGCGTTCGGGTCACCGATATGATGGCGGTAAACGTGAATGCCGCCGACGTACTGCGGGGCGATTTGAGCCAGTTCCTGAAAAGAGCGCCAGCCCGTCTGAAAGACGTTGCGGATTTTCACATAACGCTGGCCCGGTTTTTCGAATTTGTAGATAGCCTTAGTCCAGAGTTCTTTAGCCTGGGTGATTTTATGCAGAGCGAAACCGAGCGGGTCATCGCCCAGATCGTGCATATTGGCCAGCGGGTCGGTTTTTTTGGCCGACCAGCCGAACGAGTCCTCGTCGGTGGCGAATACCAGTTCCGGTTCTGTGCACCGGGAAGCGATTTGTTCAAGCTGCGACCATTCTTCCTCGGGTGTAGCGGCGCCGAAATCGGTGTAGCCATATTGAATCATCCAGTCATCCCACGGCCCCGGGATCTTGGCATAATAGTCCCCCTGCTTCCGTTCCGGTCCGGCTATGTTGGCCGACATATAGTCCATGATGCTGCCGGTGGTGCTGTGGGTACGGGTGAACTCCGGGTTATTGATCTGTTCCGGGGTGTATATTGTCGAGGCTTTGAAATTATGACGCAACCCCAGAGTGTGCCCGACTTCGTGGGCAATAACCTCAACCAGGTAATCGTGCACGTAAACTTCCAGGAGGGAATCCTTGTCGATAAAATCACCGGCTGAACTCATGAGATAGGCGATGTTCGAGGCGGCATCGCGGGCCGCTTCCATCTGGTAATTGTCGGCGTAAGGAGGTAAGTAATCGGGAGTATCCCACAAACCGGTTTCCGGTTGACCGCTTTCGGGCAGGTTGCCGTCGTAGGTGATCGGTTCGATATAATTTTCAGCGATGGTGTACATATAACGGAGCCAATCGGCTGACAGCCGGATATCAGCATCGAGAATCTGTCCCGTGAAGGGATTGGCGCGGTGCGGCCCTACGGCATAAGCCTGGCCGGGATTTATCATCCATTGAACGGTACTGTAACGAACGTCCCCCGGCTCCCAGTCGGCGGTGTCGGGCATCTGTTTGGCGATGATGGCGTTTTTAAAGCCGGCTTTTTCGAAAGCGGGTTGCCAGAATTCAATACCTTCGGCAATAGCCGCCCGGTATTCATCGGGAACGGTATTTTCAATCCAATAAACAATTGGCTCCACCGGTTCGGACAGAGCCGCGTCGGGGTCTTTCTTCTTCAAGTGCCAGCGGTCGATATACCGCACATAAGGCGTCTCGCGGTTCATCGACGAATAATCCTGGTAAATCGTCATAAAATAACCGATCCGGTCGTCAGCCAGACGGGGGACATAGTCCGTCACCGGCAAAGACGACAGAGAATAATGGTAGGTATGAAAAAAATCATAACCGCTTTGAAGGGTCGTGCCCGATTGCGGTTTGGAGGTTTTGTAATGCAGCTTAACGTCGATTTCCGAATTCTCCGGGAAGGATTTAACCGTTTCAAAATAGCTGTTCTTTTTATCGAAACTGTGTCCGGTTTTACCCTGGGTGCCGGTGTAATAGCTTATATTGGCGGCGTCCTGGAGGAAAAAATCAGCAGGGTCAAACAGAATCGCGCCGCTTTCCTCGTGCGGCCGGGATTTGATTTCGGCTGAGGCATAGAGGTGGTCGGAGAGAGCGGATTCAACCGCGCCGGTTATCGGCAGGGTGGTGTCGGCCCGAAGGCGCAGGTTCTTTTCCATGAACATGATATTATTGCCGACCCGTTTGAAATAAAACGGGAAAGAGCGCCGCATGGAGCGGTTGTCCGAAAAACGGCTGTCCGATTTGGCCATTGTTTCCCCGCACAGATATACGGGGCCGAATTGTTCCGGCTTGACGGCCATCAGCAGGTCGTTTTGAATCGTGTCCAGATAGAAAGTAAACAACCCCTCTATTACCACTCTGTCTTTTATAAGTTCATCGAAGGGTTTGCCGGGCAGGTTATTGTTGTTCTTTTTTACTTCGGTTTTAACTGTTTTGTCTTTCAAACCCTGGCGGGTGTATTCACGCCGGTCGGCGAAAACATTGCCGGTTGTAAACGAAACCAGTAATATCACTGATAAAACGTACAGAGTACTTTTAAAACGCATGCAGGCTTACTCCTTTATTTTTATTTCATTATTTACATGACAAATAATATACATCATTACAATTTAAATATAAACGTTAAAAAACCATGAATTGTTCATTATAAGATATTTCAGGTTGACAGAAACAGACTGTTTCGCCGTTGGAGGTTTTAGAAAGATGTTATTATTTTGACGTGAAATAAGCGAGGTATTTCTCGCCCTTGGGCGTCAGTTCGTAATAAGTATGGTTGCGATGTTTAATCCACTTGTTGTCCACCACCCCTTTGCGGTACCGTATCATCACGGGCTCGACCCGTTTGAGCAGTTTTAATTCTTTAAGCTTTTTGTGCCGGTCAAATACCGTTTGTTTTTTCAAGCGGGTCAGTTTGGCTACCATCAGCGAATAATCCACGCCGTAATCGAGGTGATGTTGCAGGATTATGAAATCCGTATCATCCAGCCCGGAGTAATCCTCATCGGGAGTATATTCATCTTTTTTAAGAATTTTGTCCCATTCCAGTTCAATCAGTCTCTCCGGTTCGGCTTTTTTCAGGTTGGCGCAATCGCGGCGATGAACCTTGATGAAATCGTCATGGCTGAAATAACCAACAATATCGTCTTGCGGAGTAGGCCGGCAGCATTTCGCCGGGATATATTTTTCCAGGAGCTTGATTTCTTCGGCCATAATTAAATATACAAAATAAATTCGATTTAATAAATTCTAATATTAAAGATTGTCTTTTAATTGTTATCGGATTATTTTGGAAAAAAATCGACAATACCAAAACCAGGAGCGACATGAGCGAATCACTGATATCGTCCCCGGCGGGAATCCTGGCCGTACTGGCCGCGATTACCTCTTTTTTCTTTTATCTCGAAAAAAAAACCGGCTGGAAACTGTTCAATTATTTCCCGCCGCTTTTATTTATTTACATAATCCCGGTCTTTCTGTCCAACGGCGGGCTGATACCCAGCAAGGCGCCGGTTTATGATTTCATGGGCGACAACCTCCTGCCTATGTTTTTGACCATCATGTTGCTGAACGTCGATATCCTGGCCACCGTAAGGGTGATGGGCAAGGGGGTGTTCGTTATGCTGCTGGGCACCCTGGGTGTGGTTATCGGCGCACCCATCGCTTTCTTGCTGGTCAAAAACGGCCTTGACACCAACGCCTGGCAGGCGTTCGGAGCTCTCTCGGGCAGCTGGATAGGCGGCACGGGCAATATGCTGGCGGTAGCCAAAATGATAAATCTCGACGAAAGTTCCATCGAGTTCGGCTATGCCGTTATCGCTGACAACGCCGTGTACCTTATCTGGCTGCCGATTATGCTCGGCTCCAAGAACATGGCCCGCTGGTTTCACAAGTTCACGAAAGTTTCCTCCAAACGCCTTGAACGGATGGAAGCCGCGGCCAAAGATTTAACCCGCGACAAGGGAAAAATGGAGATGCGCCATTTCCTGTACCTGGCTTTTTTCGGTTTCGCCGTAACAGCCCTGTCCGCCTGGCTGGCGGGGATGATTCCCGAGGTCGAGCCGTATCTTTCGACCAGCACCTACAAAATTCTCCTGGTGACTATCTTCGGTATTGCTCTGTCGTTTACCGGGGCGAGTAAAATCCCCGGCTCGCACGCCATGGCGATGGCTCTGGTGTACCTGTTCGTGGCCCGCATGGGAGCCAAAGCCGACCTGTCCGAGGTCAGCCTGGCTATCTTCTGGTTCCTGCTGGGGGCGTATATCTGGATTTTCATCCACGGCTTTTTCCTGGTGGGGGCGGCGAGACTTTTCAAGGTCGATGTTCACACGGCGGCGATTGCCTCGGCGGCCAATATCGGCGGGGCAGCCTCAGCCCCCATCGTAGCCGCCTATCACAAACCTACCCTGGTCCCGGTTTCGATATTGATGGCGCTTCTGGGGTATGCTATCGGCAATCCGGCCGGGTATATCGCGGCTATGCTCTGCCGCCTGGTGAGTTGATTTATCCCGTTTTCTCGGAGGAAAACGTTGGAAATCATTGAATTAATATTATCCTTTCTTGCTTCATTATTCCCCAGAAAAGAGAGGATAAAGAGGGTCGAGGCCGGTTTGAGCGACGTTAATTTTCCCGTCTGCGGGGTTCAGGTTTTTTTGACTGATAAAGAATTCAAGCGCGGTAGTTTTACCTGCCGGAATTGCGGTTACGGAGGTGAAAACACCCGTTTGAAATAAACCTTCTTCATTCTTTATTCTGCAGGGGGACGAATCTGACCGGGTAGAGATTTGTCTCTTTGACACCATCGATATCTTTAACGAGCAACAATAAATCCTGCGAGCCGTAATAACCTCTCTCGACCGGGATGACCATCCGTCCGCTGAATTTGAGCTGGGTAACCAGAATTTCGGGTATCCGGGGGGCGGCGGCGGTGACAATGATGCCGTCAAAAGGAGCTTTGTCCGGCCAGCCCTGTGAACCGTCGCCGGTTTGGAAATGAAGGTTTCCATAGCCTAAATTTTCAAGCAGTTTGCGGGCGCTGTCGGCCAGTTGCGGGATTATCTCGATAGTGCATACTTCACGGGCGATTTCGGCCAGGACCGCTGTCTGGTACCCGCAGCCGGTGCCGATTTCCAGCACCCGGCTTTGTGGCGTCAGCTGGAGTTCCTCAGTCATGGAGGCTACCACGTACGGCTGTGAAATGGTCTGCTCATAGCCGATGGGCAGGGGACCATCGTCATAGGCGCTCGGCAGGTAATGTTGAGGAACAAAAAGATGTCTCGGGACCTTGCGCATGGCTTCCAGAACGGCTTTATCTTTCACGTTCCGGCGGACGATTTGCCGCTCCACCATTTCCAGGCGGATTTCAGTCAGTTCTTCCTCGGAAAGAGAATTGTTTTTCTCGTTCATATTTAAAATTTCAGAAATGCTCTTTTTTAAAAAAAGTCGGTTGATGGTTAAAGATAAGGAAATCTTTTAACAGCGCCAGTTTTTTTTAAAACGGCTCGCAGCACAGCGGGTCATGGCTTAAATAAAGAAAAGATATCAGGGCGGTAACATCCGAAATGTCATACTCCATATCGCAATTGACCGATGCCAGCCAGAGAGGGTCGGGTACCGGACCATGGAGATATAAAAAAGCGATTAAAAAGGTAATATCGGAAATATCGGGCTCGCCGCCGCTCTGGTTGATATCCCCGCAAACAAAATCCTTAAAGGTAAAATGATATGCCTCGGTCGGTTCGGAAATAAACCCGGCTGAATCAAACGCCTGCAGGCGCCAGTAATAAAGGCTGTCCATTTTAAAAAAAGAGCTGTCCAGAGCCAGACTGTCGTCGTAAACGAAGACACCGTAGAGGGTGTCGGAGAAATCCTCACGGGTGGCCAGATGAAACAGATAATATTCGGGGGTTTTGATGTGAGTCGAGGAGTCGCTACTCTGCCAGCGGAAAACGAGCGTGTCGGTAAGGACAAAGGCCGTGTTGGGTGGGTAGGTCATTTCGGGCGGCGGGGGAGCCTGAGTATCGAGAATGAAAGAATAGATACCGCTGTAAACGGAATAATTGCCGGCCAGGTCATAGCGCTGCATACGCCAGTACCAGCAGTCGTCGTCGATACCGACCGGAATCGGGAATGTCAGAGAGACGATGGAATCGAACGTGAGGTCAATCGTGAACATCGAATAATCCCGGGAAAGCTGAATAATGTTGAATTCGGGCGCGATTTCGGACGGGGGCGGCTGTTCCGCCAGGTCGAAAACGAATTCGAAGGCGGCCTCGTTGAGATAAGCGCCGTTATCCGGTGATATCAAAATCAGCGAGTCGGGAGGAATATTATCGATAACAAGTTTTCGTGGGTATCGCTGATAAGAGGAGGAATCGCCGTCGACGAATTTTCGCACCGCCCAGTAATACGCCCCATCCATCAAAGAGTCCGGTTCGGGAATGGTGAAGAAAGTGGTGTCGATGTTCTTGTAAACGCGTGAATAATATGTCATGAGACTGTCGACAGTCAGATACAAGCCGAATGAATCCGCCTCGCCTTCCCATTCGAAAGAGGGTGCTTTCTCCTGCGTGTAAAAGAGCGCTTCCGGGAAAATCAAAACCGGTGGGGGATAGGGATTATAGATTATAGCGTTAAACGAGCTGGTGTCGCCGAGACCGCCGTACCCGTGAGCCTGGACCGTGATAAGGTTGGTATCGAGATGCGGTTCCTCGGCCGGGACGATTATCGCAAACGATGTATTGGTGCTGGAGCGAGCCGCGAGATTGTAATTCCTGCCGTCGGGTACATACTGCCAACCCAGTTCATCGGCCAGCGAGACGGTGATAATATTAGCGGCGTTGCTCTGATTTTCGATAAGCAAGTCGATAGAAAAGGAATCCGGTGAAGTAACGGTATCATCGAGGGGATCGGTGACGTTAATGAGGTAAATCGCCGCCGCCTTGATTTCCAGCTCCCGAGCAGCCGACACGAGGGGGGTGGTACGGCTTGTCGCCTGACAGGTGAGAAAAGTTTTTTCATTAGCCAGGGCTTCTTCGGGAACGACCACCGGTATGACAAATAGAGCTGATTCGGACGGCGTCAGGTAAATTACAGTGTCCATGGTATCCTGCGCCCAGCCGGCGTCATCGATTATACCGACCGTTACCGAATCAAATCGCAAGCCGATATTGGTAACCAGAAATTCCCGTAAAATTGTGTCACCGGGAGTTACCACCGAGTCGGAATCGCTGTAGATAGCCAGGGCATTCATACTGTTGAGAATATTGATGCTGTCGGGTGAAAACACGATCGAGTATTTCTGGGGACTTTCAACAATATTGTATCCCGACACTTTCGCTTTCCAGATGCCGACCGAAGGGCTGTCTACCTCAACCGTCTCGACGTTATTGATGCGGTCAACACCACGGGTGGCGTCGTACTCGGGATTGTCCTTATCCAGCACCCAGGGCAAATATTCCGCCTCGGTCGGGTCAATCAGGATCAGGTCGAGGTCGTTCTTCAAATGCCGGCTGCTGTTAACCGTGCCCCCGGGGTCGTCCCAGGTAAGGGTGACCTTTAATTTTTGAGCGGAATCGTGGACATCGAGGTAGTACAAATGATGGTCGTTGGTAAATATTTCGCTTTCCACGTACGACGGCTCTCCCTCGATAAGCTTGTCGATTGCTTTGACACCGTCCACCTTGCCGTGACCGAACTGATAGTCCGGACCGGGATTGCCCAGGTCAAGAGCGGTGTTGATGAGGATACCTTTGACGGTCGAGGGGAGTATCGGGGCGGAACCAAACTCATCAAGCCAGTGCTGTTGCATCAGTGCCAGCAGACCGGTCACGGTCGGGGCTGACATCGAGGTACCGCACATTGTGGTATAACCACCGCCGTCCCGGCAGCTGGTGACGCCCAGGTCATCGTTGGTCTGGCAGCCCGCCGCCACCACATCCGGTTTTATGCGGCCATCGTCGACCGGTCCCCAGGAAGAAAAACCGGTCATGCTGTCGTCATCGGCATTAATCGCTCCAACGGTGATTACGTTCTTGGGACAGCCCAGGGGATTGATGGTGTTATAAGTCCAGCCGATAGAGCCGCAGTATTTACTGGCGCTGCCTCGTTGATTACCGGCTGACCAGACCATGTCCACCGGTTTGCCGGCCGAGCCTCGGATAATATTGTCGATGGTGGCGCAGACTGCGAAATAATTACCCAGGGTGGTTTCACAGGCCGCTTCGGTGGCCGGGTCGCCAACCCCGTATCCCCAGGAATTGGTGCCGATATCGGCGTCGTAATTGTCGATGACGTTAACGAAGTCCTGATAGAGTTCCGAGGCTGTGGTCCACCAGAGATGAGTCAGGAGATGAACGGCGGGAGCCATGCCCCGGTAGGTTCCTTCCGACTCCGCGCCCGAACCCATAATCGTCCCGGCGACATGGGTGGCGTGAGTGGTGATTGCGGAGGCGTCCATTGTGGTAACGCGAGTATCGAAATCCGGATGGGTCGCGTCCACCTGGCCGCCGTCCCACATCGTCAAAGTCACTCCCGAACCGTCAAGGTTGTAAGGCGGACCCTGGATAGAATCCGCACCGATACTGACGCGATTGGCGTCGTTGTGCTCCTCCGGAAAAGGCAGAGCCGGTTCGATCCAGAGAACGGCGTCCAATGCCGCCAGGCTGTCGTAAATAGAATCGGGGAGTATCATGTCGACCCCGTTGATGGTCGGTTCGTATCCCAGAATTTCGGCGTTGTATTCATCCTGAAAGCGAGCCGCCCAGAAGCGAAAATCCTCGTCGCGGTGAAACACTATCAAAAACTGGGCGCGGTTGTTTTCCCGCTGTGCCCAGGGACCGATTCCGAGCGCGGTCAACATGGGGGAAATTTTATATTCCGGCTTGACCGGACCCATCCAGCGTACGGGTAGTTCC
>JAFGNW010000192.1 GCA_016926795.1 Candidatus Zixiibacteriota bacterium
AGGTTACACTCAGCCAGGTCTGCGGTCCTGACGGTGCCTTCGTGAACGTCAATCCCGACAGCGGTTATGTGGCCTTCCGACCGGACCAGTTCACCACCTACGAATTCTGTTTTGAGGCTGACGACGGCTGTAATATCGTGACCGGTTCCTTCTTGGTCGATATTATCCTTCGTGATGATTGCGATGTCTGCCTGCGGGTATTTATCGACGGCGGGGAGTGCACTCCGGTCGGTTTGCGTAAGACGGTGGAATTGAATATTGAAACCAACGACGCTATTGCCGGCTTCGATATCCTGCTGAATTACGACCCCTCGGCGCTGACCTTTATCAGCGCTTACATCTCCGGTTCAGCTATCGATGCCTGGGAATACTTTACTTATAATGTGGTCAGCAGCGCCAACGGCCTGATCCGGCTGGTGGGTATCGCCGATGTCAACAACGGTCCTCATCACCCGCCAACCTCATCGTTGAATCCCCAGGGTACCCTGGTTTATATCGAGTACCAGGTGGCCAACGACCAGAACCTGGGTGATGTCTTTGTTCCCATATCGTTCATCTGGTATGATTGCGGCGACAATACTTTCTCCGATGTCAGCGGTACGGTCCTGTTTCTTGACAGCCGGATTTATAATGCCGAGGGCATTTTAATCTGGGATGAAGAAGTCGACCCGGATTCGGAGCGTCCCTTCGGCATGGGCGCCTCCGACGACTGTCTGGTCGGCTCCGATAAAGGCACACCGTTGCGCTGTATCGAATTTTTCAACGGCGGAGTCTGCATCATCCATCCGGACTCGCTCGATGACCGCGGCGATATCAACCTCAACAATATCGCGTATGAAATCGGTGACGCCGTACTCTTTACCAATTACTTCATCTACGGCCTGAAGGCTTTCACCATCAATGTGGCCGGACAGATTGCCGCCACCGATGTCAACGCCGACGGTATCACCCTGACCGTGTCCGACCTGGCTTACCTGGTGAGGGTTATTATCGGCGATGCTTCGCCTTATCCGAAACTCAACCCGTATCAGAAAGACCTGTTGATATCCTCAGAAATAACGGAGAATGGCCTGAATATTACGACCGAGGCTGTCAGCGATATCGGTGCTGCCTATTTCGTATATGACGTGGATAACGGCGTCGAAATCGGCGAGCCTGCGCTGACGAGCGACGCGTCGGGCATGGACCTCAAGTTTTCCGTAGAGGACGGCCAGCTCAAAATGCTGGTGTACAATATCGGCACCGCCAGGATACCGTCGGGCACCAACCGGATAATTGAGATCCCGGTAAACGGTGAAGGCGGAGTAAATCTGACTAAAGCTGAAATTGTCGATTACCAGGGCCAGCCGTATGTGGCGGTTAATAAAGAGAATATTCTGCCGACGGGGTACAGCCTGAGCCAGAACTTCCCGAACCCGTTCAACCCGTCCACCCGGATCCAGTTCTCCCTGCCGCAGCAGGCGGCCTGGACTCTGAAGATATTCAATATCACCGGCAAGCTGGTGCGCGAATTCAACGGTGTCAACGATGCCGGGGTGCACGAGATCGTCTGGAACAGTACTACCAACAACAATGAAGGGATAGCTTCGGGTGTTTACTTCTACCGCCTTGAAGCCAACGATTTTATCGAGACCAAAAAGATGATTCTATTGAAATAAATCCCCCTCATGTCTTTCCTCCTCCAAAAGCGTTCTATTTCATAGAACGCTTTTTTATTTGTGGTAGGAACTGCCGTGCAGGATGGAGAAGCCGCGGTAAAGTTGTTCCAGGAGGACCAGCCGCACCAGTTGATGGGAAAAAGTCAGTTCCGACAGGGACAGGACCAGGTCGGCTTTCCGGAGGATGCTTTCATCGAGACCGTAAGGTCCGCCGATGAGAAAATTGATCGGTCCCCGGTTTTGAACCTGGACCCGCTCCAGCAGCCCGGCGAACTCAAGGGAGTCTTTTTTCTGTCCCCGGTCGCTTAAGGCGATAAAATAGCCGCCTTTGAATTCTTTCTCGAACCGGGCGGCTTCTTTTTTCTTTATATCGACAGGAGAGAGGGAATCAGGGTAGCGGGGGGAAGAAAGGTTCTTGATTTCAATCGCGGCATAACGCCCGAGCAGTTTGAGGAAGTGATTCACTCCCTCGGCGAGCCATTTGTCCTTGTCCCGGCCGCTGGCTATGACGCGTATTTTAACCACCGGGAACAACCCCGACTATCAGCCGGCGGCGGCGGGGACCGTCGAACTCGCAGAAATAAACAGCCTGCCATCGTCCCAGCACCAGTTTTTTATTCTCGAATATGACCTGTACCGACGACCCGAATAGAGACGCTTTCAGGTGAGCATCGGAGTTACCCTCATTATGATGGTAACCGTCCTCTCTGGGGATTTCCTTTTTCAGCTTGTAGAGAATATCGCGGGTGACATCGGGGTCGGCATTTTCATTAATTGTAATAGCGGCGGTGGTGTGCGGAACGAAAGCGAAGATGACACCGGAATCAACGCTGCTTTCGGCTATGGCTTTTTCGAGCAGCGAGGTGATATCAATCATTTCCTCGCGGCTGTGAGTTGGCACTTCGTAGGTATTCATCAGGCAAACAGAGCCTCGGCAAATTCGTGGGGATTGAAGCGCTGCAGGTCATCGACCTGCTCGCCCAGACCGATAAAGTCCACCGGTACGCCCAGTTCCTCGGCGATACCTATGATGACGCCCCCTTTCGCGGTGCCGTCCAGCTTGGTGATAATAATGCCGTCGCAGCCAACCGCGTCGGTAAAAATTTTAACCTGTGAGAGGGCGTTCTGGCCGGTGGTGCCATCGATAATCAGTTTACTGTACACGGTCGCCCCGGGAGCGGCTTTAAGCACCACCCGTTTGATTTTTTTCAGCTCTTCCATCAAATTAGTTTTGGTATGCAGCCGTCCGGCGGTGTCCAGAAGCAGACGGTCGGCTTTCCGGGCGCGGGCGGCACTGGCAGCGTCGAAAGCCACCGCGGCCGGATCGGCTCCTTTCTGGGACAAAATAATATCCACCCCGCTGCGTTCCGCCCAGATCGCCACCTGCTCAACCGCCGCGGCGCGAAAAGTATCACAGGCCCCGATTATCACTTTCTCACCCTCGCCGGCGTAATAAGTGGCCAGCTTGCCGATGGTGGTGGTTTTGCCCACCCCGTTTACGCCGATAATCATCCAGATTATAGGTTTCGCGTCATCGGGTCCGTCGGTTTGACTTTCTTCGGGGGAAAGGATGGCGCTGATTTCCTCTTTCAAAAGAGCCATCACGTCCTCGCCCTCGGTGAGCTTGCGCTCCCGGGCTTTTTCCTTGACGCTCTCAATGAGGCGCTGGGTTGCTTTGACACCTACATCGGCTTCTATTAATATCTCCTCGATTTCATCCAGCAGGTCGTCATCTATTTTACGCCGCATGACAACCCGGGATATCTTGCCCAGAAGGTTGTCTTTTGTTTTGGCGAGTGATTTTTTCAGTTTTTCAAAAGGTGTGAACATAAAAAGTAAACTTACTCGTCTTCGTTCTTATCCTGAAAGGAAATATTGGGATTCATTCTTTCCTTTATCGTTTCCGGTAATCCGGAATCGTTCTCGGATTCATCGACGGTCGGCGAAGGAGCCGAATGCTCGGCTCCGAATTCTTCATATTCGGGCGGTTCATTGACATAGCGGACCAGTTCACCGGTATGTTCATCGGGTTCATCGAGGAACTTGACCGCCACCAGCTTGGAAATGCCCGGCTGTTCCATGGTAATGCCGTAGAGGTTGTTGGCTGCCTCCATCGTGATTTTGTTGTGCGTGATGGCGATAAACTGGGTATCTTTTGAGAAATTCCGAATGATTTTCAAAAAGCGATGACAGTTGGCGTCGTCCAGCGGGGCGTCGATTTCATCAAGGATACAGAAGGGGGAGGGTTTCACCAGGTAAAGTGAAAACAGCAGGGATATGGCCGTCAGGGCGCGTTCGCCGCCGGACATTTGCGAGATAGAGAGCAGCTTTTTGCCGCGCGGGCGGGCGATAATCTCGATATTAGATTCCAGCGGGTCCTCCGGCACCGAGAGGTGGATATCGGCTTCGCCGCCGGTGAACAGCTCGACAAAAAGCCCCTGGAAATTCTTACGGACCTGTTCGAATGTTTCCCCGAACAGCCTGCGGGCGGTCACGTTGATTTTGTTGATGGTGGAGCGCAGGTCGTTTTTGGCGGTGGTCAAATCGTTGAGCTGTTCGTTAAGAAACTCCTCGCGCTCCTTAGTCTCCCGGTATTCCTCCAGGGCCAGAAGGTTGACGGCGCCGAATTTTTTGAGCCGTTCCTTTTTCTCATGAAGCTGCTCGCGGCCTTCTTCAATAGACAGCCGTTCGTCCGGTTTTTCGATTTCGACGGTTTTTATGTCGAGGTCATACTCATCGAGGATTTTATCCCGGAGAGACTTAATCTCCGACTCCATCGTATTGAGGCGTATTTCGAACTGGTGGGATTCCTCCGAAAGGTTTTCTTTTTCCCGTCGTACCTCCTTGATGTTTTTCTCCTTGGTGTCGACCTGTGCCATGAGACCGGTCTGTACATCGCGCAGGCTTTTCTGGCGGGTGGCCAGTCTTTCCCGGACCTCGAAAAACTCTTTGAGGTTCGATTCGTGGGTTTCGTTCTTTTCGTCGGCGACGGATATTTCGGCGCGAGCGTTTTCTATATCCTGCCGTTTGGTATGCAGGGTATTGTCGATTTCCTTCTGGAGCTCGCTTATGTGCGCCTGCTGGCTTTCGGCCTGTTCCACCCGGCTTCGGGTTTCTATCATCGAAACGTGAAGTTTCGATACTTTGTCGAGGGCGTCGGAGGCGGCTTTTTCCAGTTCGTCCAAACGGGAGCCGGCCCGGTTCATATCGGTTAAAAGATTATCCTTCTGACCGCTCAACTGGTCAAAGTCCAGTCCCAGGCTGTATTGCCGGTCTTGCACTTTTTCCAGCCGGACGGTGAGATTCTTCTTTTCATTTTCGAGGCGGTTCAGTTCATTTTTGTGAGTGCGGCCATCGAATTCCAACTCCCTGATTTTCTTCTGCACCAGGTCGGTTTCTTCGGCGATATCGTCAATTCCGGAAAGCAGATTGTTGAATTCCGCCCGGGCGGCGGCCAGCTCAGCGGTGGCCCGGTCTTTTTCTCCCTTGAACGACTCTTTCTTTTGTGTCAGGTCTCTTATCATCGCTTCCTGTTCCTGGACCTTTTCCTTGCGGCGGAACAGGGAGAAGCCATCGTCGGAACCACCTGAAATGAGATTGTTGTTGTACAGCAACCCGTCGGTCGAAACGGCACTGAATCCATAGGGAAGACGAGCGAGGATAGCATCGGGGTTGGTGCCGGCCTTATAGACAGCGGTACGGGACAGTACCGCTCCCTTGAGGTACTGGAGGTCGCTGTCGGTGGTAACGAAACTGTCCAGCCAGCCGAGGAATTCCTCCCGGTCGAGCTCCGGGCGTTTGACGGCCGGATTAATTGTCCCGGTGTCCGGTACCAGAATGCTGATGCGTCCCTTTTTCTCGGTGCGCAGGTAAGAAATAATTTCTTCGGCGGTCTTGCGGTTGTAACAAATCAGGCATTTGGCCATATCTCCGAGGGCTGCCTCAAGGGCGGTTTCCAGACCCTCGCAGGGGATAAATTTTTCTCCGACCGTACCGGCAATGCCGCTCCAGCGGTCCTTTTCATCCATGGCGGCCACCAACCCCGACTCATATCCTTCGTAATGCAGCATCATGTCTTCCCACAGGTTGCGCCGGGCTTCGCAGGCTTCGATTGAAGCTGCCAGACTGCTGATTTCCAGAGTCAGTTCCTCGCCTTTCTTTACGAGGTTCTCCATCCGCTCGCTGACCGCCGCTTTTTTGGCCTCGGTTTCCTTTTTAAGGGTAAAGAGACGGTCAAGGCTGCTCTTGTACGATTCCAGTTCGTTGAGGAGGGTTTTTTGATGGGGATATATTTCGTTTATCCGGGTTTCAAGTTCGGTTTTCTGGCGGGACAGGTCTTCTTCCTGTTCTCGCAGGCTGTTGCCCTCGGCTTTGCCCGACGATAACCTGCCCTCGAGTTCCAGTAATCTCTTGTTCTCTTCTTCGCGGCTGGAGCGGGCTTTGAGCAGGTCGCGGTCAACGGCCGCCTGAGCTTCCTCGGCTTCCTGCAGGCGGGCCGTTATCTCTTCCAGGAGCTGTTTCTGCACGTCGAGGTTACCGGTCGTATCCTCGTTCTGTTTCCTGAGATTCTCGGTGCGATTCAACAGGGCTTCGATATCGCTTTCATTTTTCTGAATCAGGTTGACCGCGTTGTTTTTCTTCTCTTTATACAGAGCGATTTCTTTTTCCAGGACATGGGCTTTTTCCGACATGGCGTAAATTTCATTGCTCACCTCGGTCAACTGGCGTTCGATATCCAAAAGCTCTTTTCGGTCGGCTTCGAGCTGGGAGGTTACCTGGTCGATAACCGTCTCCCGTGAAGTCTTTTCATCCGAGATGTTGTCGTAACGGGCTTTCAATTCCCGTTTTTCATTCTCGATATTCTTTATGCGGGTCGCGCTTAAAAACAGCTCCCACCTTTTTATCTCGTCGTTCAAATGCTGGTAGCGCTCGGCTTTTTTATGCTGGCGGTAGAGGGAGTTGACCCGGGTTTTGACCTCGGCATAGATGTCCTTCAGGCGCAGGAAATCGTTTTCGGTGGATTCCAGTTTTCTCAGGGCGGCTTCCTTGCGCTGCTTGTATTTGGTAATGCCGGCCGCCTCTTCAAAAAGGAAGCGTCTTTCCTCGGCCTTGTCGGAGAGGACGGCGTCAATCATTTCCGGCTGGATAACCGAGTAGGAATGCGCCCCCATGCCGGTGTCGAAAAACAGTTCGAGGATGTCCTTGCGGCGGCAGGGCACCTTGTTCAACAAATATTCCGATTCGCCGCTGCGGAACAGGCGCCGGGTAATCTGGATTTCGTTATACTCGGTCGGCAGCACCCCGCGGTCGTTGACGATGGTGAGGGAGACCTCGGCCATGCCCAGCGGCTTGACGTCACGCGTGCCGTTGAAGATAACCTCTTCCATTTTAGAACTGCGCAAAAGGGAGACTTTCTGCTCGCCGAGCACCCAGCGCAGAGCATCGAGAACGTTGGTCTTGCCGCAGCCGTTGGGGCCGACAATGGCCGTGATGCCGCTGGAATACTTTATCGAGGTTTTGTTCGCGAATGATTTGAAACCTAATATATCGAGTCGCTTTAAGTGCACTTTTCCTCCAAGGTCTAACTGCTGAGGTTGTTGGTCCGGGGGATTTCCGGCTGTTTGTTCGTTATGTGAGCCAGGGTTTCCAGGAGTGAGCGGTAGATGTTGCGCTCGTCCCGAAGATACTTGGTTTTTATTTCTAAGTTGTAAAAAGGGATGCCGCGGTGATTACCGCGACCGACGCGAATCGCCTGAGGGAAATTGAGCAGCACCGCTGAGGTGAATATCGAAGGCGCGAAATTCAGATCCAGCAGCATTTCGAAATTATAGCCCTGGAGCATCTGGATAAACGTCCTTTTGGGCAAGCCCGACCAGGTCAGCTGGTCCATCGAAGGTGTCAGAATCTGAAAGCCCTTACGAGGGTATATGTCGGCCACTTTGACGCCGGGAATGGCCAGCAGGGTCAGGTCGGCCGGTTTGAAAAGACTCGTAATAGTCGGCAGGAACTGTTTGACCAGGGTCAGCTCCCTCAGGCTGGACGGCAGACAGATAAGGATTCGTTTGGGCGTCATCAGGTCATCCGGAAAATTTATCGGCTGCTGCTCGATCTTCTTCTTCAATTTATTGATATGATACCAGGCGAGTATGTTCTTGAGCTTTTTCATCTTGTCTATTCTTCACCCTGGTTCCGGGTTGAGTCCGGACCTACGGTGTCGGGAGTATCGGTATTTCGTACCGGGGTCGCCCGGGTAACGGTGTCCCCGGGATTAGTCGGGGCAGCGGTCGTCTGGGGTGTTTGAGCCGGTGAATCCTGTTTCTGTACGGCGGCCGGCTGGACGGGCTCCGGTTCCGGCTGAGGCGGCGGGTTCAGCACCGAATCGAGGTTCACCTGGTTGATTTCCACGCCGGAAATACGGCGGGTCTGAGGGTCTCTCAAATCGACCGGCTTATCGTTAAGTTTAATTTCCACCAGCGAGGGCTGTGCGACCGTTATTTTCATGCGATATCGGGCTTCGGCCCGGTATTCCCGCCAGGGGACTAAATTGCGAAAAATAACCGTGTCACCGTCGGCACGTAAAGATACCCAGCATTCCTCGCGCGCTGTCAGCGTCATGTTGAACGGCGGCGGCTCTTCCGGCGCGGATACATCCCAGTTGTAGCCGGTGATTTCATCGCTGACCGGGCCGGCTTCCGACGACGGACTTTCCTCAACCGGCAGAGCTGGTTCCGTAACATCCGGAGTAGAGGCGGGGGAGTCTTCCTCGATGAACAATTTATAGATGGCCATGAAGATTACAAAAATACCGACTATGACGATAATCAAAGTTATGAACTTCTTCTTGAACCAGTTGGATTCGGCAGCCGCAGCATCCTCAGCTTTGGTTTTTTGAGCGTCCGGTTCTTTGCCCTTTTGTTCCTGCTCGGCGTTTTCAATCGGTTCGCCCAGGTCCTCCTTGATGGCTTCGATGGTTTTATTGTAATCGATTCCCAGTGCTTTAGAGTAGGACTTGGCGAAAAGATTGTAATATAATTCGGACGGGAGCTGGTCGATTTCGCCGGCTTCGATGTAAGTTAAATTTTCTTCTGAAATTTTTAACTCATCGGAGAGGTCGGCCAGAGAGATATTTTTATTTTCCCGTTCGAGTTTAAGTGCTTGTCCAAATTTTTTATATACTTCATTCATTATCAACCAAGTAGCTGTAATTTATTCAATGTTTCCCCGGCCAGACGATCGAGCAAATGGCAGGGAAAACCGATGACATTATCAAGATTTCCCTTGATTCTGTCAACTAAAAAAGCCCCCATTCCCTGTATTCCATAGGCTCCCGCCTTGTCCATCGGCTCGCCCGAGGCGATATAATTTTCTATCTGTTCGCCGGTGACTTCATTAAAGAAAACCTCGGTGATCTCATACCCCGATGCTACTACCCGACCTTCGGCGGTCAGGGCCAGGGCGGTGCAAACCTCGTGCTGCTTACCGGACAAATATGACAGAATCCTGTGGGCATCGGCTTTGTCGCTGGGTTTTTCCAATATTTCATTACCTATCGAAACCACGGTATCCGCCCCGATAACGATTGTGTCGTCCCCGGCCTGTCCGGCGACTTCAAGAGCTTTTTCTTCGGCCAGGCGAAGGGTGTAACGGCAGGGAGGTTCGTTCTCGAGACGGGTTTCTTCGGTATGAGGGATAACCTGCGTAAATGCGACGCCGCTTTCTTTAAGCAGGCGGTACCGCCGCGGTGAACTGGACCCCAGGATAATTGACCGTTTTTCAGCGAGTTGTAAGAGATATTTAAAGTTCATGTTCAAGAATAATGGTGACCGGACCGTGATTGGTAAAAGCGATATCCATCTTAGCTCCGAAAACACCGGTTTTTGTTACCAGACCGCTGGCGGCTGTCAGTTCCACGAAACGTTCATACAACCGTTCGGCTTCGGGCGGTTTCAAAGCCTGGTCGAAACCCGGTCGGCGGCCCTTGCGGGTGTCGGCATACAGGGTAAACTGTGAGACAACCATTATTTCCGCCCCGACATCAAGCGCCGACAAATTCATTTTGCCCGCACTATCCTCGAAAATGCGCAGGTTGATGGCTTTATCGGCCAGGTAGCCGCACGATTCCCCCGTGTCTCCTACTTTCGTGCCGAAAAGAATCAACAGGCCGTCGCCGGTCGCGCTGTGAAGTTTGCCGTCTATCCGGATCTCAACGCCGGTGGTTCTCTGTATGACTATTTTCATATCAATATCAATTTTTGTAGGGGAATATAACGTAATATATGGTAAAGACAATCAAAAATTCATAGTACAATAAACTTGCCAAGCCTTTTTGAGGGTGTTTAATTGTTAACATTATGGAAGATGTGATTAAAGCGCTCGGTATTGATATCGGTTCGGTGGCCTTGAAGCTGGTACTAATCGACGGGGAACGACTCGTCAGGAAAGTATATCACCGTTTCGAGGAAGACGGACCCTTTGAAACCCTCTACAAGTTATTGAACGAGCGGTTCCCGGAACTGGTCGGTAATCCCGTGTATCTGGGTTTGACGGGAATCGGAGCCCGGACAGCTCAAGCGATTTTGTGCGGCCAGACGTTCGGTGAAATCGCCTCCATCGCGGCGGGTAATTTTAATGCCGCTCCCGACGTCAATACCGTAATTGAAATGGGAGGAGAGGATTCCAAGTTCCTCCTTCTGGACGCCGAATCGAAAACCACTCTCGATTTTGCCATGAACGCCCAGTGCGCCGCCGGGACCGGATCTTTTTTGGACCAGCAGGCCAACCGTTTGAAAATATCCATCGAGGACGAGTTCGGCCGGCTGGCGTTGAAATCCGAACGCCCGCCCCGCATCGCCGGACGTTGTTCAGTGTTCGCCAAGTCGGACATGATTCACCTGCAACAGATAGCCACCCCCGATTATGATATTGTGGCCGGGCTCTGTTTCGCCGTGGCGCGCAATTTCAAAAGCGCCATCGCCCGAGGCAAGAAATTCGTTAAACCCATCGCTTTCGAAGGCGGGGTGGCTGCCAACCCCGGCATGGTGCGAGCGTTTACCGAAATCCTCGGCCTTGAAAAAGGGGAGTTGATTGTGCCCGAACATTTCAACGTCATGGGCGCCCTGGGTGCGGCTCTGCTGGCCGAGGAAAACCGCTCCCTCGTAGAATCCTTTGACCCTGACAAAATAAAAAGTTATCTCAAATATCGCCAGGTGGATAAATCCGGACGGGAAGCCCTGGTTTATAATTTCCCCGATAGTAAATATTACGATGTCACTCTCCAGGACCGTCCCGGCGATATCGAAAATCTGGAGGTGTATCTGGGTATCGATGTCGGCTCGCTCTCGACTAACCTGGTACTGATCGACCGCGACCATCGGGTCATCGCCCGGCGGTATCTTATGACCGAAGGCCGGCCGATTGAAGCCGTGCGGCGCGGGCTGGCGGAAATCGGGAATGAAGTCGGCGACCGGGTCATCGTCAAAGCCGTCGGCACCACCGGTTCCGGCCGGTATTTGACCGGGGATTATGTCGGGGCGGATATCGTCCGCAACGAAATCACCGCCCAGGCCACGGCGGCTATCAATATCGACCCGGAAGTGGATACCGTCTTCGAAATCGGCGGTCAGGATTCTAAGTATATTGCGATTGACAAACGGGCGGTGGTGGATTTCGAGATGAACAAAGTCTGCGCCGCCGGGACGGGGTCTTTCCTTCAGGAACAGGCGGAGAAACTCAAGATTAATATCGAATCGGAGTTCGGTGACCGCGCCCTCAACGCCGCCTGCCCGGTCGGGTGCGGCGAACGCTGCACGGTCTTTATGGAGTCCGACCTGGTAGGGCACATGCGCAGCGGTGCTAAGATCAACGACCTTATCGCCGGTCTGGCTTATTCCATCGCCAGTAACTATCTGACTAAAGTGGTCGAGGACCGCCGTATCGGAGAGCATATCTTTTTCCAGGGCGGGGTAGCCTGGAACAAGGGGGTGGTCGCGGCTTTCGAAAAACTTACCGGCAAGAAAGTCACCGTACCGCCCCATCACGATGTCACCGGAGCCATTGGAGCAGCTATCCTGGCTATCGAAAAAACGTCCGAGCCGGGTTTCAAATCCTCGTTCAAGGGCTTCGACTTATACAAGAAAAAATATCAAATCTCTTCGTTCACTTGTGAGGAATGTTCCAACCATTGCGAAATTCACAAAGTGGAACCGGAAAACGAACCCCCGCTGTATTACGGATCGCGCTGTGAGCGGTACGAGGTCGAGACCAAAGACGAGAAACAACTGCCGCCCGATTATTTCGCGCTGCGAAAACGGTACCTGCACCGGCGTTATCTCAATTTCCGCGAACCGGCCCGGTACCGGGCGCGGGTGGGCTTGCCGCGGGTACTGCATTTCTTCGAATACTATCCCTTCTGGCGGGCGTTTTTCGAATCACTCGATTTCAAGGTGGTCAATTCGCATACCTCCAACCATGATATTGTCGAAGACTCGCTGGAGCTTTTCAGCGCCGAGACCTGTTACCCCATCAAGCTGGTGTACGGTCATATCGCCAACCTGATGAAAAAGAACGTCGATGTCATCTTCCTGCCGTCGATTATCAAAGTGGCCGAAGAAAAAGAAAAGGCCGCCGATGGCGGTTATATCTGTCCTTACGTCCAGACGATCGGCTCGGCTATCAAGGCCCGTTTTAATTTCGACCGGACTGGTATTCGCTTTGTCAGCAGTCCCGTGTCGTTGAGCTATGACATTGACGACCTCAGGCATAAATTCAAACAGGTGGCCCGGGAAATGAACCTTTCCGACCGCGAACTGACCCGGGGCATCAAAGCCGGCCTGAAAGCTTATAAAGCGTATCGTCAAAACGTTAAGAAGGAAGGGGAAAAAATTCTGGCGGGTCTGGGCGAGGACGAGAAGGCCGTGGTAATCGTCAGCCGGCCCTATAACAGCAACGACACCCGGCTCTCACTGGAACTTCCGGATAAAATCCGAAATCTCGGTTACCGGGCCATCCCTCTTGATTTCCTGCCTATCGATGAAAACGGTTACGACAACGGCAATATGTACTGGCTGTACGGGCGAAGGATTATGGCTACTTCGGAATTCGTTCGCAAACACCCCAACCTGTTCGCGGTTTATCTGACTTCATTCGGCTGCGGACCTGATTCTTTCATTACCCACTTTTTCCGCAAGATAATGTCCGGCAAACCGTATCTTCAGCTCGAGGTTGACGAACACAGCGCCGATGCCGGTCTTATTACCCGCTGCGAAGCTTTTATCGACTCTTTGCGTTTTTATAAATACAACCCGCCGGTGTCGGATTTCAATTTTATTTCCGACAAATTCCGACCTTTCGAAAAAATTATTTATATCCCCAATATGTGCGACCATGCCTACCCGGTACGGGCGGCCATGGAGCGCTGCGGCCTTCGGGTGGAGGTGCTCGAGGAACCCGATGAACTTACGCTGGAATTCGGGAAGAAATTCACGACGGGGAAAGAGTGTTTCCCCTGTATTGTCACCACCGGTGATATGATAAAGAAAATCCGGTCCAGAGGTTTTGACCATGAGCGGTCGGTCTTTTTTATGCCGGGTGCGGGGGGGCCCTGCCGTTTCGGTCTTTACCGCCAGTTTCACCGTATGATTCTCGACGAACTGGGGTACAACCATATTCCGATTTATTCTCCGCATTCCGACGACGGTTATGCCGATTTCGGTTTGAGCGGCACCGATTTCCGGAAAACCGCCTGGAAGGGGATGGTCTTCGTGGACTGTCTCATCAAAATGTTACATCGGACCCGTCCCTATGAAATCAACAAAGGTACGAGCGAACGACTTTATTACCAGTACCTGGGGCGCATGGATCGGGCGATCGTAAAGGACGAATCGCTGGAAGATTT
The DNA here is from genome assembly GCA_016926795.1 of Candidatus Zixiibacteriota bacterium. GTDB lineage: Bacteria > Zixibacteria > MSB-5A5 > GN15 > FEB-12 > JAFGNW01. Next base: position 13,552 of record JAFGNW010000192.1, read on the forward strand.
GGCCGTGGAAGCGGCGCAAGCGTTCAGCCGGGTTGAACGGGCACCCGGACAGCTCCCGGTGGTGGGGGTGGTCGGTGAGATTTATCTGCGCAATAACCGTTTCTCCAATAATTTCCTGATCGAGAAACTGGAGAATCTGGGCCTTGAAGTCTGGCTGGCCACATTCGCCGAATGGCCGCTTTATACCTCGCTGACTTTCAAGGATGATTCCATAAAGGAACGCAACCTGAAAGGTATCCTGACCGGCAGTATACAGCTTCTCACTCAAAAATATTACGAACATAATCTGCAGCGACATTTCGCCCGGCATTTTAATTTCAGGCACGATTACACGGTGGAGAAAGTTTTGAAGCTGGCCCGTAATTATATCACCCTCGACTATAAGGGCGAGGCTGTGTTAAGTATCGGCAAAGCTATGGAAATGGCTCTGGAAGGCGCTTCGGGTATTGTCAACGCCATGCCGTTCAACTGTATGCCCGGAACGGTAGTCAGCTCCCTGTCAAGAAAAGTGTCCGAGGATTTGCAGAATATTCCCTGGTTGAATATCAGCTACGAAGGCTTGCGGGATTCCGGCGAGGAAACACGGCTTGAAGCCTTCGCTGACCAGGTTCTCTCCTACCGGAGAAAGATGTTAAAAAGAGCAGAAGCTGAAAACTTGACGCCTGAGTTATGAATTGAAAATTCAGCAGTAAAAGAACTTAGTGATTGATATTTTTTTATAATGAAATATATTTGTCAATATAAACCTGTCTGAGAATGAATTTGACTTTTTTATTATTGTCTGCGGCCGGAACCGAACAGGTTATTTTTTGTTATGAAGGGAAAGAAATAATTTTATAAAAATTTGGAGGTTTTTTACATGAGCAAACCTATAAATATTACCGACGATACTTTTGAATCCGAAGTGCTGCAGTCCGATAAATTGGTTCTGGTGGATTTCTGGGCAACCTGGTGCGGACCGTGCAAAATGATAGCCCCCATTCTGGAAGAAATCGCCGATGAAATGGCCGACCAGGTCAAGGTCACCAAGATGGATGTCGACGTCAATAAGGTAGTGGCCGGCAAATTCAATATCATGTCGATTCCTTCCCTGCTGTTTTTCAAAGACGGCAAAATGGTGGACCAGGTTGTGGGGGCGGTCCCGAAAGCCCAGCTCGTCACGCGGCTCGATAAAGTCCTGGTATAATAAACCGGTTATATGATTTAACCGGCCCGGCTTACCCCGCGCCGGTTTTTTAATGTCACCGTTTATTATAAATCTTTGCCCGGCAGGCTATTGGAACTTTTGGGATTTTCAGGAATTTTAATATTATAGAAACGTATAAGCCGCCCGTTTAACGGCGAAGGAGCTTGTGATGACTTTTCTCTATGATTTGTTATTTTTGGTCGTTTTTCTGGTGATTTGGTATATATTAATAGCGAAGGTACTGCCTCGTTTCGGGGTACGGACGTGAATGAGCGCCGCCTGTAATCCTCCGTTGGAGGAAAAGAGCAATAAAATAAAGCTCGTCCGAGAAGACCCGGCTGATAAAGAACGTAAAGGCGCTGATTGACTTATTTCCCGGCCCCTTTAATGAACCTGACAATTTTGCCGATAGTGTATTATAATGAGTTTTAACCAGCACAAATGGAATTCGATGGGCCGCGGATTCAGAATCGGCCCGGGTGGTCTGTCCGCTTTTATCAAATGGATGCTTATCATCAATTCCGGGGTTTTTATACTCCAGATGATATTTCCCCGGTTGACTTATCTGCTGGGATTGACCCCGGCTACCTTTTATTCTGATTTTCCCAACCAGATTTACCAGATTTTCACTTATATGTTCCTGCACGGCGGCTTCGGGCATATTTTCTTTAATATGTTCGCCCTCTGGATGTTCGGCACCGAAATCGAATATACCTGGGGTTCCCGCTCATTCGGTCGTTTTTACCTCATCTGCGGCCTGGCCGGGGCGGTGTTGACTTTAATCGTTTTACCCTCACAGACAATACCCATGATCGGGGCCTCGGCAGCTATCTACGGGATTCTGGTCGCTTACTGGATCATGTTCCCCAACCGTTACCTGTATATTTATTTTCTCTTTCCCATCAAGGTCAAATGGGCGATTCCGGGAATGATGCTGCTGGGCTTTCTCTTTTCGGCGGGCAACGTAGCTCATATGGCCCACCTGGGCGGAGCTTTGTGCGGTTTGGCTTATGTGAAAAGCGACTGGCGGTTTAAGAGAATTTTCAATAAATTTAAAAACTTGCGCTATAAGCACCAAGAAGCTAAACTCAATAAAAGACGGCAGGAAGCCGAAGATATAATGAAGAGGGTAGATGCTATCCTGGATAAGATAAATGAGGTCGGTATCGAAAATATCAGTAAGAGCGACCGTAAATTTTTAGAGGAGGCGTCCTCGCAACTATCACATGAAAAGAACAAGGAAAACAATTAACTTGTAAGGGGTTATGCATAAAAGAATTTTAATAATCGAAGCTGCAGACGCTATCCGGGGAATCGCCGAAAACATTCTTCGGCAAAACGGTTATGAGGTTATTTCCGTAAGTAACGCTGAAAAAGCGATGGAAGTCCTGCAATTTACCACCCCCGATTTGATCCTTGTCAGCGCCGATATGACCGGTACGGACCAGCAACCCCTTTATATGAAGATAAAAGAAGATGCCAAAACGGCTTCAGTACCGTTATTGTTTTTCGCCGGTGTCGAAAAAACCGACCTGCCCTTTCCCGAAGAAATTATAATTCCCCGGCCGTTCGACCCCCAGGACCTGGTTCAACGGGTACGGATATTCTCCGGTCAGGCGGTCCCGGATAATAAAAAGGAAGGCACCGGTCCTGCGGAGAGCGGCGACCTCGAAGATGACCTGCTGGATGCCGCCCTGGGTATCGATACCAAAGATAATATCCAGATAACCGATTCGGAAGTGATGGATAGGACCACCCAGATTAAAGTGGGGAAACAGCAGCCGAGTAAATCTAAAGATAAAATGATCGGCTATGACCATTTCGAGGAGGAAGACGCCGACGAAGAGCATACCAAGATTGAATCGTTGATGATAGAGGAAGATAACAGCGAAATTTCCCGGAAACCTTCTCCATCCAAGGCCAAACAGAAATTATCCGGTACGAGTAAACTTGAAATCATGTCCGACCAGTACGGTTTGCAGGACCCGGATGCATTCAAAGAAGAGGATGAAGCGCGTGCTCACGACTACGACTGGTTCGTCAATTCCATGCGCGAGGAAACTAATAAGCCGTCCGAGGCCTCGGCCCCGACCGCTCCCAAAGCATCCGATTCCCAGGAAATATCTTTTACCGAACCTTCAGACATGGTTGACCCGATTACCCCACCACCCTCACAAAAACCGCAGAAACCGACCGCTCCGGCCAAGGGCGGTTCATCGGGAGTTGAGAAATTCATCGATGAGTTCAAAAAGGAGGTGGAGCGCATCCATTCCAATGAACCGGAGACAGTGGTCATCGATGACGTCCGACCCGCCCAGGCAGCTACCGGCAAAAAGCTGGAATGGGAAGAAAAACTGGAAAAAGTTACTCCCGAACAGGTTAATCTCTTTACCCGGCAATTTACGCTGGAATTGGCCGAACGCATCGCCGAGAAAATCGCCGCCAAAATCGACCCTAACAAGCTCACCCAGCTTATCAAAAATGAAATTATCGCTCATATCCGGAACAAAAAATAAATCCTTGAACTTTATCCGTTTTTTTTTGTACTATAAGTTTATAATTGTTGGATTTATTTATATGGAGAAAAACAGTCCAGCATTAATTTTATCTGTCTAACCGTCGGTTCAGAGGAAAAAAAACATGACCGGAAAAACCAGCCCGCTCAGCAACCCGTTTCTTGTAATTGTTGTTTTATTGTTAACTTCTCTGGTAGCGGGCGAAGTTCTAAGCGACGAGGTCGTGCCGCTGAATCTGGGCGACCCTCCAGCCGAGCGATTGGCTGAAGTCGCCTCCTTTTTTTCGGTTAATTCCGCCCAACCCGGAAAAACCTACCCCGCGGCGGTGCAAGTAAAAATCAAGAAAGACTGGCACATAAACTCCGCTCTACCTTATCAGGATTGGCTGATCCCCGCTGAGTTGATTTTCGATACCGTCCCCGGTCTGACACCGCACACTATCGTTTATCCGGCCGGGTTTGAAGCCTTTCTGGCCGACCAGAAAATGTCGGTCTATCACGAAGAGGTCGTAATCGGTTTTGAGGTTACGATTGATAACAATCTGGAACCGGGCGAATACTCCCTTCCGGTCGGTTTTATCTACCAGCCTTGCAACAATAAGGAATGCCGTCCCCCGGAAACGGGTCGGTCCGATCTGGTTATCACGGTGGGTGAAGAGGGTGAGCCCGTCAATGCTGTTGTTTTCGCCCGCCTGGCGGAATCCGGAGGTCCGGATGAAACCGATGAGGGCTCCGCCGCAACCGGATCCGAACTACAGCGTCTGATAGGCCGTTATGGTTTCTGGGGTTATTTCCTGGCTCTGGGACTGGCTTTCATAACCGGTCTGTTGCTCTCTTTCTCCCCGTGCACTTATCCGATGATTCCCATCACGGTCAGTATTTTCGCCGGCCAGAAACGGTCAGTGGGGCGGGGCTTTGTCATGTCCCTCTTTTATGTCGGTTCGATGGCGGTAGTGTACGGTATTATGGGTCTTATCGTGTCTCTGGTGGGTGGTGTTTTCGGCGCCTGGCTGGCCAGTACCCCGGTGGTTATCGGCATAACCGTCATCTTCGTGATATTCGCCCTGTCGATGTTCGGCTTGTACGAATTGCAGGTGCCAAATGCTCTGCGGCAAAAAATGGGGATAGTCAGTTCCGGCGGTGGTATTTTCGGCGCCGTCATCCTGGGCATTGTCGCCGCGCTGGTGGTTTCTCCCTGTGTGGGACCTTTCGTAGCCGGAATACTTTTATATATCGCTACTCACGGCTCGCCCGTACTCGGTTTCCTGGTACTGTTCGTGTTCGCACTCGGGCTGGGCACCCTCTATGTTATACTCGGTACGTTTTCTTCAGCCATCAACGCCCTGCCCGGTTCGGGAGAGTGGATGGAATCGGTCAAAAAGTTTTTCGGGTTTGTGCTGTTGCTGATGGCGCTTTATTTTCTGCGAACGATTATCTCGCCAGCCCTGACAGCCCTTCTGGCCGGTCTTATCCTGGTCGCGCTGGGTGTTTTCGGCGGCGGTCTGGACCGCCTCACGCCCGAAGCCAGGTTCTTTCCTCGCCTTAAAAAGTACGTAGGGATTCTGGCCTTATTGGTCGGGCTGTATTTTCTGGCCGGTACTCTCGTTATGCAGGGGTTGATTTTGCCGCCGGCCGCGAACTGGCTGACGCTTCCGGACGGTACCTTGAGTACCTCTGAAAAATCATTGATAGACTGGGACACCGACCTCGAAGCCGGGCTCGAGCGCGCCCGTCTTGAAAACAAACCCGTGCTTATCGATACCTGGGCGACCTGGTGTGCTAATTGCCGGGTGCTGGACAAGAAAACCTTCGGCAATCCCGAGGTCGCCGCTGAAGCCGCCCGCTTTGTTTCGTTGAAAATTCAACTCGAGACGGCCGGCTCGCCTCAAACGAAGGAATTCATGGCCCGGTTCGGTTTGAAACATTATTCGCTGCCAACCACGCTGCTTATGGATTCCTCCGGGGAAGTCAGGCGCGTTTTACAGGGTGTGGTCGGTCCGGAGGATATGCTCACCGAGATGAAAAAAATCTCCTGATATCTTTTTATATGCCTACCTGGTTGTCCGCAAATATATTATTAAAGATAACTTAACGCGGGCGTTAAGGTGCTGCCGGAACGTTCTAAAAAAAAATTTTTTTATTAGCGGCTTCGCTTGACTCCCGCAAGCCCGGTTTTTATATTCTTCGTTAAAGAAGAAAGGATAAACCTGCTTATAAGATATGCCCCCTAAAAAGAAAAACGATTCGGTTATCGCCATCTGTATCCAGGAACCGTTCGAGGACGGTTCATCGATGGATTTCGGACCGGCTATCCAGGGAGATGAACTTCGCTTTTTGCATCAGGCGTTCATCACCGACACCATTAATAATGCTCTGGAAGTCAACAAGGCCGATGTCCGGCTTTATTATATCGACTTGCCGGAACGCAAACGACTGGTCCAGATTGTGATGGATTATATCTCCGGCAAACTCAAGGGAAAGATGGTGGATAATTTCAGAAGCCGGTTCAGCAGTTATGAAATGGAGAAAGAACGCTGGGGCATCAGAATTGAAAAAGTCTTTCTGGCCTGTTTTGAAGCCGGTTATGAAAATGTTTTGTTGATTGGGAGCCGCACACCGACGATTACCGCCCAGAAGATGAAAACCGCCATCAAGATGTTGAAGGCATCCGATGTCGTTTTCGGTCCAACTCCCGAGGGCCGCTATTACATTATCGGCAAGTCCGGCAGTTACAAAATCAAACTGGCTGATTTCGACTGGAAATCACCGTCCATCTATTCCGAAGTGGTCGAGGCTTTTACCCGGAACGGTCTGAAATGGTCCGAGCTGGAAATATGGTATGCGGTCGAGACACCCGAAGAGCTGGAGATGATGGCGCGCGATATAAATCAATATCGTTTCGAGGGGGACGAAAAAACCGCCCACGAGACGGAAATTGTCATGGAACG
>JAFGNW010000193.1 GCA_016926795.1 Candidatus Zixiibacteriota bacterium
CTGCGAGCTAAGCGACGTAGCGAATAGCAGGTCAGACCGCAGGTCTGTAAAAGTAAGAACCCCGGCTTTAGCCGGGGGAATCTATGTCGATTTTTTTGAATAAATATTGGACTGGGTGGTAATTGTTATAAATGAGAGAGGAAACCTTTTCAAAGGAGTGGTAAAATGAAAATCAAGAATATGTTGCTGACGTTTATAATCGGTTTTGCCGTTACCTTTGTCGTTAACGCCGGGCTGGTTTACGGGTGGAACTATTTCGTACACAGTGCGGGTCTTTTTAACTGGCCGCTGTCCTTTTTCTTCGCGGTGACGCTGGGAATTCTCTGCGCCTTTATCGGTGTAATCCAGAATAAAAGTAAGAAAGCGGTTGTCGCTAAAAAGTAGATATATATATAAAAAAGAAACCGGTGGTGTTTTATTAACGCCACCGGTTTTTTTAGCCCTCTTTTTATTATGCGGATTTCTTGTTAAAGAAGACTTTACTGAAAATTATTTCAGCCGGGCAGAATTTGGTGAATGAGGACTGGATCAGGTTTAAGCCGACAAAAGTCGTAATCAAAAGCCAGTAAGGGGAGACGAAATAGCCCAGCGCCAGCGATATTAAAATCAGCGTCCCGGCGAGGAGCCTGATGCTGTTTTCCAAAGTCATATATTCTCCTTTTTAGTAACCGTAAGTAATTTTCAAATAAACATTATCGTTTTTCTTAAATCGGCCGAAATCGGTGTAATCCTCTTTGCCGTCGAATATGTTGGCGCCGACAGCCAGGGTCAGGGCATCGGTGTACTTGTAACTGACCGAGAAACGACCGTAAAAATCCTTCTCTGAAGGGGAATAAAAACCGAAGGTGGAGACGGTCACGGTTTCCATCCACAGCATCTGGGTAAGGCGCGAGGTGACCAGGTGGTACGTTTCATCCATCTCGACCATCCGGGGTGGCAGGTTGTCGGCATAGAGGTCATGGTCGAGCATGTAGTTGTTCTGGTACTGGAAGTTGGCGGTCAGGCTGGCATTCAACTGACGTTCGAAACCGACCATGCTGTTGATAGTCGAGTTGGGTATCAACGGATTATCACCGTCGGCATCGTCGCGGGAGTCATAATAGCCCGATTCCAGCCAGGCGATGCCGCCCAGCAAAGGCAGGCGCACCGAGGCGCCGTAAACGTTCAGCCTCGGGTAATACGCCGTTGAATCGACCATATCCAGTGCGGTTGGGTTCTTGTAAAAGCCGTGGTAGAAATAAAGGGCGATATCGGCGCTGCCGACATAACGGCTGAAACGGGCAGCGATTTCGCTGTTTTTAAACTCAGCCTCCGGCATCCGGCCTTCGAAATACGGTTCGCCGCCCACAATCTGTCCAGCCATCGGGTTAAAATAACTCAGGCGCTCGCCGGTGGGAATACGGTTGGGCGTGAAGCGCGGAGTGTAAATACCCGAAAAAGTCCCCAGCGGGGAATACCAGGCTGCCCGCAGGGCGTTCTGGGGGGCTTTAAGATACTGGTCGTCGCGACCGTTGAAAAACGAACGGTAGTCCTTGGCGAACAGGTCGTTGATGAAAATCAGGTCACCGGTACCCCAGGTTATAATCTGACGGCCGATTTTAAAATCGAGGTTTTTGAACATTCGGAATTTGACAAATCCCTCGCGCAGTTCCAGCTCCGTGCTCGGATTATAGTAGTCGTCGTAAACGAAATCCAGGCGGCCGAAAAACTCCGCGGCGTCGGAAAACGATTCCATCCGCAGTTGCAGGCGGGTTTCCGAGGCGGTCATTTCCGACGAGGTCGGGTTATCGCGGTCCAGGCCGCCGCCGTACAGGCCCTGGACGAAACCGCCCAGGTACGTTTCCCCGGCGAGGAGAGCGGGTGGTGTTACCATGAACACCAGCACCGCCGCCAGACTGAATAAAATCTGTTTCTTCATCGTTTTATCCTCCCCGGTTACTTGATGAATTCACGGGGCGGATTCTTGAGGAACCTCTCTGTGAAAACGTTTTCCTTGACGTTCACGTTATAATCGATATTAGTGAATTCCACCGTCGTATACTGGTTTTTCTGTACGTTTTCGATTTTTCTCAGGGTCGGGGTCTGAATACCGTCGATACTTTCGATTTTCTCGACCGTGAAGACTCTCTCCAGCTTGTCTTTCTTGTCGTAATATTCCTCTCTTACCGGCAGAATGTATTCCTTGTCGATAATAGTAACCTTGCGGGCAAAGCCCTTATAGCTCTCTTTGGGTATCGATTCGACGACGTACACCGGTCGGCCGTTGTAGGTATCTTCCCGCAGGAGCTTATGGTTGTCCTCGCTCCAATGACGACCGGAGACATCTTCGTAGGTGAAATCGGAGCCGACGAAACTCGAGTTCTTATCATCGGCGGAAATGCGCTTGACCAGGTCCACCGAGGGGACATAGAGCCAGCGGTTGTCGGAAGCGTCGGGCATCTTGTGGACCATGAAAGTCAGCCGGGAAACGTCCGAAGGCTGCCGGAAATATGTGTAATAATCCTGGCGGCCGCCGTCTTCGAGGTCGAGGCGGAGCATGGCAAATTCGCGCTGGCGTTCCTTGCCTTTGGAATTGACGATGGTCATCTTGACCTCAGCGATACCGTCGTCACCGGCATAATAAAGGTTAAGGTGGGCTTGCTTCATTAAATCCAGGGCCCGGTTATCCTGGGCGAAAAGACCGGCAGCACCGATAAGCAGCAGGACCGCCGTAACCGAAAATGTTCTTTTAAAGTTCATTATAACCTCCGTAACTTTTTTATGATTTAGCGACATTTTCTACAACATTATCTTTAACTACCGTTGCGTCGGGCAAAAGGCGTTTTCTCATCATGATGAATATCGAGGGCAGCAGCAGCATGGTGACTGCCCCGGAAACCATCATGATAGCGAAGAAGAAGGAACCGACGGTGATATAGGGTACCAGTGAGGAGAAGAACATGGGGACGAAGCCGATGGCGATAACGAGCACGTTGCGGCTGATGGCCCGGGCCAGACCCTCGAAAATCTCCGGGTAGGTTTGTTTGAAATCACCGGTTCGTTCGTGAATGTATTTGGTTCTCTTAATGAAATGAATGGCGAAATCTATCGACAGGCCGAGCGTCAACGAAGACAGCACCGCCACCGGCATGTCATAAGGTTTGCCGATAAAGCCGATCGCGCCGTAAATGGCCATGATGGTTATGCTCAGGGGCAGCATGGATATGAAGCCGAGCAGCACCGAGCGGAAAAGGAAAATCATCATGATAAAGACCACCGCGAAGGAGCTTAAAAGAGCCGAACGCATACCGCCCACCATTTTTTCCTGCCAGACGACGTTGACGTAAGGGAGACCGGCCCAGTTGACATCTATCGCCACCGGGGGCGGGTTTTCAGCCAGATAATTCTTGGCGGCGTCAACCACCGATACAACCGACTGGTTGTCACCTTCCTTCAACTGCACCCAGAGATTGGCTTTGGCATAATCCTCGGTGATGAATTTGAACAGGTCATCGGGATTGCCTCCGGATATTTCGAAGAGGAACAGGTCCTGGGCGACCTCGTCCTGGTTGTCGGGCAGGGCAAATTTCGCGGGGTCGGCGTTGTAAAGTTCATAGCGGATTTTCTTGACGATATCGGTGACGCCGGTGGTGGCGCCGACAATCCTGTTTTTCTCCAGGTGGCGCTGCATGTTTTCGATATAATGCAGCACTTCGGGATTTTTCATAGCGTCTTCATCATGACCGTCGAAAACGAGATAGTTCATATAAGTACCGGCCAGGTGCTGGTTGAGGATACGGTCGGCAACGCGCAGCGGGTGATTCTGTTTGAACCATTTAACGGGATTGTCGTTGACGACTATCAGGCTGAGGCCGACGGCGGCTATGACCACAACTACGCCCGCGCCGAAAATAACACCCTTGTAATAGCGGCGGTTGAAATCCCGGAAGAAGTGCATGATGCGCGACAGAGGGCCGCGCTCATCCTCGGTTTTACCGAAGTTCCGAAGGGTTTTATCGGACATCAGGACCGCAAAAGCCGGGTTGAAGGTAACAGATAAAAACCAGGCTACCAGAATACCGAAAGCGACGAAAATACCAAACACCCTGACCGGCGGAATAGGCGTCAACGCCAGTGAGAGAAAACCCACGATAGTGGTTATGGTCGTAAACAGGATAGGGATGAACAGTTCGGAGATGGTGTTACGGATAGTGGTTTTTTTGTGCTTGTGTTTCTGGTACCGGTCATGGAATTCGGAAATGATATGGATGGAATTCAAAACCGCGATAGGAATTAAAAATATGGGAATCATCGAACTCATAATATGTACCGTGTGACCGGTAAAAATCAAAAGTCCCATTGCCCAGATAACCGATACCACCGCGACAATCATGGGAGCCAGGACGATTTTGAAGTTTCGGAAAAAGAGCAACATTAGTAAGAAGATGATCAGACCCGCCAGGGGGGCGCTGACGGCCATCTGTTTGAACATTTCAGCTCCGAAACTGTCCTCGGCCACCGGCAGTCCGGCTATAAAATATTGCTCGCCGTGGGAATGACGGTCAATAATTTCCTGAATCTCACCGGCAATACGGTGCGACATGTTCTTCGATTCGATGGGGATGAACATGGCGATAGCCTTGCCGTCGTCCGAAGCCAGCTTGCCCCTTAAAATCGGATTGTCTTTTATGCGCCCGAGGATGTACCGGGCTTCCTCGTCGCTTTTCGGCTCTTCCGCGAGCAGCGTCTTGACCGTCAGAACACCGTCGGTTTGCTTGATATCCTCGACCATCGAAGGAGCCAGGATATCATCGGCGATGACGCCGTCGATTTCCGCGACCTCTTCCATTATGCGGTAAACATCGGTTAAAAGCTGCTTGTTGAAAGCGCCTTTTTCATCGACCACGCCCACCGCGATAAAGTCATATAAGGAGAATTCTTCTTTGACCTGGTGGTCGAACACCCGGGCCGGTTCATCAGCTTCGAGCATATTTTCCGGGTCGGTGTCTATTTTAATATTGGGCAGCTGGGCGGCAAAGAAAACCGTTACCAGCACCATCCCGACTATAACCAGCCAGGGATGGTTGATGGAAAATTCGGTTAAAAACTTTTTCATGAATCCGGTCCTTTCAAATTTTTTGATTGTTATTGTTTTGTTAGATAGGAAAAATCGGGAAAGGATTCAAAATAATGTACAATAATGGTCTATAACACATAACAGATTGTCGGGCAAGGACATAATCAAAATATTATTCACCCTTGAGATGCCTTTACAAGTGGCTTATATATATAATATTAATGTAGAAGGTTTTCTTGGGTTTTTTTAAGGTGAATCTGGATAGGCCATCCGCTTGAAGCGGCGCTTATTTCTTAAATTTCTTCTCCCACTTGCGGCGGAGAGCGTCGTTGAGCTTGTTCTCGATTTCAGCGGGCAGGTGTTCCTGCCGGCCTTCGCGGCAGAGCACCACCGTTTGCCGGAGGGTATCGACCATGATTCGGCAGTTGCGGCATTCTTTCAGGTGTTTGTCGATTTCTTCGCAGAGGGATCCATCCAGTTCGCCGTCGATGTAATCGCAGATATTCTGAATATTCTGATTACACTTTTTCATCAATTTTCTCCCGAAAATGTTCCGCCAGCTGTTCCCTTAAAGCCAGCCGGGCGCGTAAAATACGCGATTTGGCGGCGGGCAGGGATAGTTTCAATATCCTGGCGATATCTTTAACCGACAAATCCTCCATATATCTTAACATGAAGGGCATACTGTACTTTTGCGGCAAGGCCGCCAGAGCGGATTCGATAATCTGGTCAAGCTGTTTCTGCTCGAACAGCTGGTGGGGGTCGCCCCAATCGAACAGTTGGGTGTGGGTATTTTCGTCGGAATGCCCCGAAGGCAGGTACTCCTCGATGGGTTTCAGAGTCATCTTCTTGCGGCTGCCCATGTGCGCCCTGACGTTATTCAAGGCGATGGTATACAGCCAGGTGCCGAACGACGACTCCAGCCGAAACTTGTCGATATTATCGACCGCTTTAAGAAAAGTTTCCTGCACGATATCCTCCGCGTCTTCGCGGTTCCCGGTCAGCTTCAGAGCCAGCCGGTAGATTTTATCTTTTTGTTCGGTAATCAGGCGGCTGAAGGCGTCAAAATCACCGCTCTGAGCCCTTTTTACTAATTCCTTTTCATCCATTAGATTTAAATATAGGCCGAAGGATTCAAAAAAACAAGAATTGTCACGGTTAATTTAATTGAAAAAAACCGGAATAAAAAGCGCCCTGGAAGTTGGTATGTAGTCAATTCTATATTTAACCGGCGGTAAGCTCGGTTTTGACCGGCTTGTCGAGTTCTTCCCGGATAGCCCGACCCAGGCTTTCGCGAGTGTAGGGTTTTTTGACAAAAGCTCCGGCGCCGTTTTCCTGCATTTCACTAACCCGCTCGGTGACGGAATAGCCGCTGGTTATAACAGTTTTTTGTCCGGGGCGTATTTTTATTATTTCACGATACGTATCCAGGCCGTCGAAATCCTTTTCCATAATCATATCAAGGACCACCAAATCGACCGGGTGGTCTCTGAGATAATCGACAGCTTCCCGACCGCCGGCGACCGTCGTCACCCGGTAACCCAGGCTGGTAAGTAAATCGATAGCCATATCGCGCTGCTGCTCGACATCGTCCACAACCAGAACAGCTTCGTTACCGGTCAGTTCGCGAACAGGGCTATCGCCCGGCGCGGTTTCCTCGCGTACCCGTGAGACCGGGAAATAGAAAATAAACTCCGTGCCCCGGTTGACTTCCGATATGATATCATAATAACCGCGGTGGTCCTTGACGATGCCGTAAACGACCGCCAGCCCGAGACCGCTGCCGCTGGCGCCCAGTTTTTTCTTGGAATAGTAAGGCTCGAAAATTTTAGGCAGATCTTTGGAGTCGATACCCATCCCGGTATCGCGGACTTTAAAGATTATAAATTCGTCTTTAACGATTTTATCAAAACCGCCATAGAGTTTGTCAAGGTGTCGTTGATGAGTCTCGATTGTCAGTTTACCACCTTTCGGCATGGCGTCGAAAGCGTTTATTACGAGGTTCATCACGATTTTGGACAGATGCGAAGGCGAGCCGTGAAGGTTACCGATAGACGGGTCGAGCTTCAGTTCCAGTTCGATATCAGGCCGGTCTTTGGTAAGGCGGACATAACTGGGCGAATCGAGGTAGGTTTCGATAACATCGTTGAGATTGGTCGAGGTCATTTCGTACCGACCGCGACGGGCCATGGTCAACAGGTCCTGGATGATATCGGCGGCGATACGGGATGCCTTGCCGATTTTCTCCACCATTCTACGGGTGCGGTGATTGCCGTCGTCTTCCTCAAGAATAAGGTCGGAATAGGCCACCATGGGACCGAGCATGTTGTTTAAATCATGAGCTACCCCGCCGGCCAGGATACCCAGTGATTCCATTCGTTCAGCCCGTTCCAGTTTTTCCTGGAGCTGGCGCCGGTGTTTCTCGGTGTTTTTTATGTTCGTGATATCCCGTGCGATACTTACCATGCCCCCTTCTTCAAGGACCGTCAGGGACAGTTCCGCGGGGAACAGGGTGCCGTCTTTCTTTCTGCCGGTTATTTCTCCCCTCCAGAAACCGCTTTTTTCAAGGTCGGGTAGAATAGCCCGTTCCAGGCGCCTTATTTCGTTTTCATCATATAGATTTTTAAAAGGGCTGTGCATCAATTCGAAGGGGGTTTCATAACCGTACATTCGTGCATGAGCGAGATTGAGATAAGTGTATTCGTAATCGTTGCCTATGATGGCGATGCCGTCGGTGGCCGCATCGAGTGCGGCCAGATTCCGTCGAATGTGCTCTTCGACTTTCTTGCGTTCGGTGATATCACGGAGAATCGCCACCGTGGCCGTTTTACCCAGATACTTAATAAGACCCGCCGAAAGTTCGATGTCCTTGACGTTCTCATCTTTGCATTGCAGTTTAATTTCATAGAAGTTGGGTGGTTTTTTACCGGCCAGGCGAAGTTTATACCGCTGGGAGATTAGTTCTTTTGATTCGGGCGCTGTCAGGTCAAGGTAGTTCATCCCGACCAGCTCTTCAATAGTGTAGCCGCTGATAGCTTTCATCGCCTTGTTAGCGAACTTAATGGTTTCGTCCTGAATTACCAGTATCCCATCATTGGCTTTTTCAATAAGGGTGGAGTATTTTTCCTCGGATTCAACGAGCGCCTCAAGCATGGTTTTACGTTCGGTGATGTCCCGGTTGCTGTAACGCCGGCCCAGATAGCGGCCGTCGGAGTTATATACCGGCTGACAGACATGTTCTATCCAGACTTGCGAACCGTCGCGGGTGATTATCCGGAATTCGAACGTGTGAGGGCGGCTGACAGCAAGGTGGTCGTTAAGGTGAGCCACGACCTTATCTCGGTCATCCGCGTGTGTTATTTTCTGCATGAGCTCGCAGTCCCGCAGAAATTCTTCCGCCCGGTAGCCGGTTACCCGTTCGCACGAGGGCGATACATATATGTATTTTCCGTCCGGACCGATCCAGGACTCCCAGTCATAGGTGAAATCCGCCATGGTTCGGAAGCGTTCTTCGCTCTTGCGCAGGGCTTTCTCAGCCAGTTTCCGATCGGTGATATCCCGAATAACACCGGTAACCAGCATTATATCTTTCCCATCGTATGCGACCTTACCTATCTCCTCGACATAATATTCTGTTTTATCCTTGCCAATTAAGCGGAATTCGGTAGGTGGTTTCTCTCCGAACTCAACCGTTTGGCGAAAATCATTAGTGACCAGTTCCGCGTCGTCCGGATGAGCAAACTCTATGATATTACGTCCCAGGACCTCGTCGGGAGTATAGCCGTATCGGGATACTTGCGGGCTGATATAGATTATTTTTCCCTCAGGTGAGCACGAGTATATAAGGTCGATGGTGTTTTCGATTATTCGGCGATATCTTGCTTCAGATTCTTTCAAAGCCTGTTCCGCCTGCTGGCGTTCCCGTATATCACGGGCGATAATGAGCCGACCGATCAGCTGGTTTTCCTTGAATAGTGGAACAGAGTTGACTTCCACCGGTATCCGCTGGCAGTTTTTGGTGAGCAGTTCCGTTTCGTATATTTGGGGGCGTATATTAGAGCTCTCGGTAATGTAATCCGCGGGCAGGGTCAGGTCGAGATTTACGGTCGGCATCAGGGAAGTGATCTTCATGCTTTTGAGGAGTAGCTCGTTATAACCGGTCTGTTCGACCAGGGCGTTGTTGGTGTAAGTTATTTTACCGATTACGTTATGGGTGAGAATCATGTCGCTGGCGGTCTCGGCCAGCAGACGATACTTTTCCTCGCTTGCTTTAAGAGCCTGTTCAGCCTTCTTGCTTTCGGTAATGTCCCGCGCGGTGCTGACGAAGCCGATCGGCTGTCCCTCGTCGTTTTTCAGGATACTGATAGTCATCCAGGCGGGAAAGAGAGTGCCGTCCTTACGGAGATGTTCGACCATACCAACCCAGCCGTCGGATTTCTGGTCGCGGAGCAGTTCGGGCAGAACCTTATTTTCCATATGCCGGTTGGGATGAAACATGCTCATGTGTTTATCGACCAGCTCGTCGCGTTCATAGCCGTGCATGGTTGCCCAGGTCCGGTTTACAAAACGGATATTGCCGTTGAGGTCAATCATGGCAATACCGTCGAACGATTGTTCAACGGCTCGCCCCAGCCGCTTCAGTTCCTTTAGGGTTTTTTTGTATTCGGTGATATCCTGACCGATACCCCAGGAAAACCAGCCCAGAATAGGGATAACTTCCGAAAGATTGGACCAGGATATGGTTTTTACACTGCCGTCTTTGCAGGTGATGTCCCATTCCCAGTCACGATAGTTGTTGCCTTTCTTCTGCCACTCGGCTATCATACTTTCGCGATAGGTCCGATCCGGGTAGAGCATTTCCATAGCTCGAGGGTTATTAATTATCTCCTCGGAAGTATAGCCGGTGACGCGCTCACATTCCTGATTCCAGGCGAGGATAGAACCGTTTTCGTCGAAGGCGTCCATCATGACCGGCATGTTTTCCACTACCGCGCGAAGTCGGTTTTCCTCTTTGCTACGGGCTTTATCTATTTCTTTCCGAAGGGTGATATCCCGAATAAATGCCCAAATCCCGATAGGTTCCTGATTGTCGTTTCGGAATAGGTAGGACTGGATTTCAACCGGAAATACGGTTCCGTCCTTTCTTATATATTCTTTCTCGTACAGATCGGAATAACCCCTCTTCATAACCTGTTCTTTGATAATATTTTCTTCCGCTTCATGCCACTTTTCCGGCGTAATATCGTGATAGGTCAGATTGAGTATTTCCTCCCGGGTGTAACCGAGCATTTTCTGGAAGGACGGGTTGAACTCGGTAAAACGACCGGTCA